>JBKPKE010000167.1:0-24980 GCA_046730955.1 Pseudomonadota bacterium
GCATCGATGAACACTCGCGTATCGCAGTTTACGATGAGCTTCTGAACGACGCTTTTCCAGCGGTCCCTGATGGGCTGTCCCGAGATGCGCATGGCGGTGAACGCTCTCGATGTGCCCTCATGACGCACGGAGTTGAGGTCAACGAACGCGACGGAATTGTAGGTCGTGCCTGCTAATTGCCAACTTGGACTCGTTGCTGCTGCCGCTTGGGAGACGCCCAGAGCAGCGACCGCAATTAGGTGCGATGTTAGAGAGACCCGCATATTCGATCTTTCAGAACACGTTGCCCCTGAGTCTAGACGCGTCGTTTGAAGAACGTCCTAATGTCTGCTTTCCACCCATTGCAGACATTAGGATGCGCTGACATCTTGCCCATATGCGCTGGTGGATAGAACTGATCGTCAGCACAATCGCATATTGGACCATGGTCGCGGTCGTCGTGGCCTTCGTTGCCTTCTTCCGTGGGGACTGCGGTGCCGGCACAACCGACGCTGAGGCAGCAGCCTGCCTGCGTCAGGGACGTCTTGTCGTGTGGACGGCAACCACGGCCTTCCTAATGGCATACGTTGCCCTAGTCGTGTGGTGGACGACAAAACGGGGGAAAAGCCGAAGTCACTAGTGTCTGCTTTCCACCCATTGCGGACATTAGGAGTGAGCCGTCACGGGAGTAGATCCCGTGACGTCGGACGATCATCCGGTCCACCATTCCCCCGGCATGGCGCCTGCGGCTGATCGCAGCGCGGCCTAGGCCGCTTGCTCGCGCGCCGGCCGGGCAAAACTCCGTCTCTTCGCGCTGCTTCGGCGACGCTTCGCGTCGGCGGCGCTGCGCTCGGCACTTTGTGCAGCTACCAGATGCGCGCTCGGGCCTCCGGCGGGATGTAGAGCGCGTCGCCCTTCTTGATCCCGAACGCCTCGTACCAGTCGTCCAAATTGGGAACGACTCCATTGACCCGGTACTTGCGGAAGCTGTGCGGATCGCTCGTCGTGTATCGACGGATCTCTTCGGGGGTCGCCTTGCCCGCCCAGGCCTGGGCCCAGCCAAGGAATACGCGTTGGTCGCCAGTAAGGCCATCGAGAACCGGCGCGGGCTTCCCGTCAAGCGACAGGCGATAGGCATCGAGCGCCATCGCCAGGCCGCCGAGATCGGCGATGTTTTCGCCCATCGTCAGGTCCGGATTGATGAACGATCCGGGGACTGGCTCGAACTTGGCATATTCAGCACCGAGGATCGCGGCGCGGCGCTTGAACTCCGCGGCGTCCTCAGGAGTCCACCAGTCGCGAAGGGCTCCGGACGCATCGATGGTCCTTCCCTGATCGTCAAACCCATGCGTCAACTCATGGCCGATGACCGCACCGATGGCTCCATAATTGATCGCAGGATCGGCATTGGGATCGAAGATCGGGGCCTGCAGGATTCCGGCGGGGAAAACGATGTCCCGAAGCGATCCGTTGTAGGCGTTGTTGGTCTGCGGGGTCATGAGCCAGTCGGACTTGTCGACGGCGCCCTTGCTGCGGTCCCGGTAGAACACCCAGTTCGCATCGGCGAGGCGACGGACGTTGCCGAGCACATCGTCCCGGCGGATGGTAATGTTCGAATAGTCGCGAGGCTTGTCCGGATAGCCTACTTTGATTTGATAGGTGGCGAGCTTCTTCAATGCTTCGGTCTTGGTGGCAGGACCCATCCAGTCGAGCTTGTGGATGCGGTTCTCGAACGCCTTCATGAGGTTGGCAATCAGGACCTGCATCGAGGCTTTTGTCGCCGGCGGGAAGTATTGCGCCGTATAGAGTTGGCCAACCGCCCAGTTCATCGTTCCAAGGCAAGTAGTGGCGTCGACACAGTCCGTGCCGCCGACCGCCGCCATTCCGCGCTTCCACCGGGGTTTCTCCTCGGCCTGGCCGGCGAGCGTCTTCTCGCGGAACTGGAAGTAGGCTTGAGTATAGGCCCTTGATAGGTACGGGGCGGCTGTGTCGGCGCTTCGAAAGGCCATCCACTCACGCAGCGTCTCAATCGGCGCTGCGCCGACCAGCGCCGCAATCTTCGAAAGCGACGTGTCCGTCGTGACGACAAATCGCGACCTTTCGCCCACCCCGGCCGCATCGAGAAAAGCAGGCCAATCGAAATTGGGCGCAAGCTTCGCCAGCTCCGCCGGTGAGACCGGGTGATATTGCTTGGTAAGATCGCGTTGCTCGGCGCGGGTCCAGCTGGCTTCCGCTATCGCTGTTTCGAGCCGAATGATGCGCTCCGCGGCTGCCTTGGGTTCTGGCCAGCCGGAAAGCCGCAACAGGGTTTCGATATAGACAGCATATGCCGCGCGCTGCTCCGCGAAGCTGTCTTTGAGATAATAGTCGCGGTCGGGAAGACCCAGGCCGCTTTGGCCGACGTAGAGCGCATAGGCGTCGGGCTTCTTGAGATCCGTATCAATCGTCAGGGCGAAGGGAGAAGGATAGAGCCCGGCAACCGATTGCCCCATGAGCCGGGCCAGGCCGCTGCGGTCCGCCGACCGGATTGCGTCCAGCTCGGGCTTTAGGGCCGACGCTCCCAACCTTTCGGCCAGGGAGTCGTCCATGAACCCCGCGTAGAACGCCCCGACCTTTCCTTTCAGGTCGGAAGGTTGATTGGACGCGGAGCGGGCCGCGGCCTCGAGAATGCTCTTGAGCTCACCCTCCATGCGGTCGGTCATCTCAAACCTGCGCGACGCAATCACTCGATCGGGCGGGATCGCCGTCCGCGCGAGATAGGCACCGTTGGCAAATTGGAAGAAGTCGTCGCCCGGCTTCGTCGAACGGTCGAAGGCGCTGAGATCGTAGCCCCAGGGCGGATAGAAAGGCTTTGCGCCCGTCTGGGCGGGTGCCTCGGTCGTCAGCAAGCAGATACCCAGAATTGAAAAGGCGATCGCTCGTTTCATCATGTCCCCCGACTGGCTCTTACGGCGGGCCTAAGCCAGCGAGAGGCGTCGAGCAAACCAGCATTTCGACGAACTGATGCGCTGGGTTCGACACGCATTGTTCTAGGCGCACGGCAGTTCGTACTGTCCTACAACTCCTTTCTTGTGGCTTAGGCTCACGGATGCCTGTCCTGAGCCAGGGAAAGCGCCCGCAGCACTCCCCATCCAACATCGCCACGACCGCTGGCCCGCGCACGCGTAGGCGCACGCACGCGTGTGCCAGTGTGACCTTTCGGACTTTTCGCGTTCGCCGGTCTTCGTTTTGGATACGCGCCGCTTAAGACTAACGAGCATCAATCTCGGGGGTGTCAGTAATGCGTTTCAGAATTGCCGCGGTGCTCGCCGCGCTTCCGTTTGCTACGACTGCCAATGCGGCGAACGTCATCTATTTGGCCTGCTCGGCCGAGGAGATCGAAGGCACTGCGCACTACACGCAGCTTTTCACGCTGAAAGGGGATGCGATCGGCGATTCCTATCCGACCTGGAAATACGACGGGATCAGGGAGTGGGAAGCGCAGTTCGCGAAGGAGCCGGACGACGTTCGCGGCGTGTCGGGCTACACCTTCGAGAACATTGTCGGGCAATTCTCGAAGTTCACCGAGGACCATGGCATGCGCCATGACAGCTGCTGGGTGACGACGATGAAGGATCACGCCCTCGCCGTCTCCGCGAAGCTGCGCTCAAGGAACTATATCAAATTCGAAGGTTCGTTGGTCTCCGACTGGCGCCCGGACGGCAGAGCAGGCGTTCTCGCCGTCAGCGACTGGTCCGGAAATCCGGTTGGGGGCGCTCCTTCCACCGAAGTGGCCGAGGACGAGGCAGATACGCCAAGCCCCCGCGCTCCGGACAACTCCGTCTCCATCAGCGCTCCCGCGCGCCACAAGATGACCAATGCCGAAGCCGACGCGAAGTTCGCGGCCGACAAGGCGGAGTATGAGAAGAAGCTAGCCGAACAGCAGAAGCAGGTCGACGACTTCAAGCGCGCGCAGGATGAGGTTGCGCGCAAGAAGCAGGAGATGAAGCTTGCCGCTGAACAGGCGGCGGGGGACTATCAAAAGCAGCTCGCGGCCCACGCCGAAACCGTCCGCAATCAGCAGCTAGAATATCAGAAGGAAGTGGCGAAGCCGGCGGGCGTTCCCAACGCCGTCTATCGCGGCTTCTGGGGTCCTGACTGCGACACCGCCCGCAGGAGCGCGACACAAGGTGCGGGCACGTCATCGACGACCCGATTCAAGGAAGTGACGACCGTGCCCGACACCAGCGGCTGCATCACGCAGGGCTGGTGGTGGAACGTCGCCGGGGGAGGTACCGCGACGCGTCAATAACGCGGCCGTCGGGCAGTGCCGCTCCGCGGAACCCCGCCCACCGCCGCGCCTTTATTGCTGTCGGGCAATCACGGTAAGGAGCGCGGCCATGGCCGAACAGCAATATGAAGGCGGGTGCCACTGCGGCGCGGTCCGCTACGAAGTCGACCTCGATCTCGACAAGGGCACGATGCGCTGCAACTGCTCCTTGTGCAGCAAGGCGCGCGCCTGGTTCGCCTTCGCGCCGTTCGAGAAGTTTCGCTACACGAAGGGCGGTGAAACGGATCAGATCCACTACCGCTGGACCCCGCCCAATCGCGAGCAGCCGAACCTGACGTACCACATCTGCTCGACCTGCGGCATTCGCACCCATGCCGATGGGAAGGGGCCGGACGGCAAGCACATTGTCGCGATCAATGTTCCTACACTCGAAGGCGTCGATCCAGATCTGCTGGCGAAGAACATCCGCTACGTCGACGGGCGACACGACCATTTTGACCGCCAACCCGAACATATCGACGCGCTTTGAGCGACCTCGCCATCCGCGACAATCCGGAGCGCCAGCGCTTCGAAGCCGATCTCGGCGACGGCAGCTTGGCCGTTGCCGAATATGATCTGCCCCCGGGCAAGATCCGGTTCCTCCACACTGAGGTGCCGCCGGAGCATGAAGGAAAGGGTATCGGCTCAGCCCTCATTCGCTACGCCTTGAACGAGGTGCGAAGGCGCGATCTCAAGGTCATCCCGATCTGTCCCTTCTTCGCCGCCTACATGCAGAAGCATGCCGAAGTGCAGGACCTGCTCGACGCGGCATGGCGCACGAGGTTGGGGCTTGCATGAAACGCGCCTTTTTCTGGGCATAAACAGCGGATACGGCGCGCCAGCATGTCGAGTGGCCAGGAGCAGAAAAGCAGGTTGTTGGCCGATGCCGAAGGCTACGTCTGGCCGTTCCGGCCGTTCGCCGCGATCGTCGGTGGACCACGCTGCGGAACGACGAGCCTTGCGCGGCTGCTCGAGCACCATCCGCAGGTCACCTTCTCCATCCCGAAGGAACCGCATTTCTTCTCGATGATCGACCTCGATCAGATGCCCGAGGAGGAATTGCGGGATTTCGTCGCGGGCCATTACCTTGCCCGCTACTTTCCCGACGTGGACCCTTCGGCGAGGCTCCTCGCGGAAGGCTCCGTATCCTATCTTTACGCCCCGGAGCGGATGCGAGCGATCCTGAGGCTCTGGCCCAACGCCAGGTTCATCATCGCCGCGCGCGATCCGATGCAGCAGATCCCCTCGCTTCATCAGCGGCTTGTCTACCAGGGCGACGAGACGGTGATGGACTTCGAAAAGGCCTGGCGGCTGATCGGGGAGCGGCGGAAGGGGCGCAAGGTTCCGCGGACGTGCCTCGACGCGCGGCAGCTTTTCTACGACGAGGCCGGCCGCTTCGGTGAGCATGTCGGCCGTTTCTTCGAGGTCGTCGGTCGCGAGCGGTGCCACGTCGTCCTCTTCGACGACCTGCAGGCCGACCCGAAGAAGGTCTATGACGAGCTATACGCATTCCTGGGCCTCGACCCCGCGCCAATGCCCAAGGAACAAACCCATCGTCCAGGGCGCGCCTTCAAGATCGGCTGGCTTCAGCGGCTGTTGAAACGTCCGCCTGTCGCCCGATCGGTGATGGCAGGACAGCATTTCCGCAAAAGGGTCAGCAATACGCCGCAGCGTGAACCGTCATGGCTTTCGCGTACCGTGATGAGCGCGCGCACCAAGCTGTTGCATTGGAACCGGGCGCCCGCCCCGAAGGTGCGCATAAGCCCCGCGCTTGCTACTGAAATCCGCAACACTCTGCGCGACGACACGCTCGCTTTCGGCCGTCTGATCGGTCGCGACCTCAGTCATTGGCTCGGTGGGATTGGTCCTTCGGCGGAACCGGCACCGTAACAATCGGGTTTGGTTCCGCGACGGAGGCAGAACTGTCCGACAGTGGCCGAAAACATCTGATCCGCGGCGCAGGCGTGCTGATCATCCTGCTGGCATTCGGCGCCGCGCTGCTGCCGATGGAACGGAGCCTCGAGGGGCGCCTGGTCGTCGGCTGGCTACTCTTCGCCGCCGGAATGGTCGAGTTGATAGCCGCGCTCGCCCGCCGCATTCACCGTCCAAGCGCCTCGATTGCAGGTGCCGCCACGGCTCTGGCGGGTCTTAGGCTGGTGCTTGACCCCGGAGCCGGCTTTTTCCCCGTCCTCAACCTCGTGATCTTGTGGCTAGTCGTGCGTGCCGCCGCTCAAGCCTTCGCCGCGATCCGCAGCCGGGGATCGCTGCAGAACTGGTTCCTCCTCGCGGCAGCGATAGACTTACTGCTCGCCGTCCTTCTCTTGTCCGGCATGCCGATAGCCCTTGTCGTCTGGGGCCTGTTCGGGCGTACGAGCGAGATCGTCGCGACATTCGCCTGGGTGCTTGCGATCAGCTTCGTCGCTGCCGGCGCGACCCTCATCGTCGTGGCTCCGGCCGAGGCGGAGGAACGCACCCGCTAGGTCCGGGAAGGCAGCGTCTTCGAGCGGGACAAAGGAACCCGACTCGGCGGCAATGCATTAACGCAGCAAAAGTCAATATAAAAAGAGAAATAAAATGAAGAAGCTAGCGTTTGCGCTTGCGGCGTCGGCTGCCTGCGCTCTTAGCCTGTCCAGCACGCCTGCCACGGCAGCGTCTATGGAAACTGTCGAAGCGAAGATGACGGCCGCCTCTGCCGCCTCCATCGCTCGCGAGGATATGTACGAGGCCTTCGGGGACAAGGAATTGAAACCGGGCGCTTATCTCTGGCGCGACGTGCCGGCGAGCGCCGGGGCGGAACGCGTGGTCATAAGCCTCGCCGACCAGTTGGCGTATCTCTATCGTGGCGAGACGTTGATGGCCGTCTCGACGATCTCAAGCGGACAGCCTGGACGGGACACGCCGACGGGCATCTTCACGGTTCTGGGCAAGAAGCCGATGCATCGCTCGAAGAAGTTCGACAATGCGCCGATGCCCTTCACTCAATTCATCGACAATTATGGTGTCGCTTTGCACGCGGGCTTCAATCCGGGTCATCCGGCCAGCCACGGCTGCGTGCGCTTGCCAAGCGCCTTTGCCAAGAAATTGTACGGCGTGACAGACGTCGGCACACCCGTCCTGATCGGCGCTTAAGACATCCGGCCCGGCTGGTCCCGGTTGTTGTCGCCGGGATCAGCTCACCGGCGAACTGCCGTCCGACAAGGAACGTTCCAGCGCTTCGACCCCGGAACAACAGCAACGGATACGGCAGAACAACCGTTGATCGTATGTATGAGAACTGAGTTGGAAGTGACGAAGCATGCAGGATGACACGACCATTTATGAGGAGCCCGGGGACGTAGATGCCGAGGACGGCATCGTGTCATTGAAGGGACCGGACGACGTCGACGTCCGAATGACCCCGGACGCTGCCGAAGAAACCTCTGAACGGCTGAACACGGGTGCCATGAAAGCGCGCGGCCAGCTGTACTTTGCCGACCCCCCGAAAAACTGAAGGCGCGCCGAAGCGCGCCTTGGAAGGATTCGGAAGGTGACGAGCCGAAAGCCGTCCGGGTGGAGGGTGGGGTGTCAGGCTCCCGTCCCATCACCTTCCGGTGCCTGCATGTCGGCCGAGGCCTCGATGCAAGTCTTGCGTACGAACGCAGCGTGATCTGCGCGCACAGAGGCAGGATCGATTTTATCTCCCCCACCTACAACGCCGCCGACCCACTACGCCCCGAGTCGCGCGTTCCAATTCCGGAACTTAGCACGAATCTTCGGTGAGTCGGACTCTTCTGTGCATAAGTCGGTGGATGAGGACGCGTCTCCTTTCGCGTACCTCTCAGCGCGGATGTAGATGGTCCCTAAAGCGCACCGGGATGCGCAGGTAGGAAACGCCATTTTCTTCGGCGGGAGGCAGCCGGCCAGCGCGGATATTCACCTGGATTGAGGGGAGCAGCAGCTTCGGTGTCGAAAGCGTCGCATCGCGCGCCTCACGCATCGCGACGAATTCATCCTCCGTCACGCAAGCGGCCAGATGCACATTGCGGCGCTCGTCGCCGACCGTCGTCTCCCATCGATATTCGTCCCGGCCCGGCGCCTTGTAATCATGACACATGAAAAGGCGCGTTTCGGGCGGCAGCTCCAACAGCTTTTGGATGGACCGGTAGAGCTGTCGTGCATCTCCGCCCGGGAAGTCGGTTCGCGCAGTTCCGTAGTCAGGCATGAACAATGTGTCCCCTACGAACACTGCATCGCCGACCCTGTAGCTGACGTCGGCCGCTGTGTGGCCCGGTGTCTCGATGACCTCGATCTCGAGCTCTCCGATGGAGATCCGGTCGCCGTCGCTCAGCAGCAGGTCGAAGTCGCTTCCATCGACCTTCAAATCCTCCGCAGCGAACATCGGCCGAAAGACCTTCTGGACGTCGCGGATGTGCGCACCGATGCCGATCGCGGCGCCGGTCCTCGCCTTGAACAATGGCGCTGCCGAAAGATGGTCTGCGTGCGCATGCGTTTCGAGGACATGCGAGATCGTCAGGCCGAGTTCGGAGGCCGCGTCTAACACCTTTTCCGCCGAACGCGTGTCCACTGTCCCGTCAGCCGGGTCATAATCGAGGACCGGGTCGATGACGGCCGCATGGCGCGTCGAGGCGTCCCAAACGAGATAGGTGATCGTATTCGTCTGGTCGTCGAAGAAACCGCGAATTTCCGGCTCGGTACTCATTCAAGGATTCTATGACGAAATCCGTGTCCTGTCAGGGCAGGACGTTCGCAGTTTGGGAAGACCTGCTCGCGTGCAGGTCTGCCAGCTCTTCATGACGGCGACGGACATCCGGGTCGGACGCGATTTCCGCCATCTCGCGGCAATGCTGCTCACGCTGACGATGATAGGCCATATCTTCGTAGCTCATGGCCGTACTCCACTCTAACAAGCGGCAGCTTTCGGCTGCTGTCGTTAGCGCCATGCCTGTGGGATAATCGGCGCCAATGGGCCTCAGTTAGCACAATTGCAGAGCCGTTCCGAATCGTTGCGGGCGACGTTGTCCCGTCAGGAAACCGCTTTGGCTCGTATCCATTGAGGCGAAGCGAGCGGTCCGTGAGGCGAGCCGCTCGCGAGCATCAGAACAGGGAACGAAGTCTACACGTCGACTTTGTCGAGGGTCGTGGTCTCGGGCTCCGGAAGCCCGGCCGATTTGATCTCCTCTTGCAGCTGGGCCTTGCGGCGGGCGAGTTGGTCGCCGATCGCCTTCATGTCGAGATCCGCCTCACGCGCCTGAGCGAAGAGCCCCTTCTTGGGCTGCTCCTCCTCTTCGACGTGGTGCTCAATCTCTTCCTTCAACACCTTGACCTTCGCATCGTAGAATTCGTCGGATGGTCCACCGGCTTCGATTTCGGCGATCAAGACCTTGGCCGCGTCATGTTCGACGAAGCTTTCCTTGAGCAAATCCTCTTCGACCTTCCCTTCGCAAGCCGGGTAGAGGATTTCTTCTTCCAGCATCGTGTGGATGGTCAGTTCCGTGCAAATCTCAAGTGCGAGCTTTTGCTTGCGGCCATCGCCCTTCGCCTTTTCGAACTGCGCGAAGAGATCTTCCACCTTCCGATGATCTTCCTTGAGAAGCGTGATGGCATCCTGGGACTGTGTACTGGCCATGGGTGGTTCCTCCTGTCGGACGTGAAACCAACTTTGGCTCTTGGTGTTCCTCTGATCGAAGCGTCATGAAAATGTAACCGTTTCAGGAGGTTCAGGCGTGGACTGGAAGGCGCTGGGATACCTGGTCTCGATACTCAGCGTGCTTCTGCTTGGCGCGATCGCCTGGCCCACGGCCGGTGAGCCGCGATGGCATATGCCAGTCCTGATCGCGGGCATGGGAACGTCCATATGCGGCATGGGCTTCCGCTATATGGCCCATCTCCAGCAGCAGCGGGAACTGAAGAAAACGAAGGCCGAAGCCGGTCGAAAATAGACTGCGCGCTAGCGCGTGGAGTCACCGTTCTCGACGTCGGCGTCGTTCTGAGCCACCTCCTGCGTCCTTAGGCCCGGACGGGAATCGACTTCAAGCCAGTCGCGAAACGGCAGGCGGTAGATCATGTCCATCACCTCGAACTCCAGACCGCCCGGCTCGTTGGTGTTGCTGTTCCACAGCGCAACCACGCCGCTCTTCTTTTGCGGATCAAAGAGGATGAGGGAGCGATAGCCGCTGATGCCGCCACGGTGGCCAATGATGTGATGACCGGCATAATCGTAGCTTCGCCAGCCATAACCATAGTCCGCCTCACCGAGACGCTCGAGGAACTTGCGCAGACGGCCTCGCTCGCCCGGCGTCTTCACCAGCGGCGCATGGATCGTCTGTAGCACGCCAGGTGACAGGACATCCGGCATCTCACCCATCTGGGCAATCATCCACAGCGCCATGTCCTTGATGTTGCTGTTGACGCCGCCGGCTGCCGGGACCTTGTAATAGATGTCGCTATCCGGGAGCGGCCTGTGTCCCGCATTGTGCGGGCGCGCCCAGCTCTTCGAGCTCATCAGGCCCTGCTGGCTGACGCTTCCGCTTGTCATCCCGATCGGGTTGAAGAGCATCTGCTGGACCGAGCGCTCGTACGACTGATGCGTGATCCGCTCGACCAATTCCGAGGCGCCGTCATAGGCGACGTTCTGATAACTCCAGCAGGTCCCCGGCGGGCAGATCAGGTTGAGCTGCGAAAGCGACTGTCGGAGGACGTGCGGATCCTGCCCCTCCTCCAGCTTATTGTCATACGCATTGCGGTAGAGACCGAGCCGATGGCTCAGCATGTCACCGACGGTGGCGCGATATTCGGCCGACGCGGGAAGCTTCAGAGTCGGCACGTAGTTCACGACGGGAGCGCTGAGGTTGACCTTCTTCTGCTCGGCCAGCTTGGCAACCATCGTTGCGGCGACGCCCTTCGAGACGGACGCCCAGCGGAACACCGTTTCAGGAGTAACAGGATCATTGGAGCCGGCCAGCGTCTCGCCATAGCCTTTGAGAAAGGTGATCCGGCCGTTTTCCACAATGCCGACGGCCATCCCGACCATAACGCGATGTTCCATCAGCCGCTGCAACCTTTGGTCGAGCGTCGCATAGTCAACGTCTTTGCGCGCCGCCTTGGACAGCGATGCGAGGCGGATGTGGGATTTGGGGATTGTTGCTCCAGCAGCAGTCTGCTGAGGCTCGGGCGCTCGGAAAGCGAGCGCAGCCGAAGCCAACAGCGCGAATGCGCCAAGTCCAATGAGATGCGGCTTTTCCACGCGCCTTTCCCCTACCCCGAACGCCGCTGTGGCCCTCAAGCCCATTCCCCTCAACGCCTGCCGCACGAAGGTGCGCCGAAACGAGCGGGCGTCACGATGAACGCCATGCTGGCCTTGGCGATGACTGTCGCCTAAACCCGCGGCCGATGCAGTTTCTGAAGACGCTTTTCTGGGTGGTGATCGCGGTCTTTCTCGCGATCCTCGCAAGCCGCAACTGGCACGACGTCACCATGAACCTGTGGGGCGACATCCAGGCGGACATCAAGCTGCCGATCCTCATCGGCATCGTGTTCCTTCTAGGATGGCTTCCGACTTATCTCGTCCACCGCGCCCAACTGTGGCGCGCCAGATCACGCCTCGACAGTTTCGAACGGCAGCAGGCGACTGCTCGGCCAGTAGACGTGGCGCCGATCGATCCGCCTGCCGCATGAACCCGATCTTCGTTGCCCTCGACACGCCTAGCGTGGAGCAAGCGCGTACCCTCGCCGAGCAGATCGGTCCGAACGCAGGCGGCGTGAAACTCGGTCTCGAATTCTTCTCGGCCAATGGTCCGGCAGGCGTCGCGGCCATTCTACGGCTCGGCGTCCCGGTTTTCCTCGATCTCAAGCTCCACGACATTCCGAACACCGTAGCCAAGGCCGTCGAAGCACTTCGACTGCTCGAGCCCGCCGTTCTGACCGTCCATGCCGCGGGCGGCCGAGCGATGCTCGAAGCCGCGAAGGCCGCCGCCGCACCAACCACCAAGGTCGTGGCCGTGACGGTGCTGACCAGTCTCGACAGGGACGATCTTCAGTCGATCGGCGTCGGCGGCGATCCTGCCGATCAGGTTCGTCGACTTGCAAAACTTGCGCGAGAGTCCCGACTGGACGGCATCGTCTGCTCGGGCGCCGAGGTCGGAGCCGCGCGCGAGGCGTGGCCCGATGGCTTCTTCGTCGTTCCCGGGGTTCGTCCTGCAGGCGGCGCGATCGCTGACCAGAAGCGGGTGGTTACTCCGCGCGAAGCGCTCGAGTCCGGCGCGTCGATCCTCGTCATTGGCCGGCCGATCACCGGCGCCGATGATCCCGCGGCAGCGCTGCGGGATATTGCTCTCACGCTATAGGGCTGGACATCAGGCGGCCGGCGGGCCTAGCCCGCGCCGCGTCAGAGTAAGAGGCAGCAATGAGCTGGTTAAGCAGGGTCCGCAGCGGCATTCCCTTTCTGCCGAAGAGGCAGACAGTCGAGAACCTGTGGCACAAGTGCGTGAAGTGCGGGACGATGGTGTTCACCAAGGAGTGGGAAGATAATCTCCGCGTCTGCCCGCGTTGCGATCACCACGACCGGATCGGCTGGAAGCTCCGCTTCGAGCAGGTCTTCGACAAGGGTCAGTACGAACTTCTTGCTGCGCCGGACGTGCGTGAGGACCCGCTCCGTTTTCGCGACACCAAGCGTTACACCGATCGGATCAAGACGGCCCGTTCAAACACGGAAGTGAAGGACGCACTGCAGAACGCGCGCGGCAAGATCGAAGGGCGGCGCGCCGTCGTCGGCGTTCAGGACTTCTCCTTCATGGGCGGCTCGATGGGCGTGGCCGTCGGCGCCGCCTTCGTCGTCGGCGCCCGACAGGCCATCAAGGATCGTGCGCCTTACGTCATCTTCACCGCAGCAGGCGGAGCGCGCATGCAGGAGGGCATTCTGTCCCTGATGCAGATGCCGAAGACCACGGTGGCCCTGGCTGAGCTGCGCGAAGCCGGCCTGCCTTATATCGTCGTGCTCACCGACCCGACGACCGGAGGCGTGACCGCCTCCTACGCCATGCTCGGCGACGTCCAGCTGGCCGAGCCCGGCGCGCTCATCGGCTTTGCCGGCCAGCGGGTCATCGAGCAGACGATCCGCGAGAAGCTCCCCGAGGGCTTTCAGCGCGCCGAATATTTGCTCGACCACGGGATGGTCGACATGGTCGTTCCGCGCCACGAGCTGAGGCTCACCCTCGGGAAGCTGATTGCCTATCTCACGCCGGAGAAGAAAGCGGCGGCCTGATGAAAGAGTTTGTGCGGGCATCGGACCCGCGCATCGCCGCGCTGATCGCGCGGCAGGCGACGCAATATTCCGGAAACGACCAGCTCGGTCTCACACGCATCAGCGCGCTGCTTGAGAAGCTCGGACGACCGCAGGATCGATTGCCGCCTGTCTTTCACGTTGCCGGGACAAACGGCAAAGGCTCGACTTGCGCCTTCCTTCGCGGCGCTCTTGAGACCGCCGGACATCGGGTTCACGTTTTCACCAGCCCGCACCTCGTCCGGTACAATGAGCGGATCCGCCTCGCCGGGACCCTAATCGACGATGACCGGCTCGCCGACACGATGGGACGGGTTCTCGACGCCAATGAGACCGTCCGGGCGAGCCTGTTCGAGATCAACACGGCCGTCGCGTTCATCGCCTTTTCCGAAGTCGATGCGGATGCCTGCATCGTCGAGGTCGGCCTCGGCGGGAGGCTCGACGCAACCAACGTGATCGAGCGGCCCCTCGTTTGCGGGATCGCGTCGCTCGGAATCGATCACGAGGCTTTCCTCCTTGCCGAAGAGGCTGGCGTACCGAGCGATCCCGCAAGCCGCATCGGTTACGAAAAAGCCGGGATCGCAAAGGCGGGAGTGCCGCTCGTGATCCAGCACTATCCAGCGCGGGTGGAGGCGACGATCGCGGAGGTCGCGGAAAGGGTGGGTACGCCGTTGCTAGTCGAAGGCCGTGACTGGCAGGTCGACCCAGACCTGCACCCGTCGCTTCCCGGCCGGCACCAGCAACGTAACGCGGGCCTGGCGGCGGCGGTGCTGCGAGCACAATCCGTCCTGCAAGTCCCCTACGAAGCCATCCGCCAAGGCGTCGCGGAAGTCACATGGTCAGCACGCATGCAGCGGCTTGATGCGTCCGGTCCGCTCGCCGCCGGCCGAGAAACTTGGCTCGACGGCGCGCACAACGCCGCGGCTGCGCAAGCGCTTGTCGAAGCGATCGAAAAACCGATGCACCTCGTGCTCGGAATCCTCGCCAACAAGGATGCGGAAGCAATCGTGACAGCGGTCATGCCGAAGGCGCTCAGCCTGACGTTCGTGCCAGTACCCGACCACGAGCATCACGATCCGGCGGAACTTGCGCAACGCTTCGATGGCCGCGCCGCATCATCGCTTCCTGAAGCACTTGCGGATCTACCCGCACCGCGACTGATCGTCGGTTCGCTCTACCTCGCAGGCGAGGTGCTGAGGTTGAACGATCAGCTTCCGGACTGAGGCAGTTCTTCGTCAGGGTGAGCGGCGCGGACATCGCCGCTGCCCGCGGTGCCGGCGCTGCCGATCGACTGGTCGATCAGCCCTGCCCGCATCATCAGCCAGAACAGGACGATCCCAGGTACGGCCGCGGCTGTCGTGAGCAGGTAGAAGTTCACATAGCCCATGGCATCGATCAGCGCGCCCGCGGTCGTCCCGGTGAGGAACCGTCCGACGATGCTCGCCGCCGCCGAGATCAAGGCATATTGAGCCGCCGTGAACCTCAGGTCGCAAAGCGCGGAGAAATAAGCGACGACGCAGACGCCGCCGATGCCGCTGGCGATGTTCTCGAAGCCGATCGCGCCCGCCATGCCGATGTTCGAATGACCCGCGCCCGCGAGGATTGCGAAGCTGAAGTTGGAGACGGCCATCAGGATGAGGCTGATCATCACCGACCTTTTCATTCCAAGCCGCGAGTAGAGCACGCCACCGATGAAAATGCCGATGAGATAGGCCCAGAAGCCGACACCGACGTCGTAAAGCGCGATCTCGTCATTGGTGAAGCCGAGGTCGTCGAACAACAGGCGGAAGGTGAGGTTGGCGAGCGTGTCGCCGATCTTGTGCAGCAGGATGAACAACAGGACGAGGAAGGCGCCTTGCCGCGCAAAGAATTCGACGAAGGGACGCCAGATTGACTCGATCGTCCGCGCCACGCCCTTTTTCTCGGCTGGCTCGCGGTGCCGCGTGGGCTCCCCCATGAAGAGCGCCGTCAACATCGCCGGTAAGGCCAGCGCGGCACAGGCAAAATAGGCCGTGCTCCAGTCCGCCCTCGCTGCGACGACCAAAGCAAGCGCGCCTGCTCCGGCCGAGCCGATCCGCCAGCCATATTGCGACATGCCCGATCCCACACCGAGCTGGCGCGGCTGGAGCAATTCGATGCGATAGGCGTCGATAACGATGTCGAAGCTGGCGCCCGCAATACCGAGGAGGATGGCCGCAGTGACGACTGTTCCGATGCCGGCAGCCGGATCGGCCAGCGCGAGATTAACGACCGCCGCCATGACCGCAACGCCGGTCACCAGCATCCACGACACCCGCTGGCCCAAGCGCCCAAGGACCGGCAGCCTGACGCCGTCCACAATCCACGCCCAAAGGAATTTGAAATTGTAGGCGAGGAAGACGAGCGTGAAGGCCGTGATCGTCGACTTGTCGATGCCGTCCTGCTTGAGGCGCGTGGTCAGCGTCGCGCCGATCATGGCATAAGGGAAGCCCGACGAGATGCCGAGGAACAATGCAGCGATCGGCGCCGCCTCCGTATAGGGACGGACACCGGCCGGCAGCGCTGCGCGCCAGCCCTGATCAACTGCAGTCGTCGCCATAACCCCTCCCCACTTCAATCTTCATGCTTAAGCAGCCCGCACGCTGCTGAACAGGGGGTGAGCGTTTGCGCTTGCATGGCCGTCCGGGCGAGCGCACTTTTCGCCGTATGGACGTGCCAGCAAAGACGTCGCGCCCGAGCGCGGGCCAGCGAACGCTTGCAGAAGCAATTGTGCGGGGCGAGGTGCCGGAGCGGCACGGCGTCCAGGAACTCGACGCTTCGGTCTACATCGACCCGCTTCGCTTCGAGCGCGAGCAGCGCGCGATCTTCGACAAGCTTCCGCTACTGCTCGTTCCGTCGGCGTTACTGCCGGAGAACAACAGCGCAGTGGCGCATGACGGCTACGGCGTTCCCCTGATCATCTCTCGCGACGGCAACGGACGCATCCACGTGATGGCCAACGTGTGCCGCCATCGCGGAACGCGCCTGATCGAAACGGATGAAGTGGTGTCATCCAAGCGGATCATCTGTCCGTATCACGCCTGGACCTACGGATCGGACGGCACGCTCATGGCCGTTCCTCGAACCGAATGCTTCCCCGGCCTCGACAGGGCCGACCGCCCGCTGTTGCACTTCACTGCAATCGAAAGCGGCGGGTTCATCTGGTTCGCACGCGATCCGGATGCGGACTTCGGCCCCATCCTCCCGCTCGCGGAGGACATGGACGCGTTCGGAATGTCCGGCCTACACCTCTACCGGCGCCGCACCCATGAGGTTGCCTCCAACTGGAAGCAGGTGATGGATGCGTTCCTCGAAAGCTATCACGTTCAGCGCCTGCACGCCGACACGATCGCCCAATTCTTCACCGACGGGATTGCCGTCGCTGACTTCGTCGGGCCGCACCAGCGCGCGGTAGTCGGCCGGGCGGACTATCTGTCCGAGATCGACCGCGACGACTGGGGGGCTCTCCGGCACGTCCTCACCTACACCTACGCTTTCTTTCCGACCTCGATCCTCATCGTCAGCCCGGACTACATTAACCTGCTGGTGGTGATGCCGAAGACCGTCGGCACATGCCTGGTCGAGGACTTCATGATGATTCCCGAGCCGCCCCAAACGACTGAGGCGGAGGCGCACTGGGAAAAGAGTTGGGCCCTGCTGGACGGAGGTACCTTTGCGGCGGAAGACTTTCGCGCCGCCGCTTTGTGCCAGCGCGGAATCGAGTCCGGCATGGTGAAGACCGTGACCGTCGGCGCTCTGGAGGAAGGCATTGCGGCCTTTCATCGCCGCATCGCCGAGGTGCTTTAGTCCGCCTTCGGCTGCGGAACGACGAAGAGCTCGACACCCTTCGGAGGCTTCGGGTGCCTTCCCGAAAGATGCTTGTCGACGGCTTCGAGCGCGAGCTTGAGCGTTCGCTCGCTGTACGGCTTCTGGATGCAGCCGATCGCAAGCTGTGCGGATTCAGACGGAAGCTTGTGGCCCGTGCAGAAAATGATGGGAATGCTGCGATTCTTGGCAGCTCGTGCGAGGTCGAGGCCGGTCTTGCGGCTCTTGAGCCGATAGTCGCTGACGATGAGATCGATCTTCTCGCGGTCGAGTAATTCGGTCGCATCCTCGAAACTATCGAGCGTCCCGACCACCTCGTAACCGAGGTCGCCGAGCATCACTTCATTGTCGAATGCGGTCAGCGGCTCATCCTCGACGATGAGAATCCGATTGACGACGCGCTTACGCTTCCCGAACAGCATCCAGGCCCCTGAAACCCATGTCTCTTCCACCGCAACGAACGAACCGGAAACCTGTGCCGCGTCATCGGCCGCGAAACAATGCACGTCCACGCCCCGAGCCGCGAGAGGACGGTCCGCAGCGGATCGCCAAGCTCCTCGCGCGCGCGGGCATCGCATCCCGGCGCGACATCGAACGGATGATCGCCGAAGGCCGGATCGCGCTCAATGGGGAAAAGCTGACGACGCCCGCAACCCTGCTCGAAACGCTTGAGGGTATCACGGTCGACGGCAAGCCGGTCCGCCCGGCCGCAGCCACACGCCTGTTCCGCTTCTACAAGCCGCAGGGCACGATCACTGCCGCTCGCGATCCGAAAGGCCGAGCGACCATCTACGACCGCCTCCCGCCAGGTATGCCGCGGGTCATGCCCGTCGGACGCCTCGATTTCATGACTGAAGGCCTGTTGCTTCTCACCAATGACGGCGAGTGGAAGCGCAAACTGGAACTGCCGAGCACAGCCGTGGTTCGCCAGTATCGTGCCCGAGCTTTTGGCCATGTTACCCAGGCTCAGCTCGACCGGCTTGCCGAGGGCATCACCATCGAGGGCATTCACTATGGCTCGATCATCGCCAATCTGGAGCGCCGGACCAGCCGCAATTTCTGGATCGAGCTGAGCCTCACCGAAGGCAAGAACCGGGAAGTGCGGCGGGTCCTCGCCCACCTCGGACTGCAGGTATCGCGGCTGATCCGCACGGCCTACGGACCCATCACCCTGGAAGGGCTCGAGCCCGGCGACGCCGACGAAGTCAGGCAGGCCGAGCTCGATCTGTTCCGGGCCTCGCTCAAGTGAGGATCATTGCGGGTCAGTTCAGGGGCCGTCCGCTGATTGCGCCTCCAGGTCTGGCGACAAGGCCTACCGCCGACCGTGTTCGCGAAGCCCTTTTTTCCATGCTGGCGAGCCGGCTCGGCTCGTTCGAGGACCTCCGCGTCGCGGACCTCTTTGCAGGAAGCGGCGCGCTCGGCCTGGAGGCCCTGTCGCGCGGCGCCGCACATGCAACATTCGTGGAGACAGAAAGCGGCGCGCAGTCCGCGATCAAGGACAATGCTGCCAGGCTCGGCATTTCCGACCGGGTTCGCATTCTTGGCGGATCGGCGCTCGCCCTGCCACGATCCGACCCCTTCGACCTAATCTTCACCGACCCACCCTATGCGGCAGGATCAGGCTCCGCCGTCGTCAAAGCTCTCTCGGACGCCGAATGGTTGGCCCCCGGCGGGTGGCTGTCAGTTGAAACGGCTCGCGGAGATGCCGTCGAACCCCTTGGCTATGCCGTCGAAGTCGAACGCGATTTCGGTCGGGCGAAGCTTACGCTTCTGCGCCGGCCTTAGTCTGCTGATCCGAGCTGCGCTTCGAGGCAGCCGTGATCTCCTCGAACTCGTTCTGGATCCGCCGTCCGACCGCCGCGGCTGCCGCCTTGCCCGCCGCCTTCAACGTCTTCTTCGAATTTCCGACTGCACCCTGGGTACGGCTCGATCGGGACTCCGTGATCGCAGCAAGCGCCGCAGTGGCCCCGACGGCCAGCAAATCGATGACCAACGGGCTTTGGAGAAGCTTGATCAGCGCATCAACGATATCCGACTGATTGCTTTCGGACTGCGCCTGCGACCGCACGGCAACGGCCCTCCCGCCGCCCGACGCGGACGTCCTGCTCTTGCCGCTCTTCTTGCCACCGGTGGAAGCCTTCGCGGTTGCCTTCTTCGCCATCGGTCAAATCTCCTTCGCCGGCTCAATGCATTCGACGCCGCAAAGTATCCTCAGCGGGGCCGGCGGTAAGCCCGTGCATAACGTTTCACCACCGAACTGGCGTGGAGCGCACGATTCGTCGTTAACGGGGTTGCTTCCGTTTAACGGCACTTCCCTCCGGCCTTTCCGTTCAGCAAGGCTCGTGCGCACACGAAAACAACCGAACAGATCAGTGGAGGGTAGTTCATGCGTAAACTCGTTCTCGCCGCGGCCGCGGTGTCGATAGCCGTGCCTGTGATTCCTGCGCCCCTCATGGCGCGCGGCTATCACGGCAAGATCTGGCAGGATTCGCGCGGCCGTTATCGCTGCAAGAGGTCGGACGGCACGGTTGGCCTCATCGTCGGCGCCGCCGGCGGCGCATTGGTAGGCCGCGCAATCGACACCCATGGCGAAAGGGCCACCGGCACGATTCTGGGCGCCGCCGCCGGTGCGCTCATCGGAAGGAGCGTCGACCGTAGCAGGATCCGCTGCCGTTAGGGGCGGTCAGGCCGGCGCTCGTTCAACAGAACATTCCCCGAGCGCCGGCCGCTTCTTTGCTGTATTGACACAGTAATACACTAAGCGTACCGCCTTCCGGCTCAGGGAGGATCGTATGTATAGTCAGAACGAGATCGACGAGGCCGTCGCCGCTGGCGCAATCAGCGTCGAGGCCGCGACGGCCTTGCGTGCTCATGTCGAACAGCAGCGAGCACTGCCTACGCCGGACGAGGAGCAATTCCGGCTCCTCACGGGCTTCAACGACATTTTCGTTTCCATCGCCACCGCGATCTTGCTTTTCGCCGTCGGCTTCATCGGCCAATATATCGGCAGCAGAACCGGCCTCGTCGTGGAAAACGACGGACCTTCGTTTCTTGGACCGCTACTGATCGCTGCGACAAGTTGGGGTCTCGCGCTGTTCTTTACCGCGAAGAGGCGCATGGCGCTTCCGTCGATCCTGCTGTTGCTCGCCTATGTCGGAAGCGTGTTCGCGACCGCCGCATTCGCGCTCGTTCAAGTCGTCGGTCCGCAAACGTTCAACAACAACCCGGCCCTCATCGGAGGCTTGGGATCCGTCGCCGCGGCCATCGCGGCAGCAGCGACCTGGATCCACTGGAAGCGCTTCATGGTTCCGATCACGGTGGCGGCCGGCGCAGCTTCGGTTGCGGCGATCGTCGTCGGCATTGTCGTCGCGGCGCTAGGCCAGCAGATTGAGCAGGCTCAGAACGTTGTCCTCGGCTTGGTGCTCTTGCTGGGCATCGGCACCTTCCTCTTCGCAATGTGGTGGGACGGGTCAGACCGTGCACGCGTCACGCGCCGCGCGGACGTCGCCTTCTGGCTGCACCTGCTCGCCGCGCCGATGATCGTCCATCCCATCTTCACTTTGCTCGGCCTGAACGACGGCACGGCGACGATCGGCGAAGGCTTGGTCGTAATCCTGCTATACGTCGCGATCGGCTTTACGGCCCTTGCAATCGACCGCCGGGCGCTGCTCGTCTCAGCCCTCGCTTACGTCCTCTTCGCGCTCAACCGCATGTTCGAGCAGTTTGGAGCGGTGGAGCTGAACGTCGCCCTGACCGCTCTCGTGATCGGCTCGGCGCTGCTGATGCTCTCGGCCTTTTGGCACCAGGCGCGAGCGGGTATCGTGAAGACGCTGCCGGTCGGGCTTCGCGAGCGGCTTCCGCTGACCGAAAGGTTGACCGGAGCTATTCCCCAACCAGCCGCATAAGGCGGCGCTCGAGCGGGGCCAGCACGTTCGCGAGTTCGTGCCCCCGCTTCAGTACGACGCCATGTTCGCCAACCAGCACAAACGCCCCCTGCTTCAGACGAAGCTCGGGGCGTTTCTCGATGCGGATCTCCGGCCGCTCGGAATGGCGGCGATAGGCCGCGAACATCGCAACTTCGGAGCTGAGGCCGATCGAATAGTCGCGCCAGTGTCCGGCGGCGACCATCCGCCCGTAGAGGTCCAGGATGCGGTTGAGTTCTCGGCGATCAAAGCTGGCGATTGCGCGCCGGTCCCGGCCGATCGGGAACGGCGCGATGACGCTCAAGCGCTCTTCACCTTTGGAGCGGGCTGCCGCACTGCCTTCTGAGCCTTGAGCGCCTTCACCTCGGAGCGAAGCTCCTCGATCTGCTGCTCAAGTTCTGCGAGCCGGGCGCGGCTGGGATCGCAATCTTCGCCGCACGGAGTGCCGTAGGCCACGAAGCCGGGGCTGTAGTGGACGGCATCGACGGGAACCGGACGGGCGGGAATTCCCACGACCGTCGATCCCGGAGCGACGTCCTTCGTCACCACCGAGTTTGCGCCGATCTTGGCACCCTCGCCCACTTCGATGGGCCCCAGGACTTGAGCACCAGAGCCGATCACCACGCCGTCGCGGATTGTCGGGTGGCGCTTTCCGCCAACCCCCGTCGACGGGTTCGTCCCGCCCAGCGTGACGCTCTGGTAGATCGTCACGTCATTGCCGATTTCGGCGGTCTCCCCGATGACGGTGAAGCCGTGATCGATGAAGAAGTTGCGGCCGATCTGCGCGCCCGGGTGGATATCGATCGCCGTCAGGAAACGCGCGATGTGATTGACGATGCGCGCGAGGACATAGAGCTCGCCATGCCAAAGCCAGTGGGCAATGCGGTGGAAGCCGAGCGCGATCACGCCTGGGTACAGCAGCACTTCCCAGCGCGACCTTGCCGCCGGATCACGCGCCTTGACCGAGTCCAGGTAGGACGTGAGGCCGGAGGCTGCTTCTATCTTCGTCTCTTCCACTAGCTCGTAATTTAGGTCGGAAGGGCCTCGATTGCCAGACATAGGATAGCGTTAGGTCGTCACAGGCTCGGCGGACGCTGGCGCCAGCTCCTCAAGGGGCTGCTTCGGAGCCCGCGTTGCCATTCGCGCCAAAGGCTTGGCTACGGCCCAGATCGCAAGTGTCGCCGCAGCGGCAACGTACCCATCCACTGCGTAATGATAGGCGAGGTGCACGGAGGCGAGGAGGATCGTGACAACGAATATCCAGGCGCACGCTCCGGCGACTTTCGAAACCTTTGAAATCGACAGCGCAAAGAGCATCGCCATAGCCACGTGCATGGACGGCATGGCCGAAATACCCGACGCAAGGCCGTGGTTGCCCTGCTGATGCCAGGCCAGCAATTGTTGCTGAACCGCGAGCACGAAGACCGGATAATGCTCGTTGGCGGAGCGTAGATAGGCAATCTGCTGGTCGAACCGGTGATCCCCGGTCAGCGGCGCGAGGAAGCAGGGTCCGACCGATGCGAAGGCAACGGCCATCGCGACGCCGACGACAGTCCAGATCGCGAAATAACCGATGAAGTAGCGCGCTCTGAGCTCGCGATCCTTGGCGAAGAAGCAGAAATAGACGCTGCCGGCATACACCAGGAACAGCCAGGCATGATACGCCACGGAAAGCAGTGAAGTGACGATCGGGAATCCAAGGATCGGCTGCAGCAATCGCCAGGGGTCTCCTCCATGGATCGCCTGGTCTGCCGCGATCCAAGTCTGGTCCCAGTCGTGAGAGTTAAAGAGCGGAATCGAGCTCTTCATCGCCGAAAACGCCGGCATCAGAACGACGACCGCCGCCAGCATCGGCAGTCCGCGGACCACAACCGCGAGCCAGTTGCCGCCCGCAATCAGGCCGAGAAGGAAGCTGATCGGGCTCTTCGGGCGGGCGCGATTGAGAAGGCCCACGAACACGAAAACCGCCATCACGCCGAGGGTGACAAGATAGAGTAGCAGGTTCGCGGCATATGCCGAAGGCCGAAGCCCGCTCACGCCCTGCGAGGCCAGGATGAGGAGCAGTCCAAGCCAGACCGCTGCCAGCCCGGCTACGATCGGCCCGTCTTCCGCAACTGCCTGACGGAAAGTCGAGATGAGGCGTGTCACCCGTCCGTTCGCTAGGGCGGAATGGTTAATATCCGTCGAAGAGGTCCCTCACCCGCCTTGCGGACGCCGCGCGCTTTCGGCAAACGCATGAGAATAACAGGGCCGGAGCGAAGCGATTCTTCAGCAAATCCTTGCGGATCCTTCGGCGCTTATCATCTTCGCGCTCATCGGCTTCGCGGCACAATTGGTTGACGGCGCGCTGGGCATGGCGTTCGGCCAGATCTCCAGCACCATCCTTGTGAGCATCGGCGTCCCGCCGGCCGCTGCATCCGCTGGGGTCCACACGGCGGAGACCTTCACGACAGCCGTCTCGGCGATCAGCCACGTCGCGCACAAGAATGTCGACTGGCGGCTCTTCTTCCGCCTCGCGATTCCCGGAATGATCGCCGGCGTGCTCGGCGCCTACGTCCTGACGTCCGTCGATGCTTCGACCGCCAAACCCTTCGTGCTCGTATATCTGACCTGCCTGGGCCTCTATCTTTTCTATCGCGGCGTGATGCACCGCCACACGGAAAGGACGCCCAAGGTCGTCTCGCCGCTCGGTTTGATCGGCGGGTTCCTCGATGCGGCCGGCGGCGGAGGCTGGGGAGCGATCGTCACGTCCAACCTGCTTGTTCAAGGCAGCAACCCGCGCAAGACCATCGGCACCGTGAACACGGCCGAGTTCTTCCTGACGATCACGATTTCGGCGACCTTCCTGGCCACGTTCACTCTAGCCGGCAATCAGGAGGACCGGGAATTGCTCCTGCGCGCCATCATCGGCCTTGTGATCGGAGGCGTCATCGCGGCGCCTTTCGGCGCTATGATCGCCAAGCGCGTGAACCCGGATCGCCTGCTGACCTTCGTTGGAGCTTTGGTCACTCTGACCAGCACCTACGCGCTCTATCGCGCGCTCAGCTGACGCGGTTCAAGCTTGCCCTAGCCTAAGCGCGTCTCATCTTCCTCAGCCGTCGGCTCTATCTCATTCGAGTTCGCCGCCAGCGCTTGCCGGCAATCATGCAGGATCCTTCGACAGCGCTCGAGGCCGCTTTTCGGCTCGCTGTTCAATTCCTCCAGTCGAGCTACTTCTTCACTCTCATTCCGGTCAGACATTCAGGCAACCCAGGTTCGGCACGTCCCGCCAGAACGGCCTGATCAGGGAGACCGTTCCCCCTGCGCATTCCGGGGGAAAACGGCACTAGCCAAATCTGGCTGAGTGGTTCCATTAATCAGCTGTGCCGATCAATCTGCCTGCCGTTCTATTAGCCTCGGCTGCAGCTGCAGCTCAGCAGCCCGCTCCTGCTTCGGAAGATCCGGTCATCGTGGAGGCGCGGCGCATCCTGCCGTCGGTCGCATTGATGAACGACCATCTGCATAAGGACGGCGAGTTCATGATCGGCGTCCGCGACCAACACTTCGATTGGGGCGGAGCGACCCTGCACGGCAACGACAAGGTCAGCGACGAAGAGCTGATGGATGCAGGCTACATGATGCGCGCCAAGAGCATGACGATGGACATGGC
>JBKPKE010000168.1:0-16090 GCA_046730955.1 Pseudomonadota bacterium
CTATTACGGCGATGCATTCACGTTCGTGCTCGACATCAACCGCGACGGGATGCTCGATCCTTCCGACAAGGTCGTGATCCGCGATTCAGGTCATATGGCCGCCTATTTCGACAGCCCGGCCGGCTCGAACCCGATCGGCCCGCAGCTCAATGGCGATCCGGTGGTTGGAGAATATAAGGAGTTCCTGTCCCGAGCGCTCGGAACGAAGCTCAGCGCAGGAAACATCTATGACCCCGCCACAAGCGACGCATCGGTTCGCTTCTCGTGCAGCCCGGTCCTTCAAAAGGCCGCCTTCACAACGCTGGTGCACCCGGAGTCCGCCGTCGGATTTCGCGTGTTATCTGCCGCGGCTTATGCAACCAACGTCGGTTCCGGAGCGTGGCGCTACGACGGTGTCAACGCCAAGAATGTCAGCGCGTCCGATGGCGATGTCTGCATTACTGCGACGGATACCGACTTCAGCGGAACCGTGACTTCGCTTTCCAACTACTCGATCAGCGCGGTCGCGACCCAGCAGAGCTTTCACGACGTGAACATGACCAGCAGGGACAAGTCATCCGCGTGCATCGAAGCGACCCAGATCAGGCTCGAGCCGAACTCTCGGTTCACGACTGCCGGCGGAGGCAAGATCAAGTTCTCGATCGACTCCAGCCTGACCGGAAAGACATGCCGCGAGATGCCTACCCAGCCGCTGCCTCCTTCAATGCCGGGCGCGACCTAGACGCACCTGGCCACAACGGGCAACCCGGGAAAAATCGAGATGCTCGAACCCCTTGGATTATAAGTTGGGCGGAGAGCCCGATCTAAGCGGGGGGTTCTTTCCGCCCAGAAGCCCAGCTTCGTGGCCGCTAATGTCCGCAATGGGTCGAAGGCTGACTCTACGGTGCGTCGACGGATTTCCTCACAGCAACCCCTTTGAGACGGTCTCGGTTGTCAAAGGCCCAGAATGAATCGATGTCCGTTCGAAGCGGCGCATAATAGTGGCCAAGATCGACCCATACGACCTGCGCACCGTCTATTCCGCCCCAGTCGCTATGCTCCGGAGGCCGATTTCCGGCCCAAGAACCATTGACCTCCCAGCCTCGCGCATGGACCTCAGCCAAGAACGCTTTGCGAGATGTTCCAACCGGAATGTCTCGCATCATCCGCGCCTCAATTTCCTGCTCAGTGCCGAAAGGGCCGCAGCTTGTCACGCATGGAGCCATGACAAGTGAGAGCAACGCCAGCTTGATGAACTGCATGGAGCGAAGCTGGCCCAAGCGCCTAGTGTCCGCAATGGGTCGACACCAGACATGGCTCGCCAAGCCGAACCATGAGGCTATCGCCCGCTTCGTAGGCTAGGCGGCGAG
Source organism: Pseudomonadota bacterium (assembly GCA_046730955.1). Lineage (GTDB taxonomy): Bacteria > Pseudomonadota > Alphaproteobacteria > Sphingomonadales > Sphingomonadaceae > Sphingomicrobium. The sequence goes on from JBKPKE010000168.1 coordinate 1,350, forward strand.
GCTCTCCAGCTGCTCGCTCGCTTCCAGCCACCGCGCTTCGGCGAGAGCCAATTCGGCCCCTAGCTTTGCTCGGCGACGCGAGAGTTCGCTCATCGGCAGCAACGCGAGGTTGGGCTCCGCCCCCGCTGGATCGAACATTGCCCGGTCGATTGCCGAACATTGGGCAGCCAGTCGCGCACTTTCCGCTTCCGCATCCGATGCGGCCCTCTTCAGCGCACTGGCTCCGTTACGCGCGTTGGCGGCGGCCTTGCGATCTGATTTGACCGTCTTCGGCTTCGCTTCCGCCTTTGACTGGTTTCGGCCGAGCACGAAATCGATGTAGTCATCGATGCTGCCCGGGTAGTCGACGGCGGCTCCGTTCTCCACCAGCACGAGCCGGTCCGCGGTCAATTCGACCATGTGGCGGTCATGGCTGATGAGGATGACCGCGCCGTCATAATCGTTGAGCGCCTGGACGAGCGCTTCGCGCGCATCCACGTCCAGGTGGTTGGTCGGCTCGTCCAGGATCAGCAGGTGCGGCGCATCACGCGTTATCAGGGCGAGCGCCAGGCGCGCCCTCTCTCCGCCCGAAAGCTTGCTCGCTGCGGTCGTCGCCTTGTCGCCCGAGAAGCCGAAGCGTCCAAGCTGCGCGCGCACCGCGCCGGGCGTCTGACCTTCCATCGCGCGGTTCATGTGCTGCAATGGCGTGTCGTCGCCATGCAGCTCCTCGACTTGATACTGGGTGAAATAGCCCACGCGCATTTTAGCCGACGCCTTGATCGCTCCATCCATCGGAGCAAGCTGCGCGGCAAGGAGCCGGGCCAGCGTCGTCTTGCCATTGCCATTGCGGCCGAGCAGCGCGATCCGGTCGTCGGGATCGATCCGCAAGTTCAGCGAACGCAGTACAGCCTTCGCATCCGCATAGCCGACGGCCGCCATCTCCAGCGTGATCAGCGGCGGCTTGAGCTCGGTCGGGCTGGGAAAGGCGAAACTGAGGCTGGGGTCCTCGGCGATCGCTGCGATGGGCTGCATCTTGGCCAGCATCTTGGCCCGGGACTGAGCCTGCTTTGCTGTCGAGGCGCGAGCACTGTTCCGGGCGATATAGTCCTGAAGTCGCGCCCGCTGCGCATCTTGCGAGGCCTTCGCGGCGGCAAGCTGCGCGGCTCGCTCGGCACGCTGTCGTTCGAAGTCGTCGTAGCCGCCCGCGTAAAGCGTGATCTTCCCTCGATCGAGGTGAAGGATCGTGTCGACCACATTGTTCAGCAGGTCTCGCTCGTGACTGATCACGACTAGGGTCCCCCCGTAGGCCTTGAGGAAGGTCTCAAGCCAGAGAGTGGCTTCGAGATCGAGGTGGTTGGACGGCTCGTCCAGCAACAGGACATCGGGCTCGGAGAACAGCAAAGCGGCGAGTGCCACGCGCATCTTCCAGCCGCCGGAGTAACTGTCGAGCGCGCGGCCCTGCATCTCCTCGTCGAAGCCGAGGCCGAGCAGGATCCGCGAAGCCCGTGCGGGCGCGCCATAAGCGTCGATCGCCAACAGGCGGTCATGGATGTCGCCCAGCCGGTGCATGTCGGCGCAGGTGTCGGCCTCCGCCATCAGAACCGCCCTTTCCACGTCCGCGGCAAGAACGGTGTCGAACGGCGTGGCGTCGCCGCTGGGCGCTTCCTGAGCGATATAGCCGAGCCTTGTCCGGCGGGGCATCTCAATGTCGCCTTCGTCCGCTTCGAGCTGGCCGATGATGACCTTCATCAGCGTCGACTTGCCCGCGCCGTTACGGCCGATCAGGCCGACACGACTGCGCGGCCGGATTGCAGCAGTGGCGCGGTCGAGGATTGTGCGTCCGCCAAGGCGCACGGTGATACCGTTGATGTTGAGCATGGCCGGCCGCTTAACAGCCGATCGTGGCGAACCCAAGACGCGTTAGCGATTGAGTGCCCAACGCTGCGATTCAGGTCCAAACGTCTGCAATGGGTGGAAAGCAGACCCCGCAGATCACCACGTCGTTTCGTACTCGTGTGCCGTCCGCTGGGGAGAAAGCGGACATTCGGCAGCGCGAATCTCGCCTTTGCTTATATGAGCGCTAAGGACCGCCGAAGCACTCGGCTGATCTCACTGAGCAGAAGCTGTAGCGCATTGGTCGGCGCCGATGGTAACGGCTCTGTCGGAAGGCGAAGTAACAAGCCTTCGCCTTCTAAGGGGCGGACGCCGGTGTGAGTTCAAAGGCTACTGATCTTGTGGGCGATGGTGGCGCCGCCCCCAACCTCGAGAGGGAGTGCCATGAAGCGCACGCGATTCTGGGTCGGGATCGATGCTGGCGAGGATACATTGGCCTGCTGCATCATCAACGACCAAGGTGAAGTGGCTCAGGAGAACAGCCTTCCGGCAAATGCCGTCGAGTTGAAAAAGCTGCTTAAGCCGTTCCGAAGGCAGGTGAGCCTGATTGGTGTCGAAGCAGGATCAACTGGCATCTTGATTGCGCGATCAATGCTTCGCCTAGGCTATCCGGTTTCCGTTTTCGAAGCGAGAAAAGCGAGCAAGTTCCTGGGTATCAAGCTGAACAAGACCGACAAGAACGACGCTCGGGGCCTTGCCGAAATTGCGCGTATCGGAAGGAGCGCGGTTTCCGAGGTCCGTGTGAAGGACATTGAAAGCCAGCACCTGCGGTCCTCGCTCGTGATGCGGCAGAAGCTGGTGCGAGTCCGAGTTGGCGCGGAGGGGGCTATAAGGTCTCTGATCCGGCTGAACGGCGGACGATGGAAAGCAGCAACATCCGCGACGACTCTGGGGCGAAACGTCAGGGCAGAGCTATCGCGACTGAAAAGGACCGAGAGGGTCGACCTGCGAGAACAGGTAGAGCCGATTCTGAAGCTTTGTGAGAGTCTCCGAAGCTACCTGGAGGACTCCGATCGAACTCTTACGGCGACTGCCGAACAGAATCCGATGTGTCGGCGTTTCATGGAGATTCCAGGCGTCGGACCAATCTGCGCACTGTCCTTTTATACGGCTATAGATGAACCATTCCGATTTAGACGAAATGCTGACGTCGGCGCATACCTAGGAATGACACCGCGCGTTCGTCAGTCAGGACAGTCAACCGCCAAACTACGCATCAGCAAAATGGGAAGTCGGATGACGCGTTCTCATCTTGTGACAGCTGCCGGCATTCACCTCCGCTGTGGAGAAAGCGCCATACGTGATTGGGGCCTCGCCCTGCGGGAACGGGCAGGCAAAGGCCGCGCTCGCGTGGCTGTTGCCCGCAAGTTGGCAATTACCATGCTCGCTATCTGGAAATCAGGTCGGAGTTACGAACCATATCCGTCCGTACGTCTCTGATGATCTTCCCTCGTGGGAAGCGGCAGGTTTGGAGACCGTGACAACCAATAGGACGATCAAGCGATCCTGCATGGGGTGAGGGCCGAGCCTGCCGACAGTGCTCCGGACGTTCGTGTGGACGCCTAAGCGAGAGAGGTCGAATCGCAGGGGCGGTGGGACAGCGTCCGTCCCTGCATCTTTCTAACGTCCGCTTTGGGTCGAAAGCGGACCCTTGGCAATGAGCCAGGCCAACTCGGCTCGGGATCCTGGAGCAACTGGGCCCAAGATGCCGCAGATGTGGAATAGTCATGCTGATCGTGATGTAGGTTGCCGGGACTGGCGGGGGGCGCGGTACGGAGCCCCGGCAACCACATCGTCGCCTGGGGGGAGGGCAAGACGACGACCAATTGCGGTGTATTTACCACCCGCATCCGAAAGCCCGCCAGCCAGTTGGCGTGAGGCGCGGTGAAGCGGCGTTAGCGGGGCGGCCCCAAGCTCAAACTCCCGGATTATCGCATGCACTAACGCATGCTCACTCGATGCTCCGGCACGTCAGGATAGAAGCCCAATCGCAAGCGCTTCGCCGCAATCGCCTGCAAACCGAGCAGGATCCGGACGCGAGCGCACGAGGACTGAATTTTGGATCGTCCAGGCGCCTTTCTCAACGCCATCGGCAGTGCCGTACCCGGGTATGACGTGCACCAGCTGTTCATTTCCTGGGCGAGCGCACAGCTCGGCACCGCCCATGAACGGAACCTGTTCAGGCGGATGGCGACGCAGTCCGGGATCGAACATCGCTGGTCGGTGCTGCAGGAAAGGGACACGGGCGCGGCCTCACCGGTTTCCCCAGGCGGCTTCTATGCTGGCGCGACCCAGGCCGGAACCGGGGAAAGAATGGAGATTTACGAACGCGAGGCGCCAGTCCTCGCGCTCGCCGCGATTGACGCACTCGCTCGGCGCGTCGAGCTTGGTGGTATCAGTCACCTGGTCGTCGCGAGCTGCACCGGATTTGTCGCTCCCGGCATCGACCAGCTCGTTGCAGAGGCACTCGGGCTGCCGGGCGTCGAGCGAACGCTGGTCGGTTTCATGGGCTGCTACGCGGCCGTCGCCGCGCTTCGTACCGCCCGGCACATCGTGCGCTCCGAGCCCGCCGCGCGCGTCCTGGTTGTCACCGTTGAATTGTCGACGCTTCACCTGCAGCGCGAAACGGAGGTCGAGCCGCTTCTTGCAATGCTCCAGTTCGGCGATGGCGCCGCGGCAGCGCTGGTCACAGGCCAGCCGACCGGTTTCTCGCTTGAGCGGCCCTTTGCAGTAACCCTCCCGGAAAGCGCCGCCCTCGTTCGCTGGACAATCGAGGACACGGGCTTTCGGATGCATCTTTCAGGAGAAGTGCCGGGGCGCATCGCTACGGCGCTTGCTGAGCCTCAGGTGCGCAGCACCGTCCTCGGTTCAGCAACGGTCGGTGATTACGACTGCTGGGCAGTCCATGCCGGTGGCCGGTCGATCCTCAAGGCGGTAGAGCGCGGGCTGGGACTTGATGAGCGTTCGCTCTACGCATCGCATGACGTCCTCGCCCGCTTCGGGAATATGTCGTCCGCGACCCTGATGTTCGTGCTCGAGCGGCTGCTCGAGGACCCGATCGCCTTGAGGGGTGTTGCCCTCGCTTTCGGCCCCGGGCTCGCGGCCGAGGGTTTCGAGTTCCAGAGATGTTGCTGACCTCGCTGAGCTCCCGCTCGGAAGGACCCGAGCAGATGGACGATGCCGGCCTCGACCTCGCCATCTATGCGGCCGTCCTGCGCGACCTGGCGGTCGTGAACCGCCTTACGCTTGCCGCGCGCCCTACCCTTTCCTTCCTTCAAAGAGCAACGCGCTCGCGATCGCGCTTCAGGCTGCTCGATGTCGGGTTCGGCTCGGGCGACATGTTGCGGACCATTCGCAGATGGGCGGCGAAACGCGGCCTCGAGGCCGAACTTGTTGGGGTGGACCGGGACGAACGGAGCGCACCGGTCGCTTTCTCCGCAACGCCCGGCTGGATGGCAATCGAATTCATCACGGGTGACTATCAAGAGGTGGCCGGCCCGTTCGATTTCGTCATCAGCAGTCTCGTCGCCCACCACATGACCGAGCGGGAGATCGTCCGGTTCCTCGGCTTCATGGAAGAGAATGCGCGAGTGGGATGGTTGATCAACGATCTTCACCGCCGTCGCCTCGCGGTAATTCTCTTCGGCCTTCTCGCCTCGATCGTGGGTGTCCATCCCATTGTCCTGAGCGACGGGAAGCTGTCCATCGCGCGCAGCTTCCGGCCGGAGGATTGGCATCGTCTTCTGCGCCGGGCGGGCCTCGGACCGGAGGAAGCGCGTGTGCTGCCTACCTTCCCGTTCCGCTTATGCGTCGAGCGCCTGTTCTAATCGTCGGCGGCGGGCCCGCCGGGGCTGCGGCTGCCATCCCCCTCGCACGCGCAGGCCTTGCACCGGAGATCCTCGAACGAAGCAGGGCTCCCGACGCCAAGGTCTGCGGCGGCTTCCTGAGCGCGGACACGCTGACGATGCTGAGCCGCCTGGCGATCGACGTCGAGGCGCTTGGCGCTCGTCCAATCCGCAAGCTCCGCCTGGTCAATGGACTGCAGCAGGCGACGCTTGCGCTTCCTTTCGCGGCCGCGGGGCTTTCCCGCCGTGCCCTCGATGGCGCACTCCTCGATGCCGCCGCCCGCTCCGGCGCAATTGTCTGCCGCGGGTCGAGCGCCAGCATGGCCTATCCTCCAAGCCGGCTCGTGCGCACTCGGGAAGAGGAACTGATACAGTGCGAGGCCCTTTTCGTGGCGACGGGCAAGCACGAGCTGCGCGGCACGGCGCGACCCGGAGTTCGCCGGTTCGAGACCTTCGTCGGCTTGCGCGCGGAGCTGCCGCCCAACGCTTCACGCGAGGAGGCGCTCGGAGGCCTCGTCGAGCTCCACCTGTTCGATGAGGGTTATGCCGGCCTGCTGCTTCAGGAGGACGGGTCATGCAACCTGTGCCTGTCCGTTTCCGCCCGCAGGATGGCCCGCGCAGGCGGCGCCAAGGCCCTGCTTTCATCCCTACTTAGCGACGCGCCCCTTCTTGCGGAACGCATCGATGAGGAGCGCCCCGGGAAGTGGCAGGCGATCGCCGCCGTCCCTTACGGCTGGAGCACGGACGAGACCCCCCAGGGGGTGTTTCGGATCGGCGACCAGTCGGGCGTGGTTGCGTCGCTCGTCGGCGACGGGCTTGGGTTGGCACTCGCGAGCGGCTTATCGGCGGCAAGCGCGCTGATCGCCGGTGGAACGGCGGCCGCGCCAGCCTGGCAGCGGCGCTTCCGCCAGCGCATCCGTGTCCCCCTTGCCTTGAGCGAAATGCTTCGTGCTGCGGCCGGACGATCTCTTTCGCGTCGCGCGATCATGAGCCTTGCCGGTCATTTCCCCCGGATCGGATCGCTGGCCGCGGCCGCGACACGAGTGTCGCCGCAGTGAGGCCTGCCGGCGATCTTCCCTGAGTGAAAAGGCGGCGTCAAAAAGAGATGCAGTGACGCCGCCACTCCCGGGCGGGTTGAATCTTGCGAGCGATCCGCATCGAGGCCGGTCTTTCCCTTTGCGCCTGCGCTCCCTCGTCTTCGTCCAGGCCTGCCTAAAGCTTGAGGCCGAGCGACAAGAACGCGACGTTGTCGTTCGTGTCCTTGCCATTGCGCACGAAGCCATGCTGGTTGAGGTAGCCGACGTCCGCGGACAAATTCCTAGTCAGGGGCGTCGAGATGCCGACGAAGCTCCGCAGCCGCTCGAACCCATGCACTGGCTGGAAGCTCGTCGTATTCAGATCGAGATAAGGTTCTTCGCTCCAGACGAACGACGTTGAACTCTTGCGCCCGAGCGGCAGGCTGTATCGGATGTAGGGCCGGACCCGCCAGCCCGTGCCGTGCAAACCCTCTCTCCAGCGTTGCTCGAAGCGTATCCGGCCACTGAGTTGGCCACCGGCAATCTTGCCGAGATTGGACGAGACGAGGTGCTGGACAAAACGATGCTCCATGACAGTGGGATGTCCGTCGGAATATTGCGGGTCGTGATCGTAGCCGACCCAGACACTCACCGCCTTGGCCAGCTGGTAACCGACGAGCGTATTCGCCTCGATCTCGTAGAGACCGCCCCGATCGTCGCTGAATCGTGCTGTGACGTCCTGCGACACGCTCCATTTGTCCGACAGCTTGATCGTGACGCTGCCGCCGGTCCAGAGCTGGGAGTCGCCGGCAATCGCCGCCGACGGCGTCAGAAGCGCCACTGCGCAGGCCAGCGCGCACCGAGGCGCCAGACGCCAGGATGGAACGACGGGATTGCAGTTTTGGAAGTTCATTTTCGATCTCGCGGTTGCGGTTTGGCGAGCTTGAGCCTGGACCGCAGCTCCGCCACCTGGCGCCGATCGACCTGCGGCGCCCGGTTGCCCCACGAGTTGCGGACATAGGTCGCAACGTCCGCCACCTGCTGATCATCGAGCTTCCAGGCGAAGCTCGGCATCGACTGGAAACCCGGCTTCGAGAGGGTCGGCGCCGTGCGTGCGCCGGCAAGGATCATCCGGATGACGCCGGTGGGATCGTCCTGCTGCGCAACCGCACTGCCGGAAAGCGGCGGAAACATCTTCGATTGTCCCCTCCCCCTGTTGAGATGGCATGCTGTGCAGACGTCGAAGAAGATCGCGCCTCCCGCCCGCATCGCTTGCGGATCGGGGGCTGGGATTGAACGCTGCGGGCCTTCAGGAAGTCCATCGCTGCGCAACGCAGTGGAGCCTGCTGCCCGGTAGGAGCGCGCCGGGATCGACTTCAGATAGGTGGCCATCGCCAGGAGGTCGGAGTCCGATAGAAGCGAGGTCGAATAGGTCACCACCTCGGCCATCGGGCCGGAAGCGTTCGCGTAGCGGTTGCGGCCCGTCTTCAGATATTCGACGATCTCGCTCGCGCTCCAGCGACCGAGCCCGGTTCGCGGGTTGGAGGTGAGATCGGGCGCGACCGTATTGTTGATCACCGCGCCGCGATAAGCCTGGCTCTTGAGCTCCGCTCCGAGCGCGGACTTCGGGCTGTGGCAGGCCGCGCAATGCCCGAGCCCTTCGACGAGATAGGCGCCGCGGTTCCATTGCGCGGGCATCGCCGGGTCTGCTCGATACTCACCGGGCGAGAAGTTGACCGCATTCCACGCGATCAGGCTCGGCCGGAGGTTGACGGGGAACGGCAGGCGGTTGGCTGGGGGGGTATATTGGACTGCCGGTACCGTCTTCAGGAAGGCGAGGATCGCGTCGGTGTCCTCGCGCCGGACGAGAGTGAAGTGCGGATATGGCAGGGCTGGATAAAGGCGTTTGCCTCCGGGCGCGACGCCTTCATGCAGCGCCCGGTAGAACTGGTCCGTCGACCAGTTTCCGATCCCCGTGCCGCGATCGCTGGTGATATTGGCTGAATAGATGATGCCGAACGGGGTCTCGAGGCCAAGGCCGCCCTCGAACGGACGGCCGCCGCGGCGGGTGTGGCATGAGGCGCAGTCGCCGGCGGTTGCAAGATAGCGACCGCGGCGGATGAGGCTGGCATCCGGCCCTTCCGGGATCGGACGGGTCAGGATCGACAGCATTCCGGGTGGCGGATCGCTGATGGCCGGCTGTGTAAGCCGGAGCCACGAACCCGCCGACGTCAGGATCAGCAGCCCGGCCAGCACGGCGGCGGCCAGAAGGATCCTTCGCGGCCAGGCCGATGTCATGCCGCGACCAGGGGCTCGCCGAGCGCCTTCACGTAGCGCGACTTGATGGCCTCGGCCGTCAGATAGGCAAGCCCAGCGAGCGTTGCGGTGGGATTGTATCCGGGATTCTGGGGGTAGAGGCTGGTCCCGGTGACGAACAGGTTCGGCACGTCCCAGCTCTGCGCATATTTGTTGAATGCGCTGTCGGCGGGGCTGATGCCCATCATCGATCCGCCGACATTGTGCGTCGTCTGATAGGGCGTCGTGTCGTAGGGGCCCTTGCGGGGCTTGGGATGCACGTGGCTCGCGCCCATTGTCTTCGCGATCTCGGTGGCGCGGTCCGTGCAGAACTGCGCCATCCTGAGGTCGTTGGGCGGAAAGTCGAAGGTCATCCGCAGCATCGGCCGGCCGAACTGGTCGCGGTAGGTGGGATCGAGGCTGAGGTAATTGCCGGCCTGCGGGTAGCTCGATCCGTGAACCGAGATCGACATGTTGCGCAGGTAATATTTCGCCGCTGCGCGCTTCCATTCGAGGCCCCATCGCGGGACTTTGTCGGGGACCCTGGTCATCTCGATCGGCCGGGCGCCGGTGACCATCCCCGCGATGTACGCGCCGCCGATGAAGCCCAAACCCGAATGATCGAAATTGTCGCCGTTGAAGTCGTCGACGACCGACGCGAGCGCGCCCGCGCCGATGAAGGGATTGAGCAGCTTGTCGTCGAAGAAGACGTCGACCGAGCTCATCGTCTGGTAGCAGTAGTTCTTGCCGATGAAGCCCTTGCCGGTGGCGGGATCGTAGGGCTCTCCGATGCCCGAGAGGAGCATCAGGTGGACGTTGTGAAGCTGGTAGGCCGTCAGGATGACGATCTCCGCCGGCTGGAAATATTCGGCGCCGGCGGCATCGATGTAGGTGACCCCTGTCGCGTGACGGCCATCGGACGTCCGCTCTACCTTGAGGACCTCGGCTTCGGTGCGAAGCTCGAAGTTCGGCTTGGTCAGGATGTACGGGATGAGGGTCGTCTGGGGCGACGCCTTGGAATCGTTGCCGCAGCCGAACTTCTCACAGAAGCCGCAGAAGGTGCACTTCCCGAGCTGCAGACCGAAAGGATTGGTATAGGCCTCCGAGAGATTGCCGGCGGGATGCGGGAACGGGTGAAGCCCCATGCTTGCCGCCGCCTGCTCGAACAATTTGGGTCCATAGGTCATGGGCAGCGGGGGCGTTGGATAAGGCGCGCTCCGCGGTGCCTCGAACGGATTGCCGCCGGCCTCTGTCCTGCCCTTCAGATTACCGGCCTGGCCGGAGGTCCCGCAAACGCGGTCGAAGAAATCGTAGTAGGGCTCGATCTCCTGATAGCTCACAGGCATGTCCTGGATCGTCAGGTCCTTCGTCGACCTTCTGCCGTAGCGGGCTTCATTATGGCTCTTTAGCCGGAAGTCCGTCTCGAGCCACCGCCAGATCTGCCCGTTCCAGTGGATGCCGGCGCCGCCGACACCTGTTCCGGGAAGGAACGAACCAAGATGCCGCATCGGCAGAGCCGTCTGGTTCACGTTGTTGCGGAAGGTCAGCGTTGAATATTGGACGTTCTGGAACAGGTGGTGCCGCCACATGTAGCGCAACTCGTCCTGGTCGAAGCTCGTCGCCCAGTTGACGGGGGTCGTGCGGGCCGCGGCGCGCTCGAGCGCGAGCACGTTAAGGCCGGCGTCGCACAATTGCTGCGCAAGGATCGCACCCGTCCAGCCGAAGCCGACCAGCACGACATCGACCTTGGGCATGGCCCTCGCCATCGCTCAGCCCCGCCGCCAGGCAGGCCGGCCGCGGAGGCCGACCGTCTCAACCGGGACGGGCCGGTTGTACGCCGTCACCCAGTCCGAATAGTCGTAGTGCGCGCCGGGGAAGCCGATCATCTTCCAGGCGGAGCCATTCCTGTTCCCACCGTAGATGGGATCGGAGAAATAGCCTTCGAGCACGTTCTGGAGGAACATCGCGAAGAAGGCTTTCGAGGGTACCGCCCCGTCGAGCTTCAGGGCACCGGATTCCATTTGTTTGAGAAGCACGTCCTGGGCCCCGGGCGGCAGATCCGCGAACGCCTTGCCCTGCTCCAGCCTCGCAACCGCGCGCTCGATCGAGGGGATTGCGTTTCGATAGAATTGCGCGGGCGTAAAGCGGCTCTGATAGCCCTGGCTCGGGGTGCCTTCGCCCCAAGGCCCGCCGAGGTAGAAATGCGCGCCCTTCCCGTAATCGCCGGCGAGCTGGGAATCGAGGAACCGGACGACGCCTGCCTCGGAAGCGCTCGGTCCCGTCGGATCGGCGGGGATGAGCCGGTCCACGGCAGCCGTGAGAAAAGCCACTTCGGCGTCGTTCAGATATTTCCAGCCCCCAGTCTCCGCGCCATCAGGCGCATCGGTGAGGCCGTCGGACCAGGGCAGCGCGTTGGTGTAGCTGCGGATCGGGCCGCCAAGCAGGCCGTCATGGTGCGACAGGCCCTCGGCCGCCGCGGCAGTGCCGAACGCCGCGGTGAGCGCCAGCAACTCTCGCCGATTGACCTCGCGGGCGGGATCCTTTGGCATCCAATCTCCATCGGCAAACCAGAAGACGATCACAGCCGTCTCACCCGACGGGGGGCGGTCCGCCTTCACCGGCTGAGGTGTCCTGTCAGGGGCCCCCGTGTCTTTCCGATCAGCCCGCAAGTTTTCCCAATGCGCGATTTCATCGGTCGATGGTCGGCTGGACCACTGTGCCGGGGGCGCACTGCGGCTGGCCAAATTACATCCGAAATTGTATCCGGGAATGAGTAATATCGTGCAGGGGCAGGCATGGTTGCTCGGAGCCTTTTCTGCTCGATCATGTTCGGCGCGACGGCTGCCGTGCAGGCAGTTGCGGCTCAGGCTGCGCCGGCTATCGCGCGTTCGGTACAGATCCGTTCCGGGCCCCTCGCCGATGCCCTCAAGGCCCTCACGCGGCAGACCGGGGCTGAACTGCTCTACGACCGGAGGATCGTCCAAGGGGCACGCGCCTCCGAAGTTCGCGGAACCATGTTGCCCGAGCAGGCCCTGGCCCGCCTTCTGTCCGGAACGGGCGTCGCCTACAGGCGCACGCCCGACGGCGTCTTCGTCCTTTACGCGCAACCCGCGGCCGAAGTCGCCGCCGAGGAGCCGCCGGTCCCCGAGATCCTCGTCATCGGCGTGCGCACCCAGAACGCCGACATCCGCCGGACGCGCAACGACATCCAGCCCTATGTCGTCTCCACCGGCAGCGACATCGAAAGCGCGCACCGCGACAACCTCGGCCAGTTCTTCAGGAGCCGCATTTCGGCGAATGCGCAGACCGTCGATCCCGCGCAGAACACCGTGTCAGACAGCGGGTCCGTCAACTCGGCGATCGACCTCCGCGGCCTCGGGACCCTAAGGACGCTTGTGCTCGTCGACGGCCGGCGAATGCCCAGCCTGCCGACACCGCAGTTCGACTTCGGCCAGGCGGACCTGAATGCCATCCCCTTAAGCGCGATCGATCGCGTCGAAACGCTGACCGGCACTGCGGGTGGTATCTACGGACCTGGAGCAATCGGCGGCGTCGTCAATATCGTCCTCCGCCGAAACTATCGCGGCGCCGACTTCCATCTCGTTTCCGGAATCTCGAGCCGGGGAGATGCCCGCCGGCTGGGCTTTGAGGGTCGGCTCGGCTTCACACCCGACGGCGGCAAGACCGACGTCATGCTGTTCTTTTCGAGGACCACGGTGAAGCCCCTGTTGTCGGGCGACGTCGACTATCGAGTCCGCGCCCGCCGCGAACGCCATGCCAACAATCCCGCTCGCTACATCGCGGACCCTCCTCCCTCCGACGCGATCGGCGTCTTCAGCCAAGGCGGCAATCTGGCGTTCGATCCCAACTTCGGCGGCGGATCGCTGGGCTCCTCCGTGACGTACTTGCCGATCGGTTTTTCAGGCTCCCCTGCCGACCGGACGGCCGTCCTGTCGGGGAACGCCGGTGGTATCGTTTTCGACCTCACCCACGACGACACCGGCACGAGGCGCTACGTGCTCTCCAATCCGACGGTGACGTCCGGGATGCTCAACATCCGGCACCGGTTCAGCAGCAAGCTCGAAGCGTTCGTCGATGCACTCTACTTCCGCGATGACGGAAGATTCCGCGGGCAAGGTGAGCCGGTCAACGTCATCACCGCCGCGGACGCGCCCAGTAACCCTTTCCAGCAGCCGGTCATCTTCACGTTTCCCAATGCCGGCTCCCGCGGCCGGATTACTACCACCCTCAACTCAAGGAGGCTGACTGCTGGACTGATTGCAGACCTTGGCCGGTGGAAAGGGTCGGCGGACCTGACATTTGGACGGGTGAGGATTGCTGAGAGGTCCGAAGCCTCGAGTGCAAGCAATGCTTTTCAAACCGCGCTCAGGAATGGCACCCTTGACCCGCTCGGCGACTGGGCCGCCTTCGTCGCGACGAGCATGACCGCCGTCAACGAGACCACCTTCCGCTCAGACCAGGTCAATCACTTTCGCACGGGTTCGATCAGACTTGCGGGACCCATCTTCCAGCTTCCGGGAGGAGCGGCAAACCTTACTCTTCTTGCCGAGCACCGCCGGGAGCGTGCGCCGGAGAAAACATTCGATCTCAGCGGCAGCATTTTCAACGTGAGTTTTCCTTTCCCGGTGCGGCGCCAGTCGATCACTTCGGGCTATGGCGAACTCAGAGCACCGATCGTCTCGCAGGATGCCGCGAGTGCGGCACGCGGCCTCGAGCTGCAACTTGCGACCCGTTACGACCGTGTGCGGTCGATCGTGCCGAGACTTGCAACGCCCTTGGCGCCGACCAACGACGAGCTCGACGCAATAGTGGACGGCGGCGTGACATTCACGGCAGGCGCCCGGTTCTTCCCATACCCGGCGGTGATGCTCCGGGGCAGCCTTGCAACGGGCGAGCTTCCGCCGACCATCGAGCAACTTGCGGCGACCGAGACGATCCTCACACCGACCAGCCAGGGCCCGATCGACTCTTCACGCGGAGATCAGCGCTTAGGGGCCGAAGGGACCGTCACCATTTCCAGGGGCGGCTCGCATGCCCTGTCGCCTGAACATGCCACGACCCTCTCCGTCGGCGCGGTGTTGAACCCGAGCAGCAGGAAAGGACCGCGAGTTTCCGTCGACTATTCGCGCATCGACGTCCGGCGCGAAGTCTCCTTTTTCACGGAGAATCTCGCAACCGTGCTTGCCAATGAAAGCCAGTATGGCGACCGGATCGTGCGCGCCCCGTTGACCGACGCCGACCGTGCGCTTGGCTATACCGCAGGGCGCATCCTCAGCATTGACCTCGGCGCGTTCAACGCCGGACGGACGCAGGTCGAAACCGTCGATCTGCAGCTCGACTGGCCGATCGACCTCGGCAGCCACGGAAGCATCAGACTCTACGGCAATGCGACCTGGTATCCGTCCTTCGAGCGCCGCCGGACGCCGCAATCGCCCTGGATCAGCCGCCTCGGCCACATCGACGGACCGCTCAACTGGCGCGGCAATGCCGGAGCGGAATGGACCAAGGGTCCGATGATGCTTGGCCTCAATGTTCAATATTACGACCACTACCGTCCGACCTATGTCGACGGACCGGCTTCGACCAACGCGACGATCGTTGCCAACCAAGGATCGAACTGGATTCCAGCCCAGGCCTATATCGACCTCTCGGCGCGCCGCCGGCTCCGCCTGCCGGGGGCACCGTTCAAAAC
>JBKPKE010000169.1:0-3311 GCA_046730955.1 Pseudomonadota bacterium
GTGCCGATAAGGGCCCCGCCGCCCAGCAGGACGATGACGAAGATGTCGAGCGCACTCATTGCCGCGGCTGGCTAGCGAACTCTTTCCGGCAATGCGAGCAGGCGATTGATTGCCGGCCGGCAAAGGTTAAATTTCGTAATAGTAGCAGACACGTAACGAATTGTGTGTCATATCGGGACGGTGGATGGGTGGGTTTGCTCAACAGGGGAGCAAGCGATGCCCGTTTATATTGTCGGCTTCGACGTCCGAAACAGCAGCGGCGGCGAAGACTATTCCGGCCTGCAGAACGCAGTAGCGAAACTCAAACGCCACCGGCTGATGCCGTGGCTTTACCTCGTGTCCGTTCCCTTCACGGCCGGAGCGCTGAAGGAATATCTTCTCAATCATATGTCCGGTGAGGACAAATTGTGGATTTCGAGGCTGCCGGCCAAAGCGAGATTTGAATTCGCCTACCAGACGACCGGCGGTACGAGCTCCTGGCTGAAGAAGCACAGCAAGATCGAGCTTCCGGCTCATCCGCCGGGAATCAGCCGCGAACCGACGAGATCACCGTCCGAGAATATGATCGACCAGCGTCCGCACATTCCCGAAATGCACCGGCGCGACCCCCTCCACGCCGCCAACTCCTGACGGGATCCAGGCGCGCTCGAATCCCAGCTTCGCAGCTTCCTTCAGCCGGAGGCCCGAGTGCGCCACCTGTCTGACTTCGCCGGACAGAGCGATCTCGCCGAAAGTGATGCATTCGCTCGGTACGGGCCGCTCCGACAGAGCGGAGATAAGCGCCGCCGCCACCGCCAGATCGGCTGCTGGATCGGTCAGGCGATAACCGCCCGCGACGTTGAGATAGACCTCGGCGGTCGCGAAGCTGAGGCCGCACCGTGCCTCCAGAACCGCTAAGATCATCGCCAGGCGTCCGCTGTCCCAGCCGACGGCGGCGCGCCGCGGCGTGGCGCCGCTGGCGAGGCGAACCGTCAGCGCCTGGATCTCGACAAGCACCGGACGGCTGCCTTCCAGCGCAGGGAAGATGCTGGTGCCGCTGACAGGCTCGCCGCGCTGGGTGAGGAACAGGACCGACGGGTTCGGGATCTCGGTGAGACCCTCCCGCTCCATGGCGAAGACGCCGATCTCGTCCGTGCCGCCGAAACGGTTCTTCATCGCGCGGAGGATCCGATACTGGTGGCTGCGCTCGCCTTCGAAGCTCAGCACGGTATCGACCATATGCTCGAGCACGCGAGGGCCGGCGATGGTGCCGTCCTTGGTGACATGGCCGACGAGTATGAGCGCGGTGCCGTGCTCCTTGGCGAAGCGCACCAGTTCCTGGGCCGAGGCGCGGACCTGGCTGACCGTCCCGGGCGCCCCGTCGATCAGGTCGGAATGCATCGTCTGAATGGAATCGATGACGAGCAGGTCCGCTCCGCCATTACCGCCCATCGTGGTCAAGATATCGCGCACCGAAGTCGCAGCCGCCAGCTGCACCGGCGCCTTGCCCAGCCCCAACCGGACCGCTCGCAGCCGCACCTGCTCCGCCGACTCCTCGCCCGAGACGTAGATGACCTTGCGCCCAGTGCTCGCGAGGTCGGCGCACACCTGAAGCAGAAGCGTCGACTTGCCGATGCCTGGGTCGCCGCCGACGAGCATTGCCGAGCCCGGAACAATGCCGCCGCCGATGGCCCTGTCGAACTCGGCGATCCCGGTCGCGATCCGCTCGGGAAGCGCAACGGGGTGGTCCAGCCCGACCAGCGGGATGACCCGCCCGCCCCCCTGCAGGTTGTGCTTTGCGGCGAAGATGCTGGACACCTCCGCGCTCTCCTGGATGAGCGTGTTCCACTCGCTGCAGTCGGTGCACTGGCCCTGCCAGCGGTTCGAAATCGAACCGCAGGATTGGCAGACGTAACGGGTTTTCGGCTTAGCCATCTTACCCCGATCCTAATGGAACGAAGCAAGAACACAAGGCATCAGAATACCGCGTCCGGCTTGGTGCCCATCATCTGCCCCCGGACCAGTGGAATCGGCGGGCCGCCGTAGCTGAGGAACTGGTCGTGGAAGGCTTTCCATGCCTTCTGCCCGCCCCGCGTGGCGGCCCAGTCGTCACGGAGTTTTCGGATCATCAGCTTGCCCATCGTGTAATTGAGATAGGCCGGATCATAGGTCCCGCGCGCCGCCTGCTGCTTCGCATTGCCTTCGTCCTGGAAGCACTCGTTGCGGAACAGATCGTAGCTCTGCTGCTGGGTCATCGACCCGGTGTGCATTCCGATCGCCGACAGGAACCGGCAATCCCGCAGCAGAGCGTTCGACAATTGGCCGATCATGACCTCGTCTCCGCCGCCGCCGACGCCCGCCTGCCGCATCATCTCCTCGGCGTAATGCGCCCAGCCTTCAGCAAATGCGTAGCCGACGAACACGCGGCCGAACATGTTTCTCGATCGGTTCGCGTGAAGGAAGTTGAGGAAGTGGCCCGGCCAAACCTCATGCACCGAGGTGAAGAGCAGGTCCGCCTTGCCCGGGATGAAGGACTGCTGGACTTCCTTCGGCCAGGTCGGGTCGGGCGGAGCGATATAGAAGATCGACGGTAGGTTCTTCTCGAACGGACCCGGGATGTTGATGTAGGCCGAGTTCTGCCGGTTGTACGGCGGAGCCTCCTCGACCTTGGCTTCCTCCGGTCCGGGAATGCTCACGATGTCATGGTCGATGATGAACTGCCGGAGCATCGGAAGCTGCCGCCGCGCTTCCGCCACAGGCCCGCCTTCGGGCTTGTCGGCGCTCATCTTTACCATGCAGGCCGGAACGGTCCCGCCCGGCAGGTAGCGCGAGCAGGCGTCCTTCAGCAGTTTCTGGTTGGACTCCAGGTCGGCGCGGCCGATCCGCTCTAGCTCCTCGACAGGTGTCGAAACCATTTCGGTATCCGCAAGCATTCGCTGGAACTTTGCCTTGCCTAGCGCGAAATTGGGTTTGGCAGAGGCGCGCTGCGCTTCGACCCAGCTGACCGTTTCGTTCATCGCTTTCACGGCATTTTCGGTGGCGGCTTTCAGCGCCTGCTGGTCCTCGGGCGTGCCGACGCCCTTCCAGGCAAGCGTACCGTCCCCAGGGAAGAATTCAGCGAAGCCGCCGAATGCCGACTTCGCATAATCGACGAAGCTGATCGGCATGGGCGTGCGGATATTGGCGCACATCTGCTCCATGGCGCGCGGCACGTTCTGAAGGAACTTGATGTACGCCTGGAGGCGCTGTTCCTTCCGGGCGTAGGGGACGGTGATGTAGACCGACGGATCGACGAAGCCCAGATAGGCGGCCGGGTTGGTGTGGCGCTGGTC
>JBKPKE010000170.1:0-4697 GCA_046730955.1 Pseudomonadota bacterium
AGCCGACGTCGATTGCAAAGGCTCCGAGGTTCGCGGCGGCGTGTGCGTTGTGCGGTCCGATGCCGCCGGCGACGAGCGCATTCGGCAGGTCCGGATGCTCGCGCAGAAACTTCCAGTCGAAAGCGCGGCCGCTTCCGCCGCTGCCGTTGTCGAAGAGGATCCGGTTTCCGCCGCGCTTGGCGAGCGGTTCGTGTCCAACGCTGACGCCGGTCCATATCTCCGTCGACTGGGGGAGCTGGCGGCGCAGCGAACGGACATATTCAAGGTCTTCGCGGCCGTGGAGCTGCACGGCTTCGAGGTTGAGCAGCGTCGCGAGGTCGGCAACGACGGGCAAGGGCGCATCGCGGAAAACGCCGACCGGCTTGATCCCGAAGTATCTCGCCAGCCCGGCAAGCGGCGCGGCCTCCTCGGCGGTGAGGCGACGGGGGCTGCCGGGAACGAAGACGAAGCCGGCGAACGTCGCCGAACGTCCTGCCCGCAAGTCGTCAGCCTTCGTCAGCCCGCACAATTTCACGCGGCCGAAGATCAGATCGCGCGCTGCCTCGGCCGGGCTTTCGGAGCGCATCAACGCGCTGCCGACGAGGAAGCCGTTCACGTGGCCGGCGAGGCGTTCCACGTCGGCCCTTCCATTGATGCCGGACTCGGAGACGAGCAGACGATCCGGCGCGAGGCGCGCGAGGCGCTCGGTGGTCGAGAGGTCGATGGTGAGGTCGCGAAGGTCGCGGTTGTTGACGCCGATCAGTGGTGCTCCGAGCGCGAGGGCGCGGCGCATCTCGGCCTCGTCATGGACCTCGACGAGGACGTCCATGCCGAAGCGGTTCGCCTCCCCGATGATCTCGCGGGCGTGGATGTCGTCGAGCAGCGACAGCATGACCAGCACCGCGTCGGCTCCGGCGAGCCGCGCTTCGACGACCTGCCGCGGATCGATAAAGAAGTCCTTGGCAAGGATCGGGCCGCTGAAGGCTTCGCGCGCGGCCGCAAGATCGTCCGTCGATCCGCCGAAATATTGGCGGTCGGTGAGGACGCTGATCGCGTCGGCGACACCGGCATAGCCGCGAGCGATGGCGCCGGGATCGGCGTTGCTGCGGATGGGTCCCGCCGATGGCGATGCCTTCTTGATCTCGAGGATGAAGGATGCGCCGGGCCGCGCGATCGCGTCGGCGAGGCTGCGGTGGGTCGTCCTCGCCTGCGACCGCAAAGCGTCCAGGGAGACGCCGTCGAACCGGCGCGCAAGCTCCTGCTTCTTGGCTGCGGCAATCTCGCCCAGCACGCCTGCGGGGTCAGTCATTGCTGGCCTCGACATACAGGTCGAGCAGCCTGCCGGACTTGCCCGAGAACAATGCGTCACGGGCGATATCCGCCGCATCGCTCAGCGTCGCCGCTTTTCCGGCCGTGTGAAGCAGGGCGGCCGTGTTCAGGATGACGATATCGGATTCGGCCTTCGACCCGTCTCCGTCGAGCAAGGTACGAAGGCGCGCCGCATTCTCCTCCACCTCGCCGCCGGTCACGACATTGAGCGGCGCCCGCTCGAGTCCGGCGCTCTCGGGCGTGATCTCGATTTCCGTCAGCTCGCCGGCGGACAGCCGGATCGCACGAGTCTCCCCGTGGAGAGCGACCTCGTCGAGGCCGGCGCCGTGCACCACCAATGCTTCCGATACGCCAATGGCATCGAGTATCTGCGCGATGCGGCGAAGCATCTTCGGATCCGCGACCCCCAATAGCTGGACCGGCGGCCGGGCCGGATTGATACAGGGTCCGAGCAGGTTCATCACGGTCCGCACCGACAGTTGCCGGCGAACGAGCGACGCATGCTTCATGCCCGGGTGGTAGGCCGGGGCGAAGAGGAAGCAGAAGCCGGTCTCGTCCAGAAGCGCACGGGCCTTGTCGGGTGCGACTTCGATTTTCACGCCGAGAGCCTCCAGCACGTCCGCCGATCCGCACTTCGAGCTGACGCTCCGATTGCCGTGCTTTGCAATCGGAAGGCCCGCCGCGGCAGCGACGAATGCGGTTGCGGTCGAGACGTTGATCAGACCGGAACCGTCTCCGCCGGTGCCGCAGCAGTCGGCGAAGAGATAGTCGGGCCGGTCGAAGGGCAAAGCTGCCGCCGACAAAGCGTGCGCCGCTCCAATCATCTCGTCGGCGGTCTCGCCCTTCATCCGGAGGGCGATCAGCATTCCGGCGATCTCGGCCGGTTCGAGGCGTCCGAGGACGAGCCGTTCAAAGAGGTGCTCGGCATCGTCGATCGGCAGATCCTCGCCGGCGAGCAGCTTCGGCAGGGGGTTTGGAACGGGGACGTCGGCCGGGAGAGTTGCGAGGTCGGCCTGAACGGATTCCGGGCGGAGTTGGACAACAGACATGGGATGCTCCTGAAACAAAAAAGCCCGCCGGTGGCGGGCGGGCAGTCGATGATCGTGGCTAGTCGATCAGTCGCGCCATCGCGCCGCAAAGGTCCAGTCGCGCCACCAGAGGTGGACGGTACGGTCAGCGGCGATGGCATTCAGGTGCGTCATCGACCTCATGGGTAGATGAGGTCGACCGCTAGCGTCAACCCAATGTTCGCAATGGGTTGAAGCGCGTTTGATGTGGGGACCGCTTGGAGCGTAAAGCGGAAATGTCGAGTCTGAGTAAGAGGAGTTGCGCATGGCGGCCTCCGTGAAAGAGATGCTGGCATCGGCAAACAGTTCCGTGCCGAGGATCAACCCCGAACAGGCGCGTCAGCTGATCGAAGAGGGAGCGCTGCTCGTCGACGTTCGGGACGCGCCCGAGTTGAGCGCGGGCGGCAAGCTGAAGGGTGCGGTCAACGTCTCGCGGGGGATGCTCGAGTTCCGCGCCGATGATTCGACGCCGTATCACAACAACCAATTCCGCCGAGAACGTCCGGTGATCCTCTACTGTGCCTCGGGTGGGCGCTCGGCTCTATCCGGCAAGGTTTTGCAGGATATGGGGTACGAGCAGGTCTATAATCTCGGGGGTTTCAAGGACGCCGCCGACGGCGGCTTTCCGACCGAACAGGCTTGACGGACGCCGGTGAGCTGACCCGATTTGGTCATCCGGGCGTTGGCTGTGCTAGGGCGACTCGTATTCGGGCCGGGGCGACCAAAGAAAGCAGGATTTCCATGCCTGAACCAGTTCGGCATAAAGATCATGAAACCTTCCTCGCGCGTGCGGAACAGGCCCGCGCCGACGCCGACGCGGCAACACTCGAGAACGTCAGAGAGCGCTGCCTGAGGTCGGAGTCCGCCTGGCGGGAAATGGCGGCGCGTGTCGAACGCACGGACCAGATGCGGGCGACCAGGCTCGCCGAGAAGGTCGCGGAGGATCAGTGAGCGAACGCTTCGAGCGTCATCGGCAGCCTTGGCGGCAGGACGAGATCCAGAAGCTGCACACGCTGGCAAAAAAGGGGATGGCGCTGAAAGCGATCGCCAAGGCTCTCACTCGAAGCGAGGAGTCCGTGAAGGAACGGGCGAAGGCGGACAAGCTTCAGATTTCGAAGCTGAGGTGAACGCGGGTGTCCGCAATCGGCACTGACCTTTCGCTCATCTTGAAGTCGTCACGTCGGGCGGCGATGAAAGGCGATTAACGAAATTGAGTCGAGTGTCCGTACATGTCAGCGTCCAACTCCGGCCATCTGCTCCAGCAGATTCGAAACGACTTCGAAGAGCTTCTCTTACATCTTGAACAGGCGATCGAAGCGCTCGCCGATGATGAATCCGGGGGTTTTGCGCTTACGAGGCTGCATCGCGCCAGGCAGGCCGCCGAGCGGGGAGCCGAGCTTGCCCGGACCGCCTTGCAGGAGCAGGAGCCTGGTCGGCGCTTAGCTCGCCATGGCCACCAGCCGCTGCAGTCTGATCCAACTTAGGGCGGTCAATCCGAAGGCAGAGGCAAGCGCGAGGCGCGTCACCACCGACCGGTGGTCTCTGCCATGGCAGCAACCACGACGGGATCGTAGAATTTCGTGAAGCCACAAGCCGCGCAGGTCAGCGGAACAACGGCCTTGGCCGACACGGGCGCTGAAGCGCTGGTCGCGACGAGCTGGTAGATGCCGTCCGGCGGCAGCCAGCTGCGCGAGCCGCACTCGCATGGGCTGAGCGCGCCGCCGTTGCGTTGGAGGCGGTTGAGGATGGAATCGGCTTCGCCGGCCGCCAAACGCGGGGACGCGGCGAAAGGCGTGGAGCTTCCTTCGGCTTCGGGAGCTCCGGTCGGGTGCGAGTGATAATGGTTCAACGAAAGACCCCGGCAACTGACTACAGCCAAGGGGCAACTTGAGGAGCGCCCGTTAAATCATCGCGCCGATTTAGGGTTACGCGCGATTAAGGAGTTTCCGAGGGGCCGCTCCCGTCCCAATGCAGGACGTCGCGGCCGGCGCCGGATTGCAGCCTAACTTCCGATAACTGCCCTCGGCGGTCGAATGCCTTAGACATGACGCACCCTGTTGCCGGGCTGCTCGGCAAGCACATCTCAGCAGCGGGGCTGAGGCGGCTGCCCTTGTGGCCGCTTCGGGGGGGCTGAGGCTCGGATGCGGTAGCGACACCCCCATCCGAGCCGCCTTTTCCTTTCTTCGGGGGAGTAGCACGGCGGGACGGCCGCGCGGCCTTATGAACCAAACCGGTAAAAATGTCTTGACATCGTCACGCTCTTTAGGTACATGACAGGCACAGTCGATCATTGGGTTTCGGGCCGGGCTCCTCGTGGAGTGC
>JBKPKE010000171.1:0-34570 GCA_046730955.1 Pseudomonadota bacterium
ATCAGGAGGTGTTCGGGCCAGTCGCGGCAATCATCGCCGCCGAGAATGAGGAAGAGGCGATCCGCATCGCAAACGAGAGTGAGTTCGGGCTGGGGTCAGGCGTGCTTACGACGAACCTCGACCGCGGCAGGCGCATTGCCGCCGTTGAGCTCGAAGCCGGGATGAGCTTCGTCAACGACAACGTCCGGTCCGACCCGCGAACTCCCTTCGGGGGCGTGAAACACTCAGGATACGGGCGCGAATGCTCGGCCTACGGAATCCGTGAGTTCGTCAACATCAAGACGGTTCACATCAAGGAATCGGGCAAGGGCGGAACCTCGCGCACCGAATGATGCCTCCTACGGCAATGGCGCTTGCCGGAACCATTTGGTGAGGACGTACTTCGTCCCGCGTCTGACTTTCATGCCCTGGTGCAGGGTCGCCGGGTTAGGCTCGCCGTCGGGAAGAAGGTTGTTCCAGGTCAGAAGCTTGCCGGTCTCCGGCTGGATCGTCTTGCCAATAGTCTTGAATCGGGTTGCGCCACCGTCCTCGGGCTCGTTCAGATAGACCATCGCTGTCCAGGTACGCTGACCGCGATCCGCCGTGTGGACGTAAAAGTCGTAACCGCCCGGATTGAATGTGTCGGTGTGCGGCTTGAACTCCTGGCCCGGCGCGTAGCGTTGGCCTTGGAGAAGCTCGCCTCGATCCGTTGGAATTCCGAGCAGATCGCAGAATTTCCGGTCCACTTCGGCAACAAGCGTATCGGACGGGTCGAGGTCGCAGGTCTGGCTCGTCCGGAAGTTGGCGACGCCCGTATCGTCCGCGATCGTCGACGGGCGGCGCTTCGTATCGATACGCTCGATCAGCGCGGCGCATGTCTTTTCGTCCAGAAACCTCTTTACGATGAACAGCTCGAGCTCGCGCGTCGGAACACGCTGAATTCCGGCCATCGCGCGAAGCCGTTGAGCCGGTCCGCTCATCTCAGAGCGAGATGCTGGCGCTGTAGCGCATCTCGTGCTGGTTGATGACGGCTCGAACGACATTGTTCATCAGGGTCATGCGCGTTTCGAGCGGAGTCGAAGTCTTCTTGATCATCACTGCAACGGAATAGCTGCGTCCGTCGGGCGCAGTGAGGATCCCGATGTCGTTGTAGCCGGCCTGAATGCTTCCCAGCACCTGGCCCGTCCCCGTCTTGTGGCTCAGCGACCAGCCTGGCTTGAGGCCCCCCTTGAGACGGTTCTTGCCGGTCGAAGTCTGACTCATGATCCGAAGCAGGCGTGCCGTCGATCCCGGCGAGAGGAGCTCGCCGCGCTTAAGGCGCGCCAAGGCGTGCACGATCCCATTGGCCGAGGCGCCATCATAAGGATCCTCAACATAGCGATTGAACGCGGCGCGGCGGACGGACATCGGCAGGGCGTTTCGTGCCTCGTAAAAGGCGTTGCCGATCGAATAGCTTGGGCTCCATGTCAGACCGGCAATCCGGCTCTGGAGCGAGCGCTCGCCGTTATAGAAGCGGACCCCGTCGATATCCTTCGCCTGAAGCATGGCGCGCACGGCTTCGGGTCCGCCGACCGATCGCATCAGCTTGTCGTTGCAGGTGTTGTCGCTCTTGGTCAGCGCCTGGAACATCAGGTCCCCGAGCGTCATCGTGGTTCCGCCACCCATGATCTTCGCGGCGATCGGCTGGTGGAACAAAGTAAGGTCGCTGCGAGTCAGCGTGACCTGGTCGTTAAGCGACACGCGACCCCTGTCGACGGCATCGAGAGCGGTAATCGCGACCCACAATTTGCTGACGCTCTGCTGTGGGTTCAACTCGTTGCCGTTCCAGCTCGTCGACCAGTTCTCATCGACGGACTGGACGGCGATTCCCGCCCTTCCGTTGAAGCCCTTGCCGAGCTCGTCGATGCGCTTGGCGAGATAGATCGGAGCTGAAGCCGCCTGGAGCCTCGGCGGCCGCTGGGCGGCCCGCGGCGGGACTGTCGCGAGCTGGCCCGAGGCTAGGTGGACCGTCGCGCCGGAGCTCGACTGCACAAGAGCGAGCGCGGCCAAGCCAAGGCTGAGCCCCAAGCCGGGACGAACCCAACGTGACGTCATGACGGTACGTCTCCCCCACCATTATTCCCACAGCGTCAGCAGCTTAGCGATTCTAGCTGAATGCCGGCTGTTCCACCCGACGCGTCGGCAGGAATCGCATTCCGTGGCGGATTTGCCAACCCCTTAGGAAGGGTTCGACGCGCTCTTTCCTAGCAAAGCAACCGATTCCACCTCGTCCAGTGCACGGTGAACCGAGACGTATTGGCGGGCCTTGCGGACCCAGGCCTGAGCGTGGGGCGCACCAGGCAGGCGCATTGTCTCAGCGAGTGCGGCATCGACTTCGCCGTCCTGGAGCTGTGACAATGCGCGCTGATAGCGCGCGTCAGGCTGGTTCGACGGCCGGTCGGCGCGGCGGACCTCGATCAAGGATCCAAGCTCGCGCTTGAACTGCGTCCACCAGCCGTCCTCGGGCGCAGATGAACGAAGCTGCGGACCAAGTGTGCGGAAATCGGTGATCAGGTCGTTGAGCCGCACAGGTGAATGCGAGCCCGTGATGATTGTCGCGACGGCGCCCGGGTGCGTCTCACCGAAGCGATCGACCAGCAAAGGCTCGAGGAAACCGAGCGCGACGCCGCGGTCGATAGCGCGGCGAGCGGCGAAGGCCACAAGCATTGCGTCCGCGCGTCCTGCCGACCCTTCCACCCGCTGCGTTGAGCGCTCGACGCGGCTGAGCCGGCCCTCCAGTTCGTCAATGCGAGCGGCCTCGGCCGACGGATTCGGCTGCGGGGCTGGGGCAGGCTCGGCAATTACGCGCTGGGGCTGTGCAACGACCGGCGGCGCCGGTCTGATGCCGAGAAAGCGTGCAGCGCCATCGGAATGAGCGAGCCCCCAAGCGGCGGCGGCAGCGCCCGCCAGGATCAGTGCGAGCGCGACGATGAATCGCGTGCCCCACCCTGATCCAGTCCGGTTCACTGCACTTGCCATTGCCGTCGTCATGTCTCGCACAGGCTGCGGGCGAGAACCAGTAGTGCCGCATCCGTGGGTGCGCTCGCGACGCGGACCTCTGCCCAGCCGCTGCCGGCGGCATCGGCAGCCGCCCGGCTGATCGCAACGATCAGGACGGTGGAGCGCATCTCTTCGTCCAATAGGTGAGCGAGCCGTTTCCCCGCGCGCGGCGAATGAATCATGACGACTTGGTCCCGGAGCGCGTCCAGGCTGCCAGGATCCTCGACGGCACGCGCGCGATAGACCGTGACGCAGCTGATCTCCTGCTTCGGCCGCTCGGGCGCTCGCCTGTCCTCTCCGCACAGGTGGATTAGCCTCTTACCGGGCTCGATCTCGTCCAGCAGATCCTCCACTCCTCGCCTGCCGACGCTGGCGACGCCGAAACCGGCCACTTCGGCTGCGACGGCAGTTGTCTCCCCGACAGCATGCACGGGAAGGCGGCGAAGGTTCTCCAGCCGGCCTCCGCCCATATTCACTGCATTGGCGCTGGTCAGGAGGATTCCATCGAATTTTGAGGCATCAGGCAGGGACCATTCGACCGCTTCGAGCTCGAACAAAGGTATTGCGGTTACGTCGAGTGCCAGCGCTTTGGCGCGCTCCACGGTCCGGTGAGATGCAGGTTCAGGGCGGAGAACGAAGAGCCGCCTCATCCTGCGCTGAACAATGAGCGTATCGACTCAGGCGCTCTCTCCAGCATGCGCCGGGCCAGCTCTTTGGGCGTGTCGCAGTCGGCGCAGTCGAAAATGACGTCCTCGCGGACCTGGTGCCGACCGTCCTCAGAGAAAATCTGCGCGCGGAAGCGGATCTTGCCGTCCACGATTTCCGCAAATGCGGCCACTGGCGAATGACAGCTGCCGCCGAGCGCTGCGACGAAAGCGCGTTCGGCGTGCACCAACGTTTGAGTTGTGCGGTCGTCGATGATTGTCAGGACCGAGGCGATCACATGATCGTCCGCGCGCGATTCGATGGCGATAACCGCTTGCGTCGGTGCGGGCAGCATGATGTCGAGCGAGATCGGCGTCCCGACATTGTTGATTCCAAGCCTCCGCAACCCGGCACCGGCGAGAAGGGTCGCATCCACCTCGCCGGCCTCGAGCTTGGCGAGGCGCGTCTGCACATTGCCGCGCAGGGGAACGACTTTCAGGTCCGGCCGAAGCGAAAGAAGCTGGGCCTTCCGGCGGGGGGAGGATGTGCCGACGACCGCGCCTTCCTTCAGGGCGTCGATGGACTCCGCGCCGATAAGCCGTTCCAGGACGTCGCCGCGCGGGCGAACGGCGGCGAGGCTGATCTCCCGAGGCCGGACTGCCTCGACGTCCTTCAGCGAATGGACGCAGAAGTCGACTTCGCCTTCGAGCAGCGCCCGGTCGAGCTCCTTCGTCCACAATTGCTTCCCGCCAATGTCGGCCAACGGGCGGACCTGTTCCTTGTCTCCCGACGTAACCACAGTCTGGATCTGGATGAAGTCGGCGGGCCAGCGGTTGGCCACTTCAAGCGCGGAGGCGACCTTGTGCGCCTGTGCCAGAGCAAGAGGGGAGCCACGCGTACCAAGAATCGGAGACCGGTCCATGGACGCCCTGGTAGCCCCAAACCGTCCTCGCCACTAGCCGAGCGGAGCCCAGTGCGGCAAAGGGCGCGCCATGGCGTTGATCCTTGGCCTCGAATCCTCATGCGACGACACTGCGGCGGCGCTGGTGACGAGCGACCGCCAGATCCTCGCGCAGGCAGTCGTCGGACAGAATGAGGCGCACCGCCCGTTCGGCGGAGTAGTTCCGGAAATTGCTGCACGGGCGCATGTGGAGATACTTCCGGACCTGATCCGGAGCGTGCTGAAGGATGCCGGCAAGGACATCGAGGACATTGACGCCATCGCCGCCACGGCGGGGCCGGGGCTCATCGGTGGGGTGATGGTCGCCTTGCTTGCGGGTAAAGGCATCGCACTTGGCACAGGCAAGCCGCTCCTCGCAGTGAATCATCTGGAAGGCCATGCACTCAGCCCCCGGCTGGTCGATCCGGACCTCGACTTCCCCTATTTGTTGCTCCTCGTATCCGGCGGGCACTGCCAGCTGCTCGAGGTGCGCGCGGTCGGCGACTATCGCCGGCTCGCAACGACCATCGACGACGCGGCCGGCGAGGCTTTTGACAAGGCGGCCAAGTTGTTGGGCCTGCCCTATCCCGGCGGACCAGCCGTCGAGCAGCTCGCCGCAAACGGGGACCGTGGCGCCGTTCCGCTGCCTCGGCCTTTGGTTGGATCGGGCGAGCCGCATTTCTCCTTTGCTGGCCTCAAAAGTGCGGTGCAGCGTGCGGTCGCGTCCGGCGAATACCAGCCTGAAGACATTGCGGCGTCCTTTCAGCAGGCCGTCGTCGACTGCCTAGTGGATCGGACACGACTTGCGCTGGCGAGCAGCGCTGCTCCGGCGTTGGTCGTCGCGGGCGGCGTGGCGGCGAACCGGTCCATCCGCGACGCACTCCAGCGCTTGGCCGCCGAGCAAGGGCGCCGGTTCAGCGTCCCTCCGGCGTGGCTGTGCACCGACAATGCGGCGATGATCGGCTGGGCCGGTGTGGAGCGCCTCGAGCGCGGGCTGACCGACCATCTGGATGCTCCAGCACGAGCCCGCTGGCCGCTCGATCCTGACGCCGAAAAGGTTCGCGGAGCGGGGGTGAAGGCGTGAGCTTCGACCGGCTGGGAGTCGTCGGCGGAGGCGCGTGGGGGACCGCCCTCGCCCAGGTCGGCGCAAGCGGCGGCCGCGAGGTGCTTCTCTGGGCCCGGGAGCCGGAGGTGGTCGAGGCGATCAACTCCGAACATGAGAATTCGATGTTCCTGCCGGGACGAAAGCTCGATCCGTCGGTCCGTGCCACTGCAGACCTGAGCGACCTAGATGCTTGCGCCGCTTGGCTCGTAGTCACCCCGGCGCAGCACATGCGCTCGGCCCTTGCGGCAGCTCCAACGGGGGACCGACCGCTAGTCCTTTGCTCTAAGGGCATAGAGGAGCAAAGCGGATCCCTGCTTCACAAGGTCGCCAAGGAAGCGTGCCCGCAGGCGTCCATCGCCGTTCTATCTGGACCCACGTTCGCTCACGAAGTTGCGGCAGGCCTGCCGACCGCTGTAACTCTCGCAGCCGAAGACCAAGCGCTTGCCGAGGCTCTGCGCGACCGGATCTCGCGCCCGACCTTTCGCATCTATCTCAGCGATGACGTGGCCGGAGCGGAGATCGGCGGTGCGGTGAAGAACGTGCTCGCGATTGCCTGCGGGATCGTTGAAGGCGCAGGGCTTGGACAGAATGCCCGTGCGGCGCTGATCGCCCGGGGGTTCGCTGAGATGACGCGGTTCGGACTCGCCTATGGTGCAAAGCGTGACACGCTGGCCGGATTGTCCGGCTTCGGCGACCTCGTGCTTACCTGCTCATCGACCAGCTCTCGAAACTACTCTCTCGGGAAGGGCATCGGTGAAGGCCGCTCTGCGGACGAGCTGATGGCAGACCGCAAGACCGTCGCGGAGGGTGCATTCACCGCCCCGGTCCTGGCCCGCCTCGCCGACCAGATGGGCATCGACATGCCGGTGGTTGCAGCGGTCAACAAACTGCTGGCGGGCAGCGCCAACGTGGATCAGGTGCTCCAGGAACTCTTGGCGCGACCACCCCGGCCTGAGGCGCACTAAAAATCGATCGCAATGCCCTTTTTCTCCCAATCGCCGTAGCGCGTGGGATCGAGCCTTTGCTCTTCGCCCGCCGGCGGAGGAGTGTCGTCCGCTGGCGCCGGCTTGGGCACGGGCGGCGACTTCGACAGATAGGAAGGCACTTTCGGCCGCTTGGGTTTCATCCGACAAAGATGTGCATTGGACCGGCCGATGCCAAGCGTTGAGGGACTGCTCGCACGGCGAGTCGCACTGCAGATGCTGGATTCAGTGCTTCGTCGCGGCCGCACGCTCGACTCGGCTGCGCAAGCGGCGAAAAGCCTGCCTCCTGCCGATCTAGGGTTGGCCGTCGCCATCGCCGGAGAAACGTTGCGTCGGATACCCGACCTCGATGCCTTGATCGACGGCGTAACGCGCCAAAGGCTTCCCGACGACAGCAAGGCGCGCATGGTCCTGCGCATCGCGCTTGCGCAGAAAGTCGGGCTCGGCACGCCCGAGCATGCCCTCGTCGCGACGGCTCTGCCGCTGGTCGACGGCGGACCGCGCAGGCTCGTCCACGGCGTATTAGGGACTTTGCTGCGCCGCGGCGTCCCGCCGTTGGATTCACCCCATTTGCCGGAAGACGTGGAGCGGCGCTGGTCCGCGGCCTGGGGGGATCACGTCGTGACGGCTGCGCGGCGAGCGATCGTCAAACGACCACCCCTCGACCTGACTTTTTCTGACGACGAACAAGCGAACAGCTTCGCGATGGGACGAGGTCCGGTTTCGCTGGCCGCGAGACATGTCCGCCTGCGCGACGCCGGTGTCGTCTCGGAGCTTCCCGGCTTTGGCGGCGGAGAATGGTGGGTGCAGGATCTCGCGGCCTCACTGCCGGCACGGCTGATCCCGGACGAAGCGGTCGACGTGCTCGACCTTTGCGCCGCGCCGGGCGGCAAGACGATGCAAATGGCGGCGAAAGGGCATCGCGTCACGGCCGTCGACCAAAGCCAATCCCGCCTGAAGCGTTTGCGTGAGAATCTCGATCGCACGCAGCTCGAAGCTGAGCTGGTGGTAGCCGATGCCGCCAAGTGGCAGCCCGGACGGACTTTCGATGCAATCCTGCTCGACGCGCCCTGCTCGGCCACCGGCACCTTCCGGCGGCATCCTGAAGTCCTCTATCGTGCCCGCCCGCAAATCATACGCGAGAGCGCCGAGCTCCAGCTGCGGCTGCTTGCGCGGTCTGCCCAGTGGCTCAAGCCGGGCGCAGGGCTCGTCTATGCCGTCTGCTCTCTCGAGCCCGAGGAAGGCGAGGCAATCATCAGCCGCTTTCTCGAAGAGGATAAGGCCTTCGAAATCGATCCGCCGAAACCGGGCGAACTCCCTGACTTCGTGACGCCAACGCCGGAAGGATGGGTCCGCATCCTGCCCGGCCTGCTCGAAAGGGAAGGTGGTCTCGATGGCTTCTTCGTCGCGCGCCTTGTCCGCAGAGGCGGTTAACGGTTAATCGGAAACATGCCGGTCATCTCGCCCTCCATCCTGTCCGCCGATTTCGCCAAACTCGGGGAGGAGGTGCGCGCGATCGACGAGGCCGGCGCCGACTGGATTCACGTCGACGTCATGGATGGGCATTTCGTGCCCAACATCACCATCGGTCCCGGCGTTGTGAAGGCGCTTCGG
Source organism: Pseudomonadota bacterium (assembly GCA_046730955.1). Lineage (GTDB taxonomy): Bacteria > Pseudomonadota > Alphaproteobacteria > Sphingomonadales > Sphingomonadaceae > Sphingomicrobium. The sequence continues at coordinate 8,306 of JBKPKE010000171.1, forward strand.
CCGCATTCGGCGAAACCTTTCGACGTCCACCTGATGATCTCCCCGATCGACAATTTTCTCGACGCGTTCGCCGAGGCGGGTGCCGACATCATTACCGTCCACCCTGAGGCTGGTCCGCACCTTCACCGCACGATTCAGCGCATCAAGGGCCTGGGGAAGAAGGCAGGCGTTTCGCTCAACCCGGCCACGCCAGCGAAGATGCTCGACTACGTTCTCGATGAAATCGACCTAGTCCTGGTGATGAGCGTGAACCCCGGCTTCGGCGGCCAGAAGTTCATCACGAACCAGTTGAAGAAGATCGAGGCGATCGCGAACCGCATCGCCAAGGAAAGACTTACAGTCGAAGTCGAAGTCGACGGCGGAATCGATACCGAAACCGCGAAGCAGGCGGTAAGCGCGGGCGCGACGGCTCTCGTTGCCGGAACGGCGGCATTCCGCGGCGGACCGTCGAATTACGCCGAAAATATTCGGGCGCTCAGGGGAGACGGATGAGCGCGGACTCCGCGGCTGTCGTCCGCAAGCTTGCCAAGCGTCCGCTCTTTTCCCGCCTGTTCCCATCGGGACGGCAGCCGCTCAAGCTGGTAGCTGTCCCGCGCGACCATGTGCAGGGCGATCGGCATCGCGGCGACGCCCTCCTTGCCGGCCGTTTCCTTCTTGGCGGCGAGTCCATTCCGATCGGCGATCTCGACTTTGCCAGACTAGGAGTGGAGGGGCCGGCAGCCTCGCAGCTGCAGGGCTTTTCCTGGCTTCGGGACCTCGCTGCGGCAGCATCGCGCGAGAAGGGTGCGCGCGTAGCGGAGGCGCTGGCCGGCCGGTGGCTGATTTCGCACGGGACGCGAGTAGACGAGGCCTGGCGGCCCGATCTGTGGGGCGAGCGGATCCTCTACTGGACCGCATATGCACCCTACATCTTGTCGAGCCGGGACGCGGGTTATCGCTCCGCTCTGCTCAACACCCTGGTGCGCGGCGCGCGCCATCTCGACACCAACGCAGATAAAGCCAGGCCGGGACTGGAGCGGATCACAGCCTGGTCCGGGCTCGTTGCTGCTGGTCTCCTGGTTCAGGGCGGCGCCACGCGCATTGCCCGCTCCGAAGCGGGGCTGGCCCGGGCCCTCTCGGCGGCTCAGTTCGAGGATGGTGGGCTCATCAGCCGGACGCCCCATGAGCAGGTGCTCCTCGTCGATCGACTAAGCTTGCTTCGGGGAGCCTATTTCGCCGCCAAGCAGAGCCTTCCCGATTCGATCGAGGCAGCTGCGGCGGCGGCCCTCGCCGCTCTTCATGGCGTCACCATGGGAGATGGCGCTCTATCGAGCTGGCAGGGTGGCAATCCGGGCGATGCGGCGCGCCTGCATGCGCTCGTGGAAGGCTGCGGGCTGCGTGCCAGGCCGCTTCGTCAGGCGCGTGGCTGGGGGTATCATCGCCTCTCGGCGCTAGGGACCGTGCTGGTGATCGACGCCGCAGCTCCCCCATCTGCCAAAATGGCGGCTGCCGGCTGTTCATCGACGCTTGCGTTCGAGATGTCCGACGGTTCTCAACGTCTGATCGTCAATTGCGGAGGTCCGGCACCGCTTCCGACATCGCTGCCAGCAGAGCTTATCGAAGCGCTTCGCACGACGGCGGCGCACAGCACTCTGACGCTGGCTGACACGAACTCCACCGCGATCCTCGCCGATGGCTCACTCGGCAAGGGCGTCGAAGAGGTGATCGTATCCCGGACCGAGGACAATGACTGCAGCCGTCTAGAGGCGAGCCACGATGGTTACGCCCGCGGCTTCGCCTTGATTCACAAGCGCAGCCTGATGCTCGGCAATGACGGCAAGGAGCTGCGGGGGGCGGACCAGATGATCCCGAAAGGTCGCCGCAAGATCCGCGAGGCCGTGCCCTACGCGATCCGGTTCCATCTCGCTCCGGGTGTGGAAGCGACGACTACCGCCGATGGAATGGGGGCGATTCTGCGCTCGGCCGGTGCTCCGCCTTGGAACTTCCGCTGCCGCGGGGCCAACCTCGGAATCGAGGAAAGCCTCATGATCGATGGCCGAGGCGAAGCCGTTCCGACAACGCAATTGGTGATTCAAGGTGAAGTCGCGGCTATCGGCGGCGACGTGGCCTGGCAGTTCCGCCGCTCAAGCTAATATAAGGACTTCAAATGACCGACCTCGTGCCTGTCAAAAGGGCGCTGATCTCGCTTTCCGACAAGAGCGGCCTCGATGGGCTTGCAGCGGAGCTTTCGAAGCGCGGCGTGGAGCTGGTCTCGACCGGAGGAACGGCGGCGAAGCTTCGCGAACTGGGCAATGAAGTGCGCGACGTTTCCGACCTTACGGGCTTTCCGGAGATGATGGACGGCCGGGTGAAAACGCTTCATCCGAAGGTGCACGGCGGCCTTCTCGGCATCCGCGACAATCCGGAGCATGCTGCCGCGATGGAGCAGCACGGCATCCAGCCGATCGATCTCGTTGTCGTGAACCTCTATCCGTTCGAGGCGACGGTCGCTCGCGGGGCCGACCGCGACGAGATCATTGAGAATATCGACATTGGCGGGCCATCGATGGTGCGCTCGTCGGCGAAGAATCATGCGCATGTCGCGATTGTCACCGATTCGGCGGATTATGACGAACTGCTCCGCGAACTTGCCGCAAATGACGGCGCGACGTCATTCGACTTCCGCAAGCGTCTGGCGGCAAAGGCGTTTGCGCTGACAGCGGCTTACGATTCGACCATCTCGCAATGGTTTGCCTTTGCCGACCAGCAAGAGCGCTTCCCGCCGCTGTGGACCCGCGCGAGCAAGCTGAAAATGCCGCTGCGCTACGGCGAAAACCCACACCAGCAGGCCGCGCTCTATCTTCCCGTCGGACCACATGGGGCGGGAGTCGCTCAGGCCGAGCAGGTCCAGGGAAAGGAGCTGAGCTACAACAATCTCAACGACGCCAATGCGGCTCTGGAGCTGGTTGCCGAATTCCGGGAGGGGCCGCCTACCGTCGTCATCGTCAAGCACGCCAATCCGTGCGGTGTCGCGAGCGGCGATACGCTGCTCGACGCATGGAAGGACGCGCTTGCCTGCGACAGCGTCTCGGCCTTCGGCGGGATCGTCGCCACGAACAGGCCGCTCGATGCTGCCACGGCCGAAGCCATCACGCAGATTTTCACCGAGGTCGTCGTAGCCCCGGCTGCCGACGAGGAAGCGAAAGCAGTCTTTTCGAAGAAGAAGAACCTCCGCCTTTTGCTGACGGGCGGCCTGCCCGATCCGAGGCGAGGAGGGCAGACGGTCGCCGTGATTGCCGGCGGAATCCTCATTCAGGACCGCGACAATGGCTCGATTACGCGCGGGGAGCTGAAGGTCGTCACCAAGCGCCAGCCCACGGAGCAGGAAATCGCTGACTGCCTGTTTGCCTGGACAGTCGCCAAGCATGTGAAGTCGAATGCCATCGTCTACGCGAAGGATGGTGCTACCGCAGGCATCGGTGCGGGCCAGATGAACCGTCGCGACAGCGCTCGGATCGCCGCGGCGAAGGCTCAGGAAGCCGCCCAAACGAACGGCTGGCCAGAACCGCGCACAGTTGGCTCAGCGGTCGCTTCGGACGCCTTCTTCCCCTTCGCCGACGGTCTTTTGGCAGCCGTGGAGGCCGGAGCGACAGCAGTCATCCAGCCGGGCGGTTCGATCCGGGACGACGAGGTCATCGCTGCTGCAGACGAGGCCGGTCTGGCCATGGTCTTCACAGGAATGCGGCATTTCCGCCATTAGCTCGCATCCTAGCGAGCGACGTCTCCGGTCGTTCCCGGCGCCGGGACCTGAAGCTCTTCGATATCTTCCTTCTTCATTCGGAAGAGCTCGCGATCTTCGGCCTTGAAGCCCTTGGTCCAGAGCACGGCGCCGAACGCCAGTAGGATGCCCGGAATGCCGAACAGCAATTCGGCCCATTCGGGTATGTAGGTCGCAAGGACACCGACGATCGTTCCGGCGGCTGCTGCCCAGACGAGAGGCCAGCGCCAGCCGTTCACGCGCGCTCCGAGGATTCCGCAGAGCAGCCGGGACTTGGCGATCGCGGCAAAACCGAGCGCCAGCATCAACGCGGTGGCGGGACCTGTCGCCTGGAACATGACGGGTAGGTCGAAGCGACGCATCCCAAGAATGAGAAGGATCGCCAGCGCAGCCTCCAGCGCGAGCATTAGAAGGCTGATAAGCATGTTGCGATGTCGCGCGACGTAGATGAGTGCGGCCTCACTGACGGCGGCCATTGCTGCAACGACCTCGGCTGCGAGCAGGAAGGCAAGCGCGGCGGTCCCCGAAACGAAGGCGGGACCGACGAGCCCCATGACCGCTTCGCCGGGAATGGCCAGTGCAAGAGCGACCCCAAGCTGCGCTCCGATGACCCAAAAACCGACTTGGCGAACCTGCTTGGCGACAGCGATCTTGTCACCGTCCTTGAGGTTGCGGGCAATGACCGGCCCGAGAATCGGATCGAAGCTGGTCTTGAGCTTGGCCGGAAGCGACGCGACGTTCTGCGCAACATAATAGATGCCGACCACTTTCGGAGCGAAGAAGAGACCAAGCACGGCAATGTCGATACGCCGCGATCCCCATTCCACCGCATCGGCGGCGGCGACGGGCACGTTACGTCGAGCCATTTTCCACAATGTGTTGGGATCCGGCCGCCATCCTCGCGCGATGCCGTAGCTTTTCAGGAAGGGGATGATCGACGCGACCAAGGCTGCGACCATCGAGAGCACATACGAGATGATCAAGCCGTCGCGTGTCGAGATGAATGACCAGGCAAGTGCCGCTGCGCTGATCGTAATCGGCTCGACGATCGCTCGTGCCCGGACCGTCGATGTGACGTCGTGGCGGTAGGCAAGCGCGGCCAGCATGATGTCCGACCAGGCGAGCGCTATGATCGTGATCGGCAGCAGCCATTCGAGGCCGGTGAGCTCGCTGTTCGGGAACATCGCCTGCGGGAAGAGCATCAGGATGCCCATCGCGATCGCCGAACCGACGGCAGCGACCAAAAGCCCATCCCACGCGACGCAGACATGCGGTTTGTCGGTATGCGCAAGCTGCTGCGCCAAACCGCGCTTCAATCCGAGGGTCGCGAGCTGCGCAGCAAATTCGACGATCAGCACCGCATAAGCGAAGCGGCCCAATGCCTCCGCGCCGTAGATTCGGCCGGCGATGAACAGGAACGGCAGGCGCGCGGCCAACCTGACGCAGAAGCCCAGGAAATTGATCCGCCCGCCTCTGGCAAGTGCCGCAAGATCCGCGGGGGGTGAGGAATCTGCGGGTGCGGCACTAGTCAATGCGCGGCGCCCCAATGTTCGCCCCAGCCGACTTCAACGTCGAGCGGAACGTCCAGCTTCAGCGCGGGTTCGGCGGCTGTCGACATGACACGTCGGACGACTGCCGCGGCCTCCTCTTCGCGGCCGTCCGGTACCTCGAACACCAGTTCGTCGTGCACCTGGAGCAGCATGCGGACACCGTCGAGACCGGCTTCGGTGAGGGCATCGTCCATCCTCGCCATTGCCCTCTTGATAAGGTCGGCGCTGGTGCCCTGGATCGGAGCGTTGATCGCTGCTCGTTCGGCTCCCCCGCGGATGCTCGGGTTGGGCGAACGGATGTTCGGATAGAAATGCGTTTTCCGCCCGAAAAGAGTCTTGGTGTAGCCGTGCTCTTTCGCGAACTGCAGCGTCTCGTCGATGTAATGGCGGATGCCGGGGAAGCGCTCGAAATAGCGCTTGATGATCGCTTGGCCCTCCTCCTTCGGCACGCCCATCCGCGACGCGAGACCCCAGGGCGAGACGCCGTAGAGGATCGCGAAATTGACCGTCTTCGCCTTGTTGCGGTTCTCGCGGTCGGCCGAGCCGAACAGCTCTTCCGCAGTGATATTGTGGATGTCCGCACCGTCGCGGAAGGCGTCCTTCAGCTGCGGAACGTCGGCCATGTGCGCCGCAATGCGCAGCTCGATCTGGCTGTAGTCTGCACTCATCAGGACGTAGCCCGGCTCGGCCACAAAAGCGTCGCGGATCTTGCGGCCGAGTTCGGTGCGGATCGGGATGTTCTGCAGGTTGGGGTCGTTTGACGAAAGCCGCCCCGTTTGAGCCCCTGTAAGGCTGAAGCTGGTGTGTACCCGGCCCGTCTCCGGATTAATCACTGCCTGAAGCGCGTCCGTATACGTCGAGCGTAGCTTAGTGAGCTGGCGCCAGTCGAGCACCAGCCGCGCGCAGTCGACTCCTTCGCTGGCGAGTCGCTCCAGCTCGTTCACATCCGTCGAATAATGCCCGCTCTTGCCCTTGCGCCCGCCCTTCAGGCCAAGCCTGCCATAGAGGACGTCGCCCAGCTGCTGGGGCGAGCCGATAGTGAACGGGCCGCAGGCGGCTTCGTAGATGCGCTCTTCGAGTTTCGCGATCTCCTCGGAAAAGGTCTTGCTGAGACCCGCGAGATACTCGCGGTCGACCTTCACGCCGCGGCGCTCCATCCGGCCGATTACCGGGATGAGCGGCTGGTCCACGCGCTTGTAGACGCGTTCAGCATGCTCGGCGGTCATCCGCGGCTTGAAGCGGTGCCAAAGGCGCAGCGCGATATCCGCGTCCTCGGCCGCATATTCCGTCGCCTCTTTCAGAGGCACCTTATCGAAGGTGATCTGCTTCGTGCCTGTCCCGCACAGCGACTTGAAGCTGATGCACTCATGCTCGAACTGCGACTTGGCGAGATCGCCGAGATTGTGGCCGAAGCTCCGACCCGCATCCAAGTCGAAGCTCATCAGCATCGTGTCGTCGAAAGGCGCGACGTCGATGCCCGCCTTGTCGAACATCACCCAGTCGTACTTGAGGTTGTGGCCAATCTTCAGGACCGACGGGTCCTCCAGAAGCGGCTTCAGCCGGTCGAGAACCAGCTGGAGAGGAAGCTGATTCGGCGTTTCAGAGAGCAGGTCGACGCCCACGTGACCGACGGGGATGTAGCAGGCCCGGTTCGGCGAAGTCGCGAGGCTGATTCCGGCCAGCTTGGCGACGATGCAGTCGATGCAATCCGTTTCTGTGTCGATGGCGACAAAGCCCTGCGCACGCGCCTCCGAGATCCAGCGTCCGAGCGACGCCTCGTCAATGACCGTCTCATATTTCGAATAGTCGATCTCGATCTTCTGCGGGCCCTCGGGTTCCAGCGACTTGGACGGCATAGCCGGCTTGCGGTCCAGTGCGGCAATGACGTCATTTCGGACGGTGGCGCCGGTGGTGGATCCGCCGCCGACCATCCGGTTGAGCAGGGTTTTGAACCCCTGATCTTCGAGGAACTCTCTCAGGGGCTCCGGCGGAATTCCCTTGAGGGTTAAGTCTTCCAGCGGCTCCGGCAGCGGCGCATCACACACCAGTCGAACCAGCTCGCGTGACAGCCGGGCATTATCGGCATGTTCTATGAGATTTTGCTTCAGCTTGGGCTTCTTGATTTCCTCGACTGCCGCGAGGACGCCCTCGACGCTGCCATAGTCCTGGATCAGCTGCGTTGCGGTCTTCGGTCCGACGCCCGGAACGCCGGGCACGTTATCGACGCTGTCGCCCATGAGCGCGAGCACTTCGCCGACCTTCTCGGGACCCACACCGAACTTCTCGTTGACCGCGGCCTCGTCGATCCGCCGGTCGTTCATGGTGTCGAGCATGTCAACATGACCGTCCTCGACCAATTGCATCAGATCCTTGTCGGAGCTGACGATCGTCACTTTCCAGCCAGCATTCTTGGCCGCCATCACGTAGCAGGCGATGATGTCGTCGGCCTCGAGGCCATTCTTCTCGATGCACGGGATTGAGAAAGCGCGCGTCGCCACTCGAATCAGGGGGAATTGCGGGACTAGGTCCTCGGGCGGCGGAGGCCGATGCGCCTTGTACTGGTCGTACATCTCGTTGCGGTGCGTATGCTCCGACGCATCGAGGATGACGGCCATATGCGTCGGGCCCTCGGCCTGCTTCAGCCCATCCGCCAGCTTCCACAGCATGGCCGTGTAGCCATAGACGGCCCCGACGTTCATGCCGTGCCGGTTCGTGAGTGGCGGCAGCCGGTGATAGGCGCGGAAGATGTAGCTCGATCCGTCTACCAGATAGAGGTGGTTGGCGACCTTCGCTTCGGTGGCGGGCGCTTCTGCAGTTTCGACTTCGGACATGAACGCGCGGGTTTAGCAGTCTGTTGGAGGGATGCCAGCGGCCGCAGCGGCCAATGGGCGCCTAGCCGAGCAGGAGTGGTTTCAGCACCATGCCTAGGCCGATCAGCCCGATGGCCCAGACCACCGTCCGTACGACCGGCACTCCGAAGCCGTACAGCGGTAGATAGATGGTGCGTGCGCCCAGCCAAATCCACCCACCCAAGGCCGTCCAAGCGCTGGTGCGTCCGGCAATCACGACGCCGAGCAAGGCAACGATCGCCACCGGAAACGTCTCGAGAAAATTGGCCTGCGCCCGAGCGAGCCTGCCGGCGACGGGGTTGAGCGGCGGCAATGACTCGTCGCGCGCTCCGACGTTCCACGTTGTGCCGTACTGCCGGGTCTTGAAGCGCACCGCGACGAAGAGGTGAACGATCAGGAGCAATGCTCCCAGGCCAGCAATTCGTAGCTCTACGGGCATCCCAATCTCCCCATCGCGACCCCCAGCGTACTTTCCGGCAAATAACATCCGCTGTGAAGCGATATCCGGCGCTTTCTGTCATCCGACTTTGGCATGAATCGAGGTGAGTCTGTCATTTTAGCCGAAGGACCATGGGCTTAGCTTTCGTGAATGGGCGGTCACGGCGATCGCTCATTCCGAGGAGACTGAACATGCAGATGGTGAAAACGGCTCTTCTGAGTGCCGCGCTGATTGCAACGCCTGCGCTGGGGCAGGGCGAGGGACCGGTCGTCGTCGAAGGCGGCGTTCCCACCGCCGTTGTCAGCTATGCCGATCTAGACATCGGTTCGGCTCAGGGGCTTGCGACGCTCAATGGGCGCATTTCGCATGCGGCGTCGAACCTATGCTTCGAAACCGGGCACAAGGATCTCGACCGCGCCACGTTTGAAGCGCGCTGCTTTCGAAGCGCATTGGCCGGCGCGAAGACCCAGGTCGATCGCGCAATCGCCGACCGGAATATGCAGCTTGCCTCAGGCGGAGCGATCAAGGTTGCCGCCCGGTGAATCGACTCAAGTCCCGGCAAGTGGCATTTGCACCATGCCGCTTGCCGGGCGAGTTTGATGCCGTAACGACGGAGCACCGTCATGGACAGGCGACTGAAGCGCATCGGGATACTTCTCTTCGAAGGCTCGGACCTTCTGGATTTCGCCGGTCCTTCATCCGCATTCCATTCGGCGGCTCGCCACCTCGTCAGGACCGGGCAGGCGGAAACGCATCTCTACAAGATCGAGCCCATCTCTATCGACGGCGGTCTGGTCCAGACCATGCAGGGCGTCGGCATCGAAACCAGCCAGGCGCCGCAGCTGTCCCCAGGTGAGTACGATACGCTCATCATCACGGGGGGCCTGGTCGACCATAGAACTTGCGACCCCCGCTTGATCGAGTGGATATCGAGAAACCACGACAAGCCTCGTCGCATCGCATCGGTCTGTTGCGGCGCCTTCCTGATGGCTGGAGCCGGCGTCCTGGACGGACATCCGGCGACCACGCATTGGGAAGATTGCGATCGCCTCAAGGATGAATTCCCTGACGTCGAAGTCCGGCCGGACTGCATCTACGTGCAGGACGGCAATCTCTGGACTGCCGCCGGAATCTCCTCCGGCATCGACATGGCCTTGGCGATGATCGAGGAGGACTACGGACACGCACTTGCCCTCCTCGTGGCGCGCAACCTGGTCGTCTTCCTCAAGCGGCCCGGCGGGCAGTCGCAGTTCAGTGCGCCGCTGCAGTCCCAGACGACTGAGGGGCCGCTCTCCGCGCTGCTCAACTGGATCGTCGAGAACCCGTGCGAGGACCTTAGGACCGAGACTCTCGCCGAACGGGCCAATATGAGCCTCAGGAATTTCTATCGGGCCTTCGAAACAGCGACTGGAACCTCGCCGGCGGACTGGGTGGAGACCACACGCGTCGAGATCGCGAAGCGGCTGCTTGAGCAGACGGGCGAAAGAGTCGACCAAGTCGCCATCAAGTCCGGTCACTCCAGCTACGAATCGATGCGCAAGGCCTTCGCCAAGCGCGTCGGCGTCAGCCCTGCGGCCTACCGCGCCAGGTTCGCCCGAAGCCGGCCAATGGCCGAGGATGCCGCGGCCCTTCCTTCATTCTACGAATCCTATGCCTTCGGCGCGCAGCCGTTGGACAGTGTTCAATAGGAGTGCGGTCGACTTAATTCGCAGGGTCGGCAGATCGATCGAGCATGATCGGCGCGGTGAAGGCCAGTCCGATCATGCCGTCCTCGGTCCATTTTACCATTGCCGGGACGAGAATCCCCCCTTCGAACCGAACGTAAACGGCCGCTCCGGCTTCGAGGCTGGGGCCGCCCTCGCCCATCGCTCCGCCCTCGGAAATGTTCTGCAGGGCGAAGCTGGTGGGCGAGCCGTCAATCAGCAGCTGAAGCTTGCGGCCCTTTCCCGGCATTCGGGGAAACCGCCTCTGCTCGGCTGTGCCGGCCGCAGTTCGCGCTCTCGGCTTTGGCGTGCCGCCATGCTCGTCGAACTTCGCTTCGGCGAGAGGCACCGCAGTTCCGCAGAACCCGCATTCGGCGCTAATGCGACCGATGATCCACTGCGATCGGCCGCAGCCCGGACAGTGATTGGATTCATTGGTGCGATAGACGATGTGGTGACCGCGATGCGCCAAACCCGCCGCGAAGTTCGGCGCTGCGCGCTCGAAGACCAGCACATCCGACATTCGCTTCACTCTCCATCGTGCAAGGACCGTGAGTCCTCGAACCCCATGATGCCCGGCAGAGTTTGAGAAGTGATTACGATCGGACGTAACGCGGATTAATGCTCGTGGAAGGCTCGGTTCAGCGAGCTGGTGAGCGGCTCGAACGCATATTGCAGTGCCGTCCGCTTGCGAACCGGGATCTCGACGACGACCGGCAGGCCCGCCCGCAGCACGTTTCCGCCGCGAATTTCCTCAATCTTCTTGAGCTCGGAAAGAGGCACCATGACTTCCGCCGTATAAAAGGAGGCGCCCGTCTTCTCGTCAGTGAAAGCGTCGGCCGACATTCTGCTGACCTGGCCCTTGAGCGCCGGCAGTGCGCGCTCATGAAGCGATTCGAAGCGAACGAAAGCTTCTTGCCCACGGCGTACATCGTCGCCGTCCGAAGTGGCGAGACGTGCTTCGATCGTGAGCGGCGCACGCTCCGGAACGATGTCCATCAGCTTTTGGCCCGGCTCAATGACTCCGCCCGGAGTGAAGACAGTCAAGCCGACAACAGCACCCGAGACCGGCGCTCGGATTTCGGTCCGTGCAAGCTGGTCGCGGGCGGCGTTGAGCTTCGGCATGACATCGTTGAGGCTGTTCTCGACGTCGCGAAGTTCCGTCGCGACCCGTTCCATATAGTTGCTTTGAGCCTCCAGGGATTGCAGCCGGCTTTCGCTGGCCTGCCCTCGCGATTGAGCGATGGTCGCAGAGTATTGACCCCGCTGGCCTTCGAGATCGGCCTTTGCGCGCTCGAGAGCGCGAATGCGATTCTTGGAGACGAAACCCTTCTCGGCCGCTTCGCGCATACCGCCCAGCTCATCGTCGATGAGCCGCAGCTGCTCGTTGATCGAGGCGAGCTGGCTTGAATAGCCGACGCCCTGGCTGTTGGCCTGAGCAGTCTTCTCGCCGAGTGCTCCGCGCTGGGCAGAGACCACGGCAGCACGGGTTCGAAGCTGCGCCTGTTGTATCTTCAGCGCTTCCGCCGCTGCGGCGCGATCCTCTGGAGCAAGACTGGCAAATTCAACTGGAGGCCTGACGACTCGCCCTCCCGATTGCTCGGCGTAGAGTCGTGCACGTTGTGCCAACAGACTGACGGCCTGGGCCGAAAGCGCCCGCTCCTGCGCGCGAACGTCCGCTCCGGCGAGGCGAATGAGTACCTGTCCTCGCTGGACCTGATCGCCTTCCTTGACGAGGATCTGCGACACGACGCCGCCCTCGCGGTGCTGGACCGTCTGCCTCTGGCCTGAGACGGTAAGCCGGCCGGGAGCCATCGCCGCAGCGTCCAAACGGGCAAACGCAGCCCATCCAAGAAAGACGACAAAAAACAGCGCTGCGATGATCAGGCCTGCACGGATCTCGCGCGCGGGATCGTCCGCAGGTTGGGCCTGGCCAGGAAGAGCTCGCGCATCGAGCGCAAAGGCTGACTGGGTGACGAGCGTGCTCATGCGCCTTTCTTGCCTCCGGTTACGATGCGCGGGGTAGGTGCCTTGGGCGCAATCTGGCGCAGGACCTCGTCGCGAGGGCCGAACATGGTCAGGCGCCCGTTCTGCATCACCAGCAAGCGGTCGATGATCGGAAGGACGCTGAGGCGGTGTGCGACGATCAGGATCGTCTTGCCGTCCTTCTTCAATTCTTCGAGGGTCTGGACGAGCTTCTGGTCGCCATCCGCATCGAGGTTGGAGTTGGGCTCATCCAGAATGAGATACTGCGGATCGCCGAACAGCGCGCGCGCCAGCGAGATGCGCTGCGCCTGACCCGACGACAAGCCCCGACCGCCCAGGGACAACAGGTAATCATAACCGCCCGGCAATTGAAGGATCATCTCGTGCGCTCCGGCGCGCGTTGCAGCCGACACCGCAGCTTCATCGACTTCCGCGGAATCCCTACCCAGGCGGTCACGGAAACGAGCAATATTCTCCTTGATCGTCCCAGCGAACAGCGACGGTTCCTGCGGCATGAAGCCGACGTGCTCGGCAAGCTCCTCCGGGTCCCAGTTGCGCTGGTCCGCGCCGTCGAAGCGAATGATGCCGCTAGCGGGAACGAGAGCGCCCGCGAGAGAACGGACCAAGGTCGACTTACCTGCTCCGCTGGGTCCGACGATCGCAATCATCTCCCCGGCGTCCACGCTGAAGCTGACGTTGCCGATAATCGGACGATTCGCCGGATCGAGGACGGTCAGGCTCTCCACTGCAAGCTTGCCTTCCGGCGGCGGCAGCCTCGTCATGCGAACGTCGGCGGGAGTCTCGACGAAAAGCTCCTTGAGTGTTTGATAGGCGCCGAGAGCCTGCACGATCATCTTCCAGCCGCCGACAAGCTGATCGACCGGGGCAAGCGCGCGGCCAACGATGAAGGAAGCGGCGAACACCGCGCCAGGACTGACCTTCGCGTCGATCGCAAGAAGAGCGGCAAGGCCAAGAGCGAGCGACTGGAGCGCCAGGCGAACGAATTTGGAGAAAGCCGTCAGCCGGCTCGAGTCCAGGCTCGCGTCGGTCTGCAGGCTCATCATCCGCTCGCGGTCGTGGAGGTGACCGGCGACGAGCGCCCGGCGAAGTCCCAATGCCCTCACGACGTCGGTCGAAGCGACGGTAAACTCGAGTGATGCATAGGCTTGGCCGGCAGCCCGGTTGGCCTCGGTAAGCGGCGCGTGGGTCGCTCGCTCGTTGCGCCAGGCAAGGAAAAAGCTGAGCGCCACCCCGACCAGAGCAAGCAAGCCGACCCACGGGTGAATGAGCGCCGCGATCAGGATGTAGACCGGGACCCAGGGCGCATCGAACAGGCCGACCATCACCGGACCGGTCAGCGTCTGGCGCAGAACGTCGAACTCACGAACTGCCTGCTTCGCAATCCGTTGCGCGCCCATTTCCGGCCGGGCCAGGGTCGCCTCGAGGATCGCGCCGGACAAAACACGGTCGAGGCGAACGCTGGCGCGGACCAGAAGCCTGGAACGAACGGAGTCCAGTAATGCCAGAGTGGCGAGCGCGAACAGGAGCACGACCGTTAGGAAGAGAAGCGTGATGCCGCCCTGCGTCGGGATCACCCGATCGTAGACCTGCAACATGTAAAGCATGGGCGCGATGAACAGCAGGTTCAGCAGCGCGCTGAACCCCATCGCGTAGACGAAGTGCCTGCGGCAGGCTTCCAATGCCGCTTTGATGACTGGCGGCGCCGAACGCAGATCGTCGATCATTGGTGCAAAGTCGCCCTGGAGTTGATTTCTGGCATCCTGCAAAACGGAACGGGCGCGTCAGCTGCTGACGCGCCCGCCCGATGCTCTCCCCTGTTTAGAGCAGATTGTCCGTTCCATCGACATGGACGCTTCCCAAGTTGACCAGGAAGTCCGCCTTGCCATCGCCGTTGACGTCGCCGGCGAGGAAGTTCGCCCCACCCTCGACGTAGGTCCGAAGCTCACCTGCGTGGCCCGTGAACGCACCGTCGCCGATGAAGGTGAACGCATTGTCGGTACCGCCCGCGACAGCGTCGATTCCGCGCAGGTCGATCTTGTCGGCCCCGCGGGCGAAATCGTTGATCCTGTCCGTGCCGCCCAGGTCGCTGATGACGAACGTGTCATTGCCCAGGCCGCCGATCAACGAGTCGTCGCCCTTGCCGCCGTTGATGTTGTCATTGCCGGCGCCCGCGTCGAGGAGGTTCGCGACGTCGTTGCCCAGCAGCACGTCGTTGCCGTTGCCGGTGCGGCCGTTCTCAATGATCGTATTGTACGCAATGCCGATGTTATCCGAGAGGAATCCCGGGTTGTTTCCAAGCCGACCATCGTAAAGTGCATCCCATTGCGCCTGGGTCAGCGAGACTCCCAGAGCGGCGTCGAGCACGGCCTTGTCGCCATAATTGTAGCCGGTGCTGAAGGCGCCCGGACGAAGATCGAGGACGATCCGACCGCCCGTGAAACCGCTGAGATCCAGCGTGTCGTTGCCGCCGGCGTCGTAGATCGACAGGAACGGATTCTTGTTAATGTCGAAATTGTAGACGTCGCGATCGGCCGTCGAATGGAAGCCGTAAACTGTGTCGCCCGTGCGGGTCGTCGTGTCCGCACCGTAAAGAGCCTGAGCGGCCGCGATATCGTGCACCATCGGCGTCTGCGGCGTCTGATAATAGCCGCCCGTTGCCCAGTTGACGTAGCCGAACGCGCCCGTGTTGCCTGAGTTGAAGTAGGACATGATCGAATATTGATAGCTGTCCTGGAAGAACTCGGCGTCGTTGGCGTAGGTGATCGGATCGGGAATGCCGTCGCCGTTCTTGTCGTCGCTGGCATTGTAATCACCGGTGTGGCTGAGCCCGATCGCGTGACCGATCTCATGCGTGATGGTCGTCTGACCATAGCCGCCGTAGTACAGGTCGAAATTGTCGCCCTGCGAGGCGTTCACATACACGTCACCGTTGATCTTGTTGTACTTGCCGCCGTACTGCGGAATGAACGCGGCAGCCTGGCCAGGCCCGCCGTCCCCCGTGTTCATGAAGACGATGTCGGCGCCCTTGCCGTTAATCTCTACGAACTTCGGCGCGATCAGGTCGTCCCAGAGATCCAGGGAAGCGCGAGCAGCATCGCGCTGGTCGGCGGTGAAGGGCGTGAACTCGCTGACGAGTCCCGCAAGATAGGTTTCGTGCGGATTGTTGTACTGGCCGCCCGGAGCCTTATCGAGGAAAGTATATGTGATGACGCCGTTGCCGCCGACATTCCAATCGCCGCCCGTACGGGTCAGGTTGGCAATCGCGCCGTCGAGGGTCAGATATTTCTTGCCGTTCGGGGCGGTGCCGGTGATGTCCGCGGGAAGATACCGCATTTGGGAAGGCCCGGTCAGGCTTGCATCCGAGGCCTGGCCAATCCTGCTAACGTTCAGAGATACTTTCCCCACTACTTCCCTCCTAGTCTCGGGTTAGTCCAGCAAGACTCAGCCGTGCCGGGCCGGCCGTTGTTCAAATAAAAATCAATGCGGTCAAGCAGATATCCAAAAAGGCACATGGCTCATTACGGGACGAGTATTGTGTCCCTCGCATCCGCTGCAGTTTTTGGGAAATCGAGCGTGTAATGCAGGCCGCGGCTTTCGTGCCGCGACAGCGCGGACCGGATGATCAGGTCGGCGACTTCGACCAGATTCCGCAGCTCGATGAGATCCGGAGTGACCCGAAAATTCCGGTAATAATCCGCCACTTCCTGGCGGAGCATGTCGATCCGACGCTTGGCGCGCTCGAGCCGTTTGGTGGTGCGAACGATACCGACATAATTCCACATGAAGCGCCGGATTTCCCCCCAGGTCTGGTGGATGACGACTTCCTCGTCGCTGTCCGTCACCCGGCTTTCATCCCAGGCCCGCACGTCTGGGATCTCACCGAGCGAGTCCCAATTGTCAGCGATATGCCTCGCAGCGGCTTCGCCGAAGACGAGACATTCGAGGAGGCTGTTGGAGGCGAGCCGATTTGCGCCGTGCAGTCCTGACTGCGTTACCTCCCCCGCCGCATAGAGACCAGGCGCGTCGGTGCATCCGTTCAGGTCCACGACCACGCCGCCGCAGGTGTAATGCTGTGCGGGAACAACCGGAATTGGCTCGGCCGTCATGTCGATCCCCAGCGTGAGCAGCTTCTCGTAAATGTTGGGGAAGTGCCCCCGGACAAACTCCGGCTCGCGGTGCGAGATGTCCAGGTGCACGTAATCGAGACCGAAGCGCTTGATCTCATGATCGATCGCCCGGGCGACGATGTCGCGTGGTGCCAGCTCCGCGCGCTCGTCGAAGCGCGGCATGAAGCGCTCGCCGGTCCCCGGGATCTTGAGCTGACCGCCCTCGCCGCGGACCGCCTCGGTGATCAAGAAGTTCTTGACCTCCAGATTGTAGAGGCAGGTCGGGTGAAACTGCATGAACTCCATGTTCGAAACACGGCAGCCTGCCCGCCAGGCCATGGCGATGCCGTCGCCCGTCGCCCCACGCGGAGCGGTCGAAAACAGATAGGCTCGCCCTGCGCCGCCAGTCGCCAGAACCGTCGCCCGAGCGGTTAGCGCCTCGACCCGCTTCTTCTTGCGATTGTAGGCGTAAAGCCCGTGAACGGATCCGCTGGTCGAGAAGTGCGTCGCGTGTCGGCCGGTGATCAGATCGATTGCGACCATGTCCGGTACAAGAGTGATGTTCGGATGCTTCAGCGCAGCCGTTTCGAGTGCCTGCTGAACGGCGGCGCCGGTCGCATCGGCGACGTGCACAATTCTCCGGTGGCTATGACCGCCCTCACGAGTCAGATGGAGCGCTCCGCCTTCGTTTGCAAACGGCACGCCCAGCTCAATCAGCCGCTCGATTGCTTCCGGTGCAGCCTCCACCACGTGCTCCACGACCTTCCGGTCGTTGAGGCCTGCGCCGGCGATCATCGTGTCATTGATATGAGCTTCGAAGCTGTCGCCCTTTTCGAGGACCGCGGCGATCCCGCCCTGCGCCCAGCCGGTCGCGCCCTCGCCCAAGGCGCCCTTCGCAATGACCGCGACCTTGTGGGTCTCGGCGAGATTGAGCGCAGCAGTCAGCCCGGCCGCGCCGGAGCCGACGACGAGCACGTCCGCAGTGGCGCTCACGCCGCCTCGGAGCGTGAGACGAGGCTCAGGAACACGTCCTCCAAATCCGGGTCGCGCGTCCGAACGTCGACAATCGAAAAGCCTTCCTGCTGCACCGCGGCGAGCACGTCGCCCGCGTTGCACTTGTCCTTACGGTAGGTGATCTCGATCGTTCGCTCGTCGAGCAGATGAATGTTCTCGAAGCAGCTATGAGTCGGCACTGAATCTAGATCATGGTCGAAGGTTACGACGACCGCCTTTTCCTGCGCCTTCGCGACTAATTGCCGGGTGGGCTCATTGGCGACGAACTTGCCGTGATTGATGATGGCAATCCGGTCGCAGAGCTCTTCGGCTTCCTCGAGATAATGCGTGGTCAGGACGACCGTCACGCCTCCCGCGTTCAGCTGCCGAACGTAGGCCCAGAGCTGCCGGCGAAGCTCGATGTCTACGCCCGCCGTCGGCTCATCGAGCACGAGGATGGGCGGCGAGTGGACCATCGCCTTTGCAACCAGGAGGCGGCGTTTCATTCCGCCTGACAATGTGCGGGCATAAGCGTCGGCCTTGTCGGTGAGATGCATTGCCGCAAGAAGCTCGTCCGTCTTTCGCTGTTGAGGCGGAATTCCATAGAGGCCAGCCTGAATCTCGAGTGCCTCTTTCGGGGTAAAGAAGGGATCGAACAGGATCTCCTGGGGGACGATTCCGATCGAACGCTTCGCATTTCGCGGATGCTCGTCAATGTCGAAGCCCCAGATCGTCGCCTTGCCGGAGCTCTTCACGACGAGTCCGGCTAGGATGTTGATCAGGGTCGACTTGCCGGCGCCGTTTGGACCGAGCAGCCCGAAGATCTGGCCACGCGGCACATCGAAGCTGACATCGTCGAGCGCGAGCTTTCCGCCTGCGTAGGTCTTCGAAAGCGATTCGATGCGGATTGCCGCGGCGTCTTCCATCGCGCCGCGCATAGCGGCCTGCGCGCCTCCACGACAAGCGAGACGGTAAATGCCGCTTTTACCCTGTCTGTCTAATTGATCTTGAGGAGAAAGGTTTACGCCGTGGTTGTGATGGGACCTGTGCGTACTCTCTCCTTGCTGGTTGCAGGGCTGCTGTCGATTGCGGCGGCAGCTCCTGTCTCTGCTGCGCCCGTTGGCGCGGCTACGCCGGCTCCCGCAACGGCCCAGCTCATCTACCCGACAGCCGTTCGATTGTTGAACAATTTGAATTTCGGGAATCTGACCGTGACGTCGGCCGGCACCGCGGTAGTCAGTCCGACGGACGTGATCACGACCACCGGCGGAGTCCTGAGCGCTGGCGGTAACCCCTATTCCGCGATGTTCGAGGCGGTGGCTCCCATCAAAAGCGTCGTCCACATCCGCGCACCGAACAAGGCCATCACCGTTACACGAGTCGGCGGGACCGAGACCATGACGGTCGACACGTGGATCGTATCCGGGAACGGATCCCGGAATGTCGTCGCCAAGGAGCTGTTCCAGTTCAGCGTCGGCGCCACTCTTCATGTGAACGCCAACCAGGTGGAGGGCGTTTACGTCGGAACTTTCACCGTCGACATTCAGTACAATTAGTCGGCGTGCATGGCTAATGCGCTGGCAACCGAGCGCGTTCACCGCCAGCAGAGTGCATTGAAGACGAAGGCCGCGCTTGCTACCTCGGGCGCATGAACCAATCCGCAGCATCCGCGAATAATCTGCCGCCGCCCGAAGTCTTCCGGGTGACAACGCTGCAGGTCGCGTGCGACGGCTCGGGAGACATTTCACCGGCTCTGGGCCATCCGCGCGTGTTCCTGCGCATCGAACCCGATCTCGGATTCGTCGAATGCGGCTACTGTGATCGCCGCTTCGTCCTTGAGGGGGGACCGGCGGACAAGCTCGCATGAGTTCGGCCGATCCTCGGCGGTTCCTCTACCGGACCCTCGATCCGGACGGCGCACGGCGGCTCGCCGCAAAGCACCTTTCCTCACACGATGATGGGGAGCTCTATCTTCAATATTCGGTGGCCGAATCGTTCGGATTCGACGACGGACGTCTGAAAACCGCCGATTACAACACCGCCTCGGGCTTCGGCCTGCGGGGCGTGTCCGGCGAGACCACCGCATTCGCCCATGCGAACGAGATCAGCGAGGCCGCGATCGACCGGGCAGCGGCCACTCTACAGCTGCTCGATCCCGCGAATGGCGTTCCATCTCCCCCGCCCCAGCGTACGAATCAGGCGATGTACGGCGCCGAGGACCCGCTTTCGGCCATTCCGTTCGCTCAGAAGGTCGCCCTCTGCCAGACAATCGACGCTGCCGCCCGCGCTCGGGACCCGCGGGTTTCACAAGTCAGCGTGACCCTGTCGGCCAGTTGGAATGTCATCGACATCATCCGCGCAGATGGTTTCGTCGCGCACGACGTCCGGCCCTTGGTCCGTCTCGGCATCCAGATCGTCGCACAGGACGGAAGCCGTCGCGAGACGGGCTATCACGGGCTCGGCGGCCGCTATCTCTACGATGATCTGTTCAAGCCCGAGACCTGGAACAGGACGATTGACGTCGCTTTGGCCCAGGCGCTGGTCAACCTTGAATCGGTCGCTGCGCCAGCTGGCGAGATGCCCGTCGTTCTTGGCCCCGGCTGGCCCGGCGTTCTGCTGCATGAAGCCGTAGGCCACGGGCTCGAGGGCGATTTCAACCGCAAAGGAACCTCCGCCTTCTCAGGCCGAATCGGGGGGCGCGTCGCGGCGTCGGGAGTGACTGTTGTCGACGACGGTGCGATCGGCGGGCGGCGCGGCTCTCTCACGATCGACGACGAAGGAACGCCGACTAGGCGCAACATCCTCATCGAAGACGGCATCCTCAAAGGCTATATCCAGGACCGCCTCAATGCGCGGCTGATGGGCGTGGAGCCGACAGGAAATGGCCGCCGTGAGAGCTTTGCCCACGCGCCCATGCCCCGCATGACCAACACGTTCATGCTTGCCGGAAACGACGACCCAGGTGAGCTCGTAAGCCGGGTGAACGACGGCATCTACGCCAAGAGCTTCGGCGGCGGACAGGTCGATATCACCAGCGGCAAGTTCGTCTTCTCGTGCACAGAGGCCTATCGCATCCGCGGCGGCAAGATCGCCGAGCCGATCAAGGGCGCGACCCTCATCGGCGACGGACCGACGGTGCTCACCAAGATCAAGGGCATCGGCAACGACCTCGAGCTCGATGAGGGAGTCGGCATTTGCGGCAAGGGCGGCCAGTCCATCCCGGCCGGCGTTGGCCAGCCGACGCTGCTGATCGAAGGCCTCACGGTCGGAGGCACCGCCGCCGCGTGACCCTTCGAGAAGGCGCAGGTCAATCGGATTGGCGGCAGGACGTTCTCACCTTCTGGTTTGGGCTCGACCCGAAACAATGGTGGAAGGCCGATCCCATATTCGACGAAGAGATCCGTCAGCGCTTCGAAGAGCTGTACGAGCTGAAGCGGCGGCTGCCGGTCGAAGCCTTCCTCGTTGATCCGCTCACGGCCCTCGCCGCGACGATTCTGTTCGACCAGTTCCCCCGGAACATGTTCCGCGACCATGCCGACCAGTTCCAGACGGATCACCTGGCCCTGGCCATCGCGAAGAAGGCGGTCGGGCTCGGCTTTGACGACCAGGTCGACCGGAAGGAACGGCAATTCTTCTACATGCCATTCGAGCACAGCGAGAACCTCGCCGACCAGAACCGGTCGGTGCAGCTCTTCACGGCCCTGGCCGACGATTATCTGCTCGGCTTTGCCGAAAAACATCGTGACGTGATCGCGCGGTTCGGGCGCTTCCCGCACCGCAATGCGATGTTAGGCCGGGCGCCGCGGCCGGCAGAAGCCGCCGCCGGCGATGTACATCCCTGGTGAGTCTCGTCGAGCTTGCCCGTTTCGACAATCGAATTGAGGCGGAGCTTGCGCGCCTGAACCTGGAAAGCGAAGGGATAGAGGCGGTGCTGTTCGACGCCGAGATGAGCAGCTTTGGATGGGGCCCGATGATGCCGATACGGCTGATGGTTCTGGACGAGGACGTCCTGGAAGCCCGAAGATTGCTTACCCGCTAGAGCAGGTGGGCAATGGGCGTAGGATCGATTCCCACGTCCGCCAGCTTCCGCTCGATCTCCTCGCGAGGAACACCGCGATCGCTTTGGGCCAATGCCCAGGCTAGCGCCGACCGATTTCCCGACCGACAGAACATCAAGGTCTTGCCTTTCGCCGAAGCGATCGCCTCACCCGTCGCGTCTGCATCTGCTGGGCCGATTCCGCGAATGATCGGGATGGCCCGATAATCGATGCCTGCAGCACTCGCTGCTTCCTCGATCTCCATGCCGAGTGGCTGACCCGGTTCTTCGCCGTCCGGTCGATGGTTGACGATCAGGGTCACGCCCATCTGCGCCAGCCCGGCGATCTCCTCAGGGCGGATCTGACCGCCGATGAAGGTCCAATCGTCGAGCTGGCGGATGGTCATGCGGATTACTCGCCCTGCGTCACTTCGGTCAGTCCGCGATATTCCAGCATCGGCTCGACCTGCGGATCGTGACCGGTGAAGGCGCGGTACATTTCACTATAATCCATAGTGTTGCCGCGCGACAGGATCATGTCGCGGAAGCGCTGGCCGTTCTCGCGCGTCAGGCCGCCGTGAGCGCTGAACCATGCGAAGACATCATGGTCGAGCATCTCGGTCCACTGGTAGGCGTAGTATCCCGCGGCATAGCCGCCGCCCCAAATGTGCGAGAAATAAGGCGTGAAGTAGCGAGGCGGGACGTCCTGATAGTCGAAGCCGCCGCTTGCCAACGACTTGGCCTGAAACTGGTCGGCGTCCTGGCGCTGAGAATCGGCGGGCAGGGAGTGCCAGTCGAGATCCATCTTGGCGGCGGTAATCGCCTCGCCAAGCTCGTAGCCCTGGTTGAACGTGCGGGCCTTTTTGATCTTGTCGATCAGATCCTGCGGGAGAGGTTGTCCCGTTTGATAATGGACCGCATAGTGCGGCAGCACCTTGGGATCGAGCGCCCAGTTCTCGTTGAACTGCGAGGGAAACTCGACGAAGTCGCGGGCTACGTTCGTTCCCGAGATCAGGGGATAGGTCTGCGAAGAGAACATGCCGTGCAAGGCGTGGCCGAACTCGTGGAACATGGTCGTCACATTGTCCCAGCTGATGAGCATGGGCTTGCCGGGCGCAGGTTTGGTGAAGTTCTCGACATTGTAGATGACGGGCAAGGTGCCGCGCAGCGTCGACTGGCCGACGAGATTGTCCATCCAGGCGCCGCCGCCTTTGTTGTCGCGCTTCCACGGGTCGATGTAGAACAGAGCCATCGGCTTGCCGTTCGCATCTTTCACCTCGAACACCCGCATGTCGGGGTTCCAGGTCGGTAGGTCCTTACGTTCGCTGAAGCTGATTCCGTAGAGCTGGTTGGCGGCGTAGAAGACTCCGTCCTCGAGCACCTTGTTGAACTCGAAATAGTTCTTCAGCTGATCGCTATCGAGGGCGTACCGCTGCTTGCGGATCTGCTCGGCATAGATGTTCCAGTCCGACGGCTGCGCCTTGAACCCACCGCCCTGCGCATCGACCAGCTTCTGGATGTCGGCATATTCCGCCTTCTCCTTCGCGGTCAGCGAGGGCTGGATGCCGTTGATGAATGCCAACGCCGCCTCAGGCGTCTTCGCCATCTGGTCCTGCAGCGAATAAGCCGCATAGCTGGGGAAGCCGAGCAGGCCGGCCTTCTGGGCGCGAAGCTGCGCGATCTCAGTGATCAACGTGCGCGTGTCGTTTGCGTCGCCCTTCGACGCGCGCGTGACGCTTGCCTTGTACAGCGCTTCGCGGGTCGCGCGGTCGGTCAGCGATTCCAGCGCCGGCTGCTGCGTTGTGTTCTGAAGCGGCAGCACGTAACCGTCGAGCTTTCGGTCCTTCGCCGCCTGCGCCGCGGCCGCGATCTGATCGTCGGAAAGTCCGGCGAGCGCGGCCTTGTCGGTGACGTGCAACGCTCCGGCCTTTGTCGCGGCCAGAAGCGTCTGACCGAACTGAGTCTCGAGCGTGGAGATACGCGAGTTTAGCTGCTTCAGATGCGCCTGCTTTGCCGGATCGAGCTTCGCGCCGGCCTTTACGAACCGATCGTAATAGACCTTCAGCAACCGCGCCTGCTCTGGGTTCAGGCCGAGGCTTTCGCGCTTGTTGTAAAGCGTCTCGACGCGTTCGAAGAGCTTCCTGTTCAGATAGATGTAGTCGTCGTGCTGGGCGAGTAGCGGCGCGGTCTTGGTGTCTGTCGCCTGCAATGTGTCGTTCGTGTTGGCGCCATTGACGGCGTTGAACACTGCCTGCGTACGATCGAGCAAAGCTCCCGACCGTTCAAGCGCGACCATCGTGTTGTTGAAGCTCGGATCCGCGGGATTGTTGGCGATCGCAGCAACCTCGCGCTTCTGCTCAGCCATGCCGGCGAGCAATGCCGGAAGATAATCGCTATCCTTGATCTTGGAGAAGTCGGGCGTCTGAAATGGAAGCGTGCTCGCCTTGGCGAAGGGGTTGGACGCGGGAAGAGTGGCCGGCGACCCCTTCTTCACGGGAGCTGCAGCGGCGGGAGAAATCGTCACGCCGAGCGCAGCGCCGGCAAGCAACAGGGTACGAACCATCGGAAATTCCTCACGAGTCTCGGATTTTGAAGGCCTCCAAGCCGGACGCTGCTTGCGTTAGCCTGAATGACGGTTGGCGTGCGCCTTACTCGGCCGCCTCAGCGGCCTCCTCCAGCACTCGTTCCGCGGCCTGCCGGTACCACAGCTCGGAATAGAGTCCACCGCGCTGGAGCAGTTCCTCATGAGTACCCAGCTCGGCGACGCGCCCCTCTTCCAGCACTGCGATCCGATCGGCGCCAACCACCGTCGAAAGCCGATGCGCAATGACGATCGTCGTGCGGTTCCGAGCAATGCGCTCGAGCGTCTCCTGGATCGCCGCTTCCGTGCGGCTGTCGAGCGCGCTGGTTGCCTCGTCGAGGATCAGGATCGGCGGGTTCTTGAGCAATGTGCGAGCGATTGCGACGCGCTGCTTCTCACCGCCGGAAAGTTTCAGTCCGCGCTCGCCGACCATGCTTTCATAGCCTTGCGGAAGCGCCGCGACGAAATCGTGGATTGCAGCGCCCTTCGCGGCCTCTTCGACATCGGCTTGCGTCGACCCGCCCCGCCCATAGGCAATGTTGTAACCGACGGTATCGTTGAACAGCACCGTGTCCTGCGGGACGATGCCGATCGCCGCGCGAAGCGAGCGCTGAGCGACCTCGGCAATGTCCTGCCCGTCGATCAGGATGCGTCCGGCCGTCGGGTCGTAGAAGCGATAGAGCAGCCTCGCGAGTGTCGACTTCCCGGCCCCCGAAGGGCCGACGACCGCCAGGGTCGTGCCTGCCGGAATTGTGAGATCGACACCCTTGAGAATCTCCCGGCCGGGATCGTAGCCGAAGCGAACGTCCTCGAACCGGACTTCGCCACGAGTTACCGAAATGGCCGGCGCAGCTGCCTTGTCGGTGACTTCAGCTGGTGTGTCGAGAAGCCCGAACATCGCCTCCATGTCGATCAGGCCCTGGCGGATCGAGCGATAGACCCAGCCCAGCATGTCGAGCGGACGGAAGAGCTGCATCAGCAGCGAATTGACCAACACCACGTCGCCCGGCGTGAACCGTCCGCGGCTCCAGCCCCAGACCGTAAAGGCCATCGCGCCCGCCATCATCAGATTGGTGATGAAGCTCTGGCCGATGTTGAGCCAGGCAAGCGAGGTTTCGTTGCGGACCGCGGCCGTCGTAAAAGCGCCGATGGCCTCATCGTATCGCTTTGCTTCGCGGTCTTCCGCGCCGAAATATTTGACGGTCTCGTAGTTTAGCAGGGAGTCGACGGCGCGGCCGATCGCCTTGTTGTCGACCTCGTTCATGTCGCGCTGGATCTGCGCGCGCCAGTCGGTGATCGCTCTCGTGAACGTGATGTAGACGGCGACCATCACAAGCGTCGCTGCGACCAGGCCCGCACCGAACTTCACGAAGAAGATGACGCAAATGGCGATCAGCTCGATCGCCGTCGGGGCAATGTTGAACAGGATGAAATAGAGCATCATGTCGATGCTCTTGGTCCCGCGCTCGACGATCTTGGTCAGCGAGCCAGTGCGGCGTTCGAGGTGAAAGCGCAGGCTTAAATCATGGATGTGGCGAAATACTTGCCCGGACAAGCGCCGCGCCGCGTCCTGCCCCACCTTTTCGAACAACGCATTGCGAAGATTGTCGGCGAGCACCCCGGCAAAGCGGGCCACGGCATAGGCTACGACGAGCATGGCCACGACGCTTAATGCCACCGCCGGTCCGGACATGTGGTCGATCACTGCCTTGTACGCAAAAGGCATGACCAAAGTGGCGGCCTTGCCCGCGAGCACCAGCACGACGGCGGCGATGACGCGGACCTTCAGCTCCGTTTCGCCCTTGGGCCAGAGCATCGGCAGGAAACGAACGAGGGTCTGGAAGCCCGCCTGCTTCTTGTCCTGCTCTTTCGCTGCTTCGGCCATCACGTCCTAGGTAGGTGCCGCATTCCGCCGCCGCAAATCACGGGCGCGAAACAAGTGGAACAACAGCATTAAACGACGGTTTCCCAGCAGCTTGCCAATAGGATCGATGCAATGGGACCCGTCTACTACGTAATTGCCATTCTCGGATGCGGCGACGGGTCCGTTCAATGCTCGCCCGCGGCGACCGTCCCCACGCAATATTCCACTCAGGCCGCGTGCGAGGCAGCGACGCAGAACGCGCTGATCGCCAACAGCGACCTCGACTTCCCGACGATCGTTGCGGAGTGCCGCGCTACTCGTGCGCATCCAGCGGCTGCGGCGAAGCCCGAGAAGAAGCGCAACAAGCCGATGGTCATCGC
>JBKPKE010000172.1:0-5263 GCA_046730955.1 Pseudomonadota bacterium
AAACTGGTTAGTCCAGTTTGGGGTGGGTCAAGGGGATAATCGACTGACATCGTCACGCTCTTTAGGTACATGACAGGCACAGTCGATCATTGGGTTTCGGGCCGGGCTCCTCGTGGAGTGCCGGCCCGAAGCCGTTTTGGGGAGGGTGCTTTGGCGGGGAAGGCGAGGTCTGGCGAACGCGTGCTGGCCGGAGGACGGAAGGCCCAGGTGCGTAAGGCCTCGAAGCGCGATTGGACCAAGGCCAAGGAAACGGACTTCCTCTCCATGCTGGCGGAAACATGCAACGTAACGCTCGCGGCTGCCGAAGCGGGCGTGTCGGTCAGTTCAGCATACCGGCGCCGGAAGGCCGACGCTGCGTTTCGTGGTGCATGGCTGGAGGCGGTCGGAGCGGCTTATCAGCGGCTGGAGCTGGTGCTCCTCGAGCGGGCGTTCGTGGGGACGGAGAAGCTCGTCCGGCGCAAGGACGGGAGCGAGGAGAGGATGGTCGAATATCCCAACCAGCTCGCGCTCACGTTGCTGAAGATGCATCGCGACACGGCGATCGAGGCGACGACGGAAGTGCCGCCGGACGATGTCGAGGAGATCCGCGAACGACTGCTCGGAAAGCTAAAGCGGCTGCGCAAGCGCGAGGCGGAGTCCGGCGCGAACGCATGAGATACAAATCGATGCGCGAGGCGATGCTCGCGCTGGCCAACGCGAGCGGGGAAGATTGCGTCCGCATCATTCAAAGCATGACCGTCATCGAGCTTCTTCGGCTCGACGCATGCTTCGAGGCATGGGCGCATGAAAGCCAGCTGCCACCCACCGCGGAAAGCTGGCGTGTCTGGCTGCTGATGGCGGGGCGGGGCTTCGGTAAGACGAGGGCGGGAGCCGAATGGGTTCACGCCGCCGCAAGCTCCCGGCCGCGTGTCCGCATCGCATTGGTCGGCGCGACGATCGCGGACGCGCGCAGCATCATGGTCGAGGGCGTCAGCGGACTGCTCGCGGTTGCGAAGCTGCACCGGCAAGCTTTGAGCTGGGAACCGAGCCTCGGGCGACTGCGATGGCCGAACGGCAGCGAAGCACAGCTATTTTCGGGGGACCATGCCGACGGCTTGCGCGGCCCGGAGCATGACCTCGCCTGGTGCGACGAGCTTGCGAAGTGGAGGGAAGCGGACGCGGCGTGGGACAATCTGCAGTTCGGCCTTCGGCGGGGACGACGCCCGCGGGCGCTAGTAACGACGACACCGCGATCGATCGACCTGCTCCACAGGATCCAGAACGACCCTTGGACGGTCACGACCACGGGCCGCACGAGCGACAATGTGAACCTGGACGCGAAGTTCGTTGAAGTGATGACGGCAACCTATGGCGGGACGCGGCTTGGCCGACAGGAGCTCGACGGTGTCCTCTTCGCCGATGTCGAAGGCGCGCTCTGGCCGCGCAAGCTGATCGATGAGTCACGGACGGATCCACCCGCGAATCTTGAACGGATCGTCGTCGGCGTCGATCCGCCGGCGGGAGCCGGGCCGAATTCCGATGCCTGCGGGATCGTCGTTGCGGAGCGAGCGGAGGGACGGCTCTACGTGCTTGCCGATGAGAGCTGCCAGGGGCTGCGCCCGGAGGGATGGGCGAGGCGCATTGCTGTGGCGGTCGAACGCTGGGACGCGGACATGGTGGTCGCGGAGGCGAACAATGGCGGAGCGATGGTCGAGAGCGTGATCAAGGCCGCCGAGGTCGGCGTGAGAGTAAAGTTGGTCAACGCGTCCCGAGGGAAAGTGGCGCGCGCGGAACCCATCGCCTTACGTTTCGAGACCAGGCGGGCGTTCCTGGCAGGCAGCTTTCCCGAGCTCGAGGATGAGCTTGCGAGGCTGACCACGGGCGGTAGCAACGAGATCCTGGGGCGGTCGCCGGATCGCGCAGACGCGATGGTGTGGGCGCTAACCGAACTGAGCGAGACGCGGAGCGGAGTGCCGCGGGTGAGGAGGCTGTGAGGCCAGGGGCGCCTCAAGAACCTCGTTTCGGGTCGGGAATGATTCACCTACCTGGTTGGACCGAGCGTAGGTGAGGATTTCACATGGGTTAAAGGGAAACCCGAAGCGACACGCCGTGCGAGGCAGAATATCCGTCATGCTTCGAAGACGCTGGGGAGAGCGTTTCCATGCTCGGAAAATCGATTCTGAAGAAATGGCTGGCGGGCCATCCTTTCAGCGGACGGGCGGCGCTCCTCGTCGGAATATTGGCAGTGGCGATTCCGACGGCTGTTCGAGCATCCGTTGTGGGCGTGGTCGGCGGAATTCCGGTGACGACGTATATCCCGTTCGTGCTCGCCGCAGCGGTGCTGGCCGGATGGTGGACCGCGAGCCTCGTCGCGATTGCCTCGGCCGCGATGGGCGACGTCCTTTTCGTCGGACCACCATTACAATTCCTCGAGGGGCCTGAGGATATCTTCGTCGTGGGGGTGTTCCTGCTCGCCTGCGCTGCAATCATCGGTTTCGTGCAGATCGTGCGCAGCATCCTGTCCGACCGAGAGGCCGAAAAGGAAAAGACGAGCGGCATCATCTTCAGCCTGGAGGGAGGGGAAGCCTGGGCGAGCAGTCCGGAGCTAGGCCGCCGTGTGCGGCTCGGCCCCCAGGCAGAAGTCGCCGAAATGATGGAGGACTTGCTCGCTCAGCTTGAAGTTGGCGAGCGGCTCAACAGAATGCGCGGCTAGCCGCCATTCTTCGTGTGGTTCCAACGTTGGAGCCGAATGTCGTTCAACCAAAGCTCCATCGGCGCGTCCTCCCGCCAGATCCGGGCGAAGGCGATGGCCTCCGCGTCACTCCGGGCCGGAAATGGATAGGTGTGCGCGATCTCGCCGCCGCTACGATCGAGGAAATGCAATTGATACTCGCGCATTGCGCGCCCCCTGACGCAATGCTGTTACCGCCGGCTCAACCGACCGTCGTTAACATTGTTTACCGCCGGCAAACAGCGAGGCCCGGAATCCTAGACCAGCTGAAGCCCGGCTTTCTTCGCGCGACGAAAGCGAAGCGCGCCACCAGTCAAGGCAAAGCCGAGAAGCATCGTCAGCCAGGTCATGGGTTCGGGAACGGCCGATGGCTTGAGGAGCGAATTGTTGGGAGCGAAGTCCGAAATGTGCTCGAGGACGCCGGGCGTATCGATCTCGGTCCGCGGCCACAGGTTGAAGCCGAAGTTCAGAGGATCGGTGGTGCCAGGTCCGAGCAGGGACAGAGGGATCAGGACGACGAA
This sequence comes from Pseudomonadota bacterium, assembly GCA_046730955.1. Lineage (GTDB taxonomy): Bacteria > Pseudomonadota > Alphaproteobacteria > Sphingomonadales > Sphingomonadaceae > Sphingomicrobium. The sequence goes on from JBKPKE010000172.1 coordinate 3,232, forward strand.
ATTATTCCCGAAGATGTCGAAGGTAAGATCGTTCGGCCCGATGAATGCTTCGCCCTCGCCTGCAACAATCGCGACCTTGTCGAACGTGACGTTGCCCTGGCCGATTGAGTCGAACGGATCGATCGCTCCGGCGCCAGTGTTCACGCCGATGATGTAGTAGCCGTCGGTCTCAGGATCGATGTTGCCGGCAAGCGTTCCGGCGACGCGAAAGAACTGGGCTGCGGGATCGTACAGGACCGAGAAGTTGGTGACGTCGAATTCGCCCGTTTGGGGCCCGTTGTAGCTCGGCAGGAAATCGCCGATCGGGTCGGTGGTCGTCGCGGCGGATGCAGGGGCCGCGACGGCGATCGTGATTGGTGCAAAAGCCAAAGCAAAAGCGGATTTGCGCATGGGGACACCTCCTGTTGGCCCACCCCCGAACAGGTGAGTGTCGATCACTCGAACTGACGTTCAATTTTCCGACCCGCGGAGTTCGCGGGACAGCCCGGCTGCTGAGCCGGTCGTGGGGTACGCAGCCTATGGAGAAGGCAAGCAGGCATCTGTCCAACCGCTTGTCGAGCAATTCGCCGTTCCTCTGTTCGACGATGGCGACCTGCTACGCACGCCGGACGATCGGAGGTTTGAACCGGACCAGGACGAGCTCGGCGTTCCCAAGACGGAACGGGAGCAGGTCCCGGCGCGCAATCTGCCGCGCGCACTGGAACTCTCCTTTTACGATCCAGCTCGCGATTTCCAGACGGGCCAGATGCGCGCGACCGCAGCGTCTAGCGGCGGGAATGAGGAGAGGGTCGAGCTTCCGGCGCTCAACCCGGATCGCGCAAAGGCGCTGGCCGAGACGAGCCTGGCAAGGCGATGGGCAGAGCGTGACAGACTGACGCTGCGTCTGCCCCCGGATCGGCTGGACGTCATGCCGGGTTCGACTGTCGTGATCGAAGGAACGGCCTGGCGCGTGGATGAAGCGACCGTTGAGGAGCTGGTCATCCGCATCGGTCTTTCTCGCGCATGGGACGCCGTTGCGAGCATACCAGCGGACAGTGGCGGCCATTTGCCCGCGCCTGATGAGATCGCTTTGCCAACAAATCTCGTCGTGCTTGATTTGCCCGATCTGGGTCTCGGCAGGCACGACGTTCCAACGCTGCAGGTTGCGGCCTGTCAGGCAGGCGCTGGCTGGCGGCCGGTTCCAATCGAAGTCACGATCAACGGTGAAGTCCGCACAATCGCGTCAGCGTCCGCCGAAGCTGTAATCGGAACCGCGTTGAGCACACTGGACGCTGGCGACAGCGTCGATGTTGAGTTGGCTGATGCGGAGCACTGGCTCGAAAGTCGTGACGAGGCGGCTTTGAGGAACGGCGCAAATCTCGCAGCGCTTGGGAGTGAGCTGTTCCAGTTTGCGTCAGCCGTTCCCATCGGGCCGAGGCGCTTCAGGCTCAGCGGGTTGTTGCGCGGGTGCAGAGGTTCGGAATGGGTGATGGACTCACACGCGACGGGTGAAGCCCTCGTGCTACTTGTTCCTGGCACGCTGCAGGAGATTGTTCTTTCGCCGCTCGCGCTCGGCACATCGGTTTCGGTCCGGGCGCGGGGATTGGCCGACGATGATGCTGTAGCGGTCGAACGGGTCGTCACCGGCGAAACCATGCGGCCCCCGTCGCCGATCAGTCTGAAGGCTGAGATGACAGCAGATGGGGATTGGAAGTCTCGTGGGTTCGACGGAGCAGGGCTGGTTGGCTCTGGCCGGATGGGTTGGAGGCGCCTCTTGGTGAGAGCAGTGAGAAATATCGTGTGACGATCGAGACGAAGATCTTCGAGGCATTCGAGCCGCAGATGGTGGTCGGGCCTGCAGAACTTTCTGGCATGACCGGCACGGTGACGATCAGCGTTTTCCAGATCGGCGACTATGCGAGTCCAGGCCCGCCACGATTTCGATTGATCTTTAGGCGCCCGCCGCACGCTCCTCTCGGGTCGCTTCAAGATCGCCGATACGCCGCGATGCGATCCACAGTGCGACAAGTGTGAAGGGCGGTACGACATAGAG
>JBKPKE010000173.1:0-14573 GCA_046730955.1 Pseudomonadota bacterium
CTCGAGTTTCGCGGCCGTTACGTCGAGTTCAACCTGCTCTATGACCGAGGCACGCTCTTTGGGCTCAAGACAGGCGGGAACATCGACGCGATCCTCATGAGCCTTCCGCCGCTGGCAGCATGGAAATGAGCTACGAGCCGATCAAGGATGGCGACCTCGTGGCCGTCGTCACCTTCCTGGAAATGCACGATGCTCCGGCCGGGCAGGTTCCTCCCTCAAGCCTGTCGCTCCGCCGCTTGTCCGAACCCGACACCGACGAGTACCGCCAACTGTTTCGCAAGATCGGCAAGCATTGGCTCTGGTTCTCCCGGCTCCTGATGACCGACGAGCAGCTCGAGCGGACCATCCGGGACCAGGCTGTCGAACTGTATGTCGTGATCGACGAGCTTGGAACGGAGATCGGCATGGTCGAGCTCGACTTCCGTCGGGCCGCCGAGTGCGAGCTTGCTTATATCGGCTTGCTTCCAGAGCTGGCAGGCCATGGCTATGGCCGCTGGCTGCTCGGGGAGACCCTCCGCCTCGCATGGCGTGAGGGCATAGGACGGGTCCATGTCCACACGTGCACGCTCGACCATCCGGCCGCTCTGAGCGCATATCGTCGCGCCGGCTTCGTCGCCTACAAGCGAGCGATCGAGCGTTTCCCAGATCCGCGGTTGCTCGGCATCCTGCCGAAGGCTTCGGCTCCTCAGGTACCGCTGCTCGGTACGGTCACTTCAGCACCGCCGCCGGCCAACTCGGCATAAACTCGCGCAAGCATCACCGAAGCCAGGACCGAAAAGGCGCCCTGTGCAACCCCCGCTACCAGCGACACGATGAGCGCCGAGATCGAGAAGGGCTCGATGCCCGAGCTCACCAGCCGCGCGAAAAGCCCCCCAAGAATGCCGGCGGTCATCAGCAGGACCACCGCCGCAATCAGCAGAAGCACCACGAGCCCCAGTACCCGCCAGTAGTGGCCGCGGGTCAGATCCCAGGAGCGTTTGATGATCGCGAACGGGCCGATCGGCTCGGCGCTCGCAACCGATGAAATGAGCGTGAAACGGACGGAAATCGCGAGTGCAATGAAGCACATGACGATCACGAGTAGCCCTACCTGCGGGCTGGGGTTCGTTTCCATGGTCGCGGGATCGACGCCCGCCAGCACTGCAAGCACGCCCATCACGGGAATGATCACGACAGCCATGATGAGGATTAGGAGGATGATCGCCCCCAAGGCCGACGGAAACCGCCGTAGACCGTGACTGATTGCGTCGCCGACCGTCGTGCTCGGCCCGAGCGCAAGGCGGATCAACGCCAGTTGCCCAACGACTGCGATCAACCCCGCGACCAGGCGCAGAAGCTGCGCTGAACCCGAAGTCGCCGCGCCGGGTTCGGGCGGAGCAACGATCCCGACGACGATTGCGGGAAGGACGATGAGAGCGAGCGCGACGGAAACGAGCAATCCGCCGTCCCGCCGGAATATTTCCAGACTCTCGTCCCAGGCCCGAGAGATAGACAGTTTGCTCGCCACGTTTCCCCCCACTTGAATTGCTTTGACGAGCGTTATGCTTGCCCCTGCCCCGGCTTGCAACGCTTGCGGCTGACCTTCGACGGGGCCATGTCCCCGCCGTGTTCGCTGCAGATGACATCGAATGGCGCACCAGCGACGCTCTCGTTCCCTATGAGGAAGCGCTCGCTTTCATGGAGGATCGCGCCGCGGCCATCCGCGCAGGGACAGCGCCGGAGTGCGTCTGGATGCTCGAGCACCCGCCCCTGTTCACCGCGGGGACGAGCGCAGACCCCGCCGAACTGTTCAACCCGCTTGGATTCCCGGTCTACGAAGCCGGTCGCGGCGGGCGATACACCTATCACGGGCCAGGCCAACGGGTCGTCTATCTGATGCTCGACCTCGATCGTCGCGGCCGCGACGTACGCCGCCTGGTGCATTCCCTTGAGGGCTGGATCATTTCCACGCTCGGCGATCTTGGAGTGGCCGCGCATAGCGCCGAGGGACGCATCGGCATCTGGGTCGGCCAGGGCGCAAGCGAAAAGAAAATCGCCGCTCTGGGCATTCGCGTGAAACGTTGGGTGACCCTTCACGGCATAGCGATCAACCTCTCGCCCGAGCTCGCCCACTTCGGCGGGATCGTGCCTTGCGGCATCAGTGAATTTGGCGTCACAAGCCTGTCAGCACTTGGGAACAAGACGACGAAAGGCGATCTGGATCAGGTCCTAAAGAGCAATTTTCCGGGCTTTCTCAACAGCTTGGAAGCGCCGTGCAAAGTCACTTGAAGGCGGCGGATGCTTCAGACTATTGTGCGCGCGATTTGCGAGAGGGGTTTCGCCTCATCCAGATCGGATAATCTAGGGAGTTTTGAATGCGTGCTCTTATCCTGGTCGCCGGTGCGGCCCTGGCGGTTTCGGCTTGCAGCAGCAATGAATCCGCTGACAACACGATGAACGTTGACAACCTCGCGACGGACAACCTGATCGTGAACGACACGACGATGGATGCCAACGCCATGGACATGAACGCGACTACGGACGCGAACATGAGCATGAACGCCGCTGACGCAGCCAACAGCGCCGCCGACGCAGCCAACAGCGCCGCTGACTCTGCGAACGCAGCAGCCAACAACGCGATGTAATCAATGCCTCCGCACCGGAGGCATTTTTTATCTAGGGGCTGCCGGGTTTATCTCGGCAGCCCCTTTTTCATGACTGATTCGGAGGAATTCTTGAGAAAGCTCATCGTGCTTGGATGCGCGGCACTCTTGGTCGCCGGCTGCGGCAGCAAAAACCAGTCGGTCGAAAATACCAACACTGCGACGCAGACGCTGACGGCTGAGACTCCTCCTGCGGGAGATACGACAGCAATCGACGCCGCGACCGGCGCAGATGCGAACATGGCCGCGGACGTTCAAATCCCGACGAATGAGGAAGGTTCGAACGCGATCGATAATTCGACCGGCAATTCTGATTAGGGCAATCCAAGGATCTTGTGCGTCTGCAGCGACAGGCGCCAGCGCGGACGATCCATCACGAGCTTGACGGCAGCGCCCAGAGCCTCTTCCCGCATGTCGCAGTCCATCGGCTGCACGAGGAAGTGATCGAAGTCCCAGCTCTCGAGTTGCTCGAGTTCGATCCCCGGCTGGGGCCACACCAGCTTCAGCTCGTTTCCGCTTCGTTGGACCACGTTGGTGCCGGCTTTGGGACTGACGCAGAGCCAGTCGATCCCATCGACGGCTGCAAGCGTTCCGTTGCTCTCGACCGCGACCCGAAAGCCGCGCTGATGCAAGGCGTCGATCAGGGCGCCATCCAACTGAAGCATCGGCTCTCCGCCCGTGATCACCACCAGCAGATCCTGGCCGGCCTGGCCCCAGGTCTCGAGCGCTCGGTCGGCCAGTGAATCCGCGTCGGCGAACTTGCCGCCGCCCTCCCCGTCCATGCCGACGAAATCAGTATCGCAGAAATTGCATTGAGCCGTGGCACGATCCTGCTCCCGGCCCGACCAGAGGTTGCAGCCGGCGAAGCGAAGGAAGACCGCGCGGCGTCCCGTTTGCATCCCCTCGCCCTGGAGCGTGAGGAAGCACTCCTTCACTGCATAAGCCATCAGCCGGCGTCCGCTTGAACCGCGTACCGGGTTGGATCGGCGATACCCGCGTCGGCGAAGCCCTTGGCGCGGAGGCGGCATGCATCGCACTCGCCGCAGGCGCCACCATCCGGATCCGGATCGTAGCAGCTGTGGCTGAGCCCTGCGTCGAGGCCCAGGCGCTGTGCCTCCCGCGCAATGTCCGCCTTGGTCAGGTGCAGCAGCGGCGTGTGGATCGTGAACCTGTCCCCTTCAACGCCTGCCTTGGTGGCGACGTTGGCGAGCCGCTCGAACTCCGCAACGAACCCCGGGCGACAATCGGGATAGCCTGAATAATCGAGCGCGTTGACGCCGACGAAAATGTCCCTCGCCCCGCTCGCCTCGGCCAAGCCGAGCGCAAGGCTCAGGAAGATCGTGTTGCGGGCGGGCACGTAGGTGATCGGAATGCCCTCACCGACTCCATCCTTTGGAACAGCCAGGTCGCTCGTCAATGCCGAACCGCCGAAGGCCCTCAAATCGAGCGGCAGTACAATCTGGCGCGCCGCGAGCGACGAAGCGATCTGGCGTGCCGCATCGATTTCAACGCGGTGACGCTGGTTATAGTCGATCGTCAGCGCCAGCACCTCGAAGCCTTGCTCGCGCGCGAGCGCAGCACAGACCATCGAATCGAGTCCCCCTGAAAGGAGGACCACGGCCTTTCTCTGATTTTCTTGCGCTAGCGTCATTCGCGCGCATCTAGGCGCGGACGAGCGAGGAAAAAAGAAGGGCCGCCCGTCCGGCTGGAAAGGCGGCCCAGTTCCGGGCCGAGGCCCGTTGGGAGGAAAGCGTGCCAAATCCGGCACGAGTCCTTCCTAGCGTATCTTGGTTAAACCCTTGCTTAATGGCCTTGAAAAACCGCTCAGCAGTCACCGAGCCGTCGGGCCTGAAGCACGTAGTGAAACGGCGCGTCGCCTGAAATTCCCTGAGTCTCGATCCGGAGCGACCTTGGAGTTAGCTGCTCAACCTTTGATTGGCCGAAACCCCCGCCCGTGCAGCTGTAGCTGATCTCCGCACGTCCGCTCTGATCGCGAAGCACCTCGCGGCTGCAGCGAGACTTCAAATGCTCATACTGCGCCAGGACAACCGGGTCCGGGATGCAGATGTTGCGGCGGCCGCCGTCCGATCGGCTGACCTCCCACAGACCGCCCGACGTTTGCGAGAAAACCGAAGGTCGCACGGCAGCCGCAAGGGACAGCACTATGAGTGCCGCCCCAGCGAAACGACTCGCCGCTCCAAATGATCGGTTCATCGCGGCCATTTACCACGGATTTCTTACCGCTTGGGAAATTCTGTCGGCTAAGAGACGTCTTCGAGCGTTATCGGGAAGCTCGTCGAGCAAAAGGCGCAGTCAACCGTGATCAGTCCATCAGGACCGACCATCGCCTTGCGCTCGTCCTCCGGAAAGCGTGCAATAACCGAGCGCACATATTCAGGATCGCATCTGCATCCGCGCGAGAGATGAACCGGGGTGAAGGTACGGACCTCCGCCTCTTCATGGAACAGCCGCCAGATGAGTTCATCCAGCGGAAGCCCGGGATCGGCCAGTTCTTCCGTTTTCACCGATCCGCCGAGGATTGCGACGTGCGGCCAGTCCGGATGGTCGAGCTGCGTATGGAGGCGTTCCCGGCCCTCCTCGCCTTCCGGCAGATGCTGGAACAGAATGCCGCCGGCCACCCAATGGCCGTCGCGTTTCTCCGCCGCGAGCCGGACCAGGCTGGGGATCTGCTCGGACTGCGCGAAATAGCTCTGGGCGGCCTGCGCCAGGCTGTCGCCTTCCAGTGGGACGATGCCCTGATATCGCTCATCGCTGACCGGCTGGTCGAAGGTGATCGCCAGATATCCCTTGCCGAACAGCGCAAAGAGCGAGGGATTCGGGCCGAGATCGGCAATCCGCTCGGGATCGTGGCGGACATAGCCGCGGAGCTCGCCCGCGAGATAATCGCAGACGAGCAGGTCGATCGCGCCATTCTCGGTCTGGGCCTGAAGCGTCATCTGGCCCTGGGGGTCCTTGAGCAGCGATCCGAGCAAGGCGGTAAGGATCAATGCTTCCGCCAGCAGCCGCTCCACGACCGGCGGGTAATTGTGCGCGGACAGGATGGAATCCAGCACCGGGCCGATGCGGGCGGCTCGGCCACGTGCGTCGCGCGCGGGAATGGTAACGCCGATGGCGACGTCTTGGGACAGTCCGTTTTCAGGCATTGCGCCTAGATAGGACGCCCGGGGGCACCTCTCAACCGCTGCTCAGGCAGCAGCCGCGGGAACCTCATACTCCGCGGCGGCAGCCGAGAGGGTCTCCACGAACTCGCGGATATGCTCCTCCTCGATGTTCAGCGGGGGCAATACGCGAACGACATTCTCGCCGCCCGCAACCGTCAGCAGGCCGCGCTCACGCAGGTAAGTCACGAAAGCACGACTGTCCGTCTTCATCTTGATGCCGAGCATCAGGCCGACGCCGCGAACGCTTTCGAACAGATGGTCGTGATTGGGGATCATCTGCTCAAGCGCGGAACGAAGGCGTTCACCCTTGCTGCGAACGTCAGCCAGGAACTCCTCGGTCGCGACGATGTCGAACACGGCCTGGCCGGCAGCCATCGCGAGCGGATTGCCGCCATAGGTCGATCCATGCGTGCCGATGACCATTCCGGCAGCCGCCTTCTCGCTTGCAAGGCAGGCACCCAGAGGGAAGCCGCCACCAATGCCCTTCGCACTCGCCATGATATCCGGAACGACGCCGTAATGCTCATAGGCATAGAGATGACCGGTGCGCGCGACGCCGCATTGCACTTCGTCGAACACCAGCATCAGGTCCTTCTCGTCGCAGATCTGACGAAGGCCCTGAAGGAATTCCCTGCTGGCCGGGCGGATGCCGCCCTCGCCCTGGATCGGCTCGATGAGGAAGCCGGCGGTATTCTCGTCGACCGCAGCGAGAGCGGCTTCGAGATTGTCAAACTCGACGACCTTGAAGCCGGGCAGAAGCGGCGCGAAGCCGTCAATCATCTTCGCCTGATCGGTGGCGCTGATCGCGCCCATCGAACGGCCGTGGAAGGCGTTTTTGAACGTGATCAGGTCGTGCTTGTGCGGATTGCCCTTAGCATAATGGTAGCGGCGCGCCGTCTTGATCGCACACTCTATCGCCTCGACGCCGGAATTGGTGAAGAACACCGTGTCCGCGAAGGTCAGGTCGCAGAGACGCTGCGCGAAAGCTTCGCCCTGCGGGCTGCCATACAGATTGGAAACATGAATCAGCGTCGCCGCCTGATCCTGGATCGCCTTGGTCACGTGCGGGTGGCCATGGCCCAGGATGTTGACCGCAATGCCCGCGGCGAAATCGAGATATTTCTCGCCGCCCTCTCCGTAGAGGTACGTCCCCTCGCCTCGAACCGGCCGCACGGGCGAACGCGGATAAACGGGCATGAGCGGCGTGATGGCCATGTGCGGCGAGTCCTTCTGTGGTGGCGAGATCGGCCCCCCGGGGCCAGTGCCGCGGCTATACCCAGAGGCCCGAAATAAGGCAAAGGCGCTCCGGGATTGCTCCCGAAGCGCCTCGCTTTTGGACCTAGACTTTAGGCCTTAGTCATGGCGATAGCCGTGGTCGTCTTCGTAGCGGTCATTGCGGCCGTCGCGATCGCGGTCGACCCAACCGTTATTGTTGTAGCCCCACTGGTTGTTGCGGCTGACGCTATTGTGCCGAACGCGCTCTTCGAGCCTCGCCACGCGAACGTTGATGTCGTTCGCTTCCCGTGGGTTCAGGCCATAGCGGGCCGCACTGTGAAGGCGGCGCTCGATGCCGGCGGATTCCGCGCGAAGGCGGTCGGCTGAACGATCGCTCATCAGGTTCTGGCGATCCAGCCGATTGATCTGGCGCTGCACCTGGTCGATTCGGACCTGCAGGCTGCGGACGCTGCCGTAGCCATTGTAACCATTGTAACCATTGTAACCATTGTAGCCGCTGTAGTTGTTGTAGCCGTTATAGCCGTAGGCTTGCGGTGCACGCGCCGGATTATACTGGGCGGCGGCGGGCGCCGCGAACGCAAGTGCGGAAACTGCGGCGGCGGCGGAAATCAGAACCTTACGCATCACTTGGCTCTCCTTACGAGCAGTTGATGCGGTAGGTTGTGCGCCAGGTCTGTTGCTTGAACGCTGAACGCGGTCGTTATCGCCCGTTCAAAAAGCTTAACGAGCTAAGCTTTTGAGATCGCTTACTGTTTGATCTTCCAACCGCGCCGGATCAGCGTGTAGCAGGCCGCCCAGAGCAGGATGTTCAGGACGAGTAGTCCGATCGCGCCAACGGCAATCGGCGAATCGCTGATCCCCAGGAAGCCGTGCCTGAACCCCGAGATTACGTAGAAAAAGGGGTTCGCATGGCTGACCGCCTGGAACGAGGGCGCGAGCTGATGGATCGAATAGAACGTCCCCGACAACAATGACAAAGGCGTCACGACGAAGTTGGTCACTGCGGCGGCATGATCGAACTTGTCGGCCCAGAGCGATGTGAGCAGTCCCATGAAACTCAGCATCAGCGCGCCCATCAGGCCGAACCAGAGGATCCATTGCGGATGCTCGATGCGTACGTGGACGCCGGGCCAGAGCAGCATGGCAAGCCAAACGGCAATACCGACGAGGAAAGCGCGGGTGACTGCCGCGCCGACAAGTCCGGCGATCAGCTCGCCCGTCGAGAGCGGAGGCATCAGATAATCGACGATATTGCCCTGCATCTTGCCGACGAGGAGCGAGAAGCTCGCATTGGCGAAGGCATTCTGGATCATCGCCATGACAATCAGCCCGGGAGCGATGAAATCGGCGAACGGAACGCCCATCACGGTGCGCCCGCCGCGGCCTAGAGCGACGGTAAAAATGGCGAGATAAAGGAGCGTGGTGATGGCCGGAGCCCACACCGTCTGCATCTGCACCTTGAAGAACCGGCGCACCTCCTTGATATAAAGGGTCTTGAGGCCGCCCCAGTTGACGCCGGATAACACCGGCTCGCCAGGCGGCGTTCGAACCCAGACTGGAGATTGCTCGACAGGATTGGTCACAAGAGCGCGCCTAACCAGTGGCGCGACCACCCGCAAGCGAGCGAATTGGAGATTGAGCGGAATGTCCTGGACTGAAGAGCGGATCGATCGCCTGAAGAAGATGTGGCAGGACGGTTCGACCGCCAGCCAGATCGCCGAAGAGCTTGGCGGAGTCAGCCGCAACGCAGTGATTGGCAAGGCGCATCGCCTTGGACTCGAGGCGCGTCCCTCCCCGGTGAAGCCGGGCGAGGAGAAAGAACATCGCGCGCCCGCTGCTGCCGCTCCGGCTCCGAAGCCCGCGCCGGCCCAGCGCGTCGCGCCGAAGCCAGCCGCTGCCGCTCCCGAGCAGGCCGCCGCCACCGCCCAGGCCGCGCCCACACGCACGCCCCAACGGACCCAGTCCGATGCCGTGCAGTATCGCTCGATCGGTCCCGGGGGCTTCATCCGCCAGGGCCCGGGCGAGCAGCAGGCTCCAATCCCTCCGGCCCCGCCGCGCCGCCTCGTCCCGGCCAAGCCGAGCCCGGAGGTTGCCGACAAGACAAGCTTGCTCGATCTCAACGACCGCATCTGCAAGTGGCCCATGGGCCATCCGGGCGAGCCCGACTTCCACTTCTGCGGCGCACAGGCGAACCCCGGGTTCCCTTACTGCGTCGAGCATTGCGGCGTCGCCTATCAGGCGCAGCTACCGCGCCGCGACCGCCGTCCGCCGCCCCCGCTTCCGTTTGGTGGGCCCAGGGTACGCTGAGCTATGCGGCAACCTCGTCGCGAGAGGCGAGGAAGGTGCGCATTTCGCGGACCAGCGCCGGCCACGCCGGCTCGAACTGCAGCAGGACGTGGTTCGCGCTGTCCAGCTCGACGAACCGTGAGCCCTTGATTGCGTCCGCGACCGCCTTGCCCGCATGGACGGGCGCGTTGCCGTCCTGCCTTGAATGGCAGACCAGGGTCTCCGCCCGGATGTTCTTAAGCTCGTCGCGGACGTCGATGTCAGCAGCCAGCTCGATCATCGCCTCCAACCTTGGGACGGGCCCGAACTCCGGGAAGTGCTGGTTGTGCCAGTCGATCACTTCGAGGTCCGCGCCCGGAAAATAAAGCGTCAGGAACATTTCGCCGAGCAGGCTTCGGCGAAAGGCCCATTCCCGCTGGTTCATTTCCATCAGCGAGTTGCGCCATGCAATCTCTTCCGGATTCCCGCGAACCCTCCATCCGGCAGCGAAGCTGTTGACGAGGATCAGCTTTCGCACGCGGTCCGGATTGCGCGCGGCATAAGCCATTGCGATCGGCGCCCCGTGAGCGACTCCGATCAAGTCGCACGTCTCAAGCTCAAGATCCGCGATGACTGCGCCAAGATCCTCGATCATTGAATTCAATGTAAAGACTGTCGGGTCCAGCTCCGACAAACCGAAGCCGCGCATGTCCGACCGGACGAAGCGGTTTGTCTGTTCCAGCTCCGTGATCCAGTGCCGGTAGGAGGGATTCGTGCGGTCTGTTTCGAGATTGGTGATCCAGGTCGGCGCTTTGACCAAAGTGGGACCATCGCCGCTGACGGCATAGGCGATCCGTGTGCCGTCACGGCTTTGGCAGCTGCGAATCTCGTCCTTCACGCTTTTCGCCAAATAAGGCGCCGAAACCAGCTCTTCCGCATCGCCGCTAAGGAACTCGCGAGCGATCCGCACAAATTCCTGCCAGGCCTTCTCTTTCTCCAGGAGGATGTGATTCTCACCCTCCAGCGCAATGAAGACTGCGCCCGGAATATGCTTCGCCAGATACTCGCCGGCCGCGAACGGAACGACCTGATCGTCCCTGACGTGCACGACCAGCGTCGGCACCGTCACCTTGGCCAGCAGGTTGCGGACGTCGATCTGGGCCAGCGCTCTCTGAAGCTTCACCGCATTCTCAGGTGAAGTCGTCATCTTTTGGACGTCATTGAACCACTGGACCTGCTCGGCCGTCCCCTCCGGAATGTAGAGGCTGGTGAAGAGCTGCCGATATGCGGGATGATCCGCTCCCCATCCAATTTCGGTAAGGGTGATCATCGCTTCGCGGCGAGCGATCTCCTCCGCGTCGCCGCGCGTGGCCCAGCCCGCCGCATATCCGCCGACGATCAGCAGTCGCCTGACCCGCTCCGGATGCCGGACAGCGTAGGCGATCGCGACAGAGGCGCCTTGGCTGATCCCGAGCAGGTCGAACTTCTCGACCCTCGCAGCGTCCACGGCACATTCGAGGTCGTCGACGAAGGCATCGAAGGAAATCTCCGGCGTGTCCCAGTCGGACATTCCGTTCGCCCGCTCGTCATAGCGTATCAGCGTGTGGCCGTTGGTGAACTCCTGCAGCCAGTGTCTCCAGACCGGACTCTTCCAATCATGCTCGAGATGATTGAGCCAGTTCGCTGCCTTCACCAGCGGCGGGCCTTGCCCCATGACGGCATAGGCAAGGCGGGTGCCGTCCTTGGCGTTCGTATATCGAACCACTTGCTGGGGCAGTCCTACTCGCTGGGCTTCCTCACGGGCTTTCGAGTCTTCTTCGAACTGGCGGCGCCATGTCGCGGGCGGCACCCCATATTCGCGCTTGAACGCTCGCGTGAAGGCGGCCTCGGAATTGAAGCCGACGGAGTAAGCAACGTTTGAAGCGCTCTGCTTGCCGTCGCGAAGCATGTTTGCTGCGACGCGCATTCTCCAGCGCGCGCAATATCGCATCGGGGGTTCGCCGATCAGCTCAGCGAATTTTTCACCAAGGACCGTTCGCGACACGCCCGATTCGCGCGCGAGTCCTTCTACGTCGAGCTCCTCGGCATAACGCGAATGGATAATCGAAAGCGCCTTGGTAACCGCCGGGTCGGTGAGGCCGCGAAGCCAGCCTGTCGTGCCGATCGGCAGCCGCTCGATATATTCTCGGACCGCTTGCGTCAGGAACAGCTCCGCCAGCTTGGCAACGACCTCCGAGGATGGCTGCTGTTCGGCAAGGAAGCGCATGGACGTTTCGAGCCATTCGGCCTCCCCGCCTACGATTTTCAACGTCAGCAGCGACGGCAACGCGTCGAGAATCGGATGATCGCTCGTGTTCGCCGTTTCCAGGAAGCCGCACCAAACCTCGGCCTTCGCACCGTCCGTGCCTGTCGTGACGCGATGGACGCCTTGCGCGGTGATCTTGCTGATATCGTTCGGCTGCGCCGGCTTGAGGCCCGTGCGGCTTGCCAGCCGGTGCGCATCGTTGCGTGGCAGGATCGCGACGGAGCCTGCTTCGAGCGTGACCGGAGCCATGCCGTCCAGTTCGACGATGAGCTTTCCTGAACGGACGTAATGGTAGCTGATAAGCTTGTCCGGCACCGGGTAGAAGGGCGCGAAGTGGCCCGGCGTAAATTCCGCCGCGACGCAGAAATCGCCGCTGAACTCGCCGTCGACGACGACGCCGCCCCTCAGGCGAAGAGAGCTCAGTATGTCGTCGAGAACGTCCATCGGCGTCTCCGCGTCGCATGCATATGCGGCGTTTCGGTCAAATTATCCGGCAAGCCGGTCATGTTGGCAAACGCGTCGTTAGACTAGACAGCGGACCATCGAGTTAGAGGAACTCCGTAGCTTTGGAAACCCTAGTTTCCGAAGGAGCATCCTCCTGTGTCCAAAAAATCAAGGGGAACTGAAGTGTTGGGATCTAATGACGCTATCCGTGCGCGAAGAATGGTCGTGATGTTCTTCGCTGTTCTTTCAGGCGTGTCCGCTGCTGCTGTAGCAGTACTTCCAGCCGTTCACGCTTAGATACAGAAAGAAGGGAAACATCATGTATCATGACTTCAACTACGAAGCGACCTTGGCGTCGTCTCTGCGCGCTCAGTGGCAGCTCGATGACGTGCTCCGAGCCGACCAGGACCTCGACTTCTCCCGCACCTTCATGCCGGAAAGCCTGTCCCGGACGTCCGCGGTCGCAAGCCTTAATCCGTTCGAGCAGCGCACGCTGAACCAGATTTCGGCGCATCAATATCTTTGCATCTTCGGGATCGTGGAGGAAGCAATCCTCCCCTTCCTGCTCGATCACGCGCGGCCTCATCTGCTGGAGGATGACTGGCGAGTCCGGGCCCTCCTCAACTTCGCGGGCGAGGAAGCCAAGCACATTCACCTGTTCAAGCGCTACCACACGGCCTTCGTCCGGGGCTTCCCGGTCGAATGCGAGATGATCGGTCCGTCCGAGGCAATCGGAGCGGAAATCCTCCGCCACGATCCGCTCGCGGTCGCACTCGTCATCCTGATGATCGAGTGGATGACGCAACAGCACTACCTCGGAAGCATCAAGGACGACGGCGACCTCGACCCGCTGTTCAAGAGCCTGATGAAGCATCACTGGATGGAGGAGGCGCAACACGCCAAGCTCGACACCCTCATCGTCGATGCACTCGCCGAAGGCCGCACTGAAGAGGAAATCCAATCGGCCATCGATGAGTTCTTCGAGATCGGAGAATTCCTCGACAACGGCCTCAAGGCTCAGGCGTCCTTCAATCTCGACGCTCTCGAAAAGGTGCTCGGCCGCAAGCTCGAGGATCGCGCGGAAATCGAAGCGCAGCAGCACCAGGCCGCGCGCTGGACCTACATCGGCTCCGGCATGGTCCACGAGCGCTTCAAGGCAACGCTCCTCAGCATCTCGGCGCGCGCCGCCGAGCGCATGGCGGAAGCAGGGCCGATCTTCGCCTGAATCCAATCAACCCAAGGAGAATAATCATGTTGGATACCGTCAAGAACGCGCCGGTGAACGGCCTCGATCTCGAAGCGCTCGGCGAGGTCGTCGAGGCGATCGAGAAAGACAGTTCGAAAGGCGCCGTCAGCTTCGACGTCACCACCCGCTGGAAGGGCCAGACCCGCAGCGAGACCACCGTCGACGGCTTCACTTTGGCCGGCGAGCGGATCGCGCGCAGCCACAAGATCCTCGCAGACGAGCCGTTTGAGCTGCTCGGCGCGGACAGCGCTCCGAACCCGCAGGAGCTGCTGATGGCGGCATTCAACGCCTGCATTACCGTCGGCTACGTCGCAGGGGCAGCGCTCAAGGGGATCAATCTCGAATCGCTCGAGATCAAGACCAAGGGCCAGCTCGACCTGCGCGGCTTCCTCGGCCTCAGCGACGCCGTCGCTCCGGGCTACGAGAACATCGACTATGTGGTGAGCATCAAGGGTGACGGGTCGCCCGAGGATTTCGCTGAAATCCATGAGACCGTCATGAAGACCTCGCCCAACTACTTCAACATGAGCCGTCCCATCAGAATGAACGGTTCGCTCCGCGTCGGCTGACGCGTCTCACGGCGCCACGTCTCCGGGCGTGGCGCCGGCATTTCAAAGGGGTATTCGAACATGGCGGATCTCGGGATCCAGAAGGTCAATCCGAACCGGGCGCTTTGGGAAAAGGGCGACTTCACCCGGATCGCGGACACGATGCGGCAGAGCGGCGGCGAATTCGTCGATACGCTTGGGATCCGCCCCGAAACGAAGGTCCTCGACCTTGGTTGCGGCGATGGCACGACCGCACTTCCGGCGGCTGAATTCTGCGCCGACGTTCTCGGCATCGACATTGCCTCGAACCTTGTCGCCGCGGGCAATGCACGCGCCCAGGCAGCGGGCCTTGCCAACTTGCGCTTTCAGCAGGGCGACGCTTGCGACCTCAAGGGCATCGCCGACGCAAGCTTTGATCTGGTCGTCAGCGTGTTCGGAGCGATGTTTGCTCCCAAGCCTTTCGACGTCGCTCGCGAAATGCTTCGCGTGACGAAGGCCGGCGGGCGGATCGTCATGGGCAATTGGATCGCGGGTGACCCTACGCTGGTCGCGCAGATCTTGCGGATCTGCTCGGCTTACTCGCCCGCACCAGCTGCCGGCTTCATCTCGCCGCTTCTTTGGGGGGTCGAGGAGCAGGTCCGCGCACGATTTGCGGTGCAGGGAATCCGCCCTGAGAACATCACGTTCGAGCGCACGTCCTGGCTC
>JBKPKE010000174.1:0-15095 GCA_046730955.1 Pseudomonadota bacterium
GCCCAGAAGAAGCGTTCTGCGCGCTCGAATTTCTTGAACTCCGCCGCAGTGAACAGCCCGAAGCGGACGAGATCGGCTGGCTCTTCCACGCCGTGGACGTACTTGCCGATCCAATAGAGGGTGTGAAGATCCCGAAGGCCGCCCTTGCCGTCCTTCACGTTCGGTTCGACGACGTAGCGGCTGTCTCCCATGCGCCGGTGACGCTCATCGCGCTCGGCAAGCTTCGACGTCACGAACTCCGCGGCTGTCCCCGACACGATCTTGGTGCGGAAGCGCTTCATCGCTTCGTCGAAAATCGCCTGTTCGCCCCAGATCAGGCGGGCTTCCAGAAATGCGGTGCGCACGGTCATGTCGGACTTCGCGAGCGCAAGGAGATCGCCGATCGAACGGATCGAATGCCCGACTTTCAGCTTGAGGTCCCAAAGCAGGGGAAGAACCGCCTGCACCGCTTGCTCCTGTTCGACCGTAGGCTTCGCGCGCGTAAGAAACATCAGGTCGACGTCGCTGAAAGGCGCCATTTCGCCCCGGCCGGTCCCACCGAGGCCGACGACCGCCATGGGTTGCGGCGCCTGCGTGCCGGTCAGCGTATCAGTGGCAAAGTCGTAAGCGAGTCGGACAATCTGGTCGTGGAGGTAGGCTGTGGCTCGGGCCGCCGCACGGCCACGATCCGGCTCGATCGCCAGCCTTCGAGCAATCTCGGCGCGCCCTTGTTCGAGGGCTCCGCGCAGGATCTTCACTGCGAATCCCTGACGATCTCGTCCGGCTTGAAGAGCGCTCAGCGCATCGGCAATTCCTCTGCGGTCGATGATCGCCCTGCGATTGTCGACGCTCTCGAACTTCATTTTCCCTGCTCGGCCGCCATCCGCTTTAACCGATACAACACCTCAAGCGCTTCGCGCGGGCTCATATTGTCAGGGTCGATGGCCTCGAGCTCGGACGCCAATGCGTCAGGCGCGGGCTCCGGCTCCGCGGCCATTGCGAAGAGGGGGAGATCGTCCAGGCCGGCAGCGATTCCGCCCGTCGCGTCACGGCCTGCTTCGAGCTTGGCCAGAACCGACTTGGCACGCGCGACCGTTTTTGGCGGCAGGCCGGCAAGCTTGGCGACGGCGATGCCGTAGCTGCGGTCCGCGGCGCCCTCGGCGACTTCATGGAGAAGGACCAGGTCGCCTTTCCACTCACGCGCACGGACGTGGTGCAGCGACAGGCAGTCGAGCCTTCCGGCCAGACGGGTCAGTTCATGGTAGTGGGTTGCGAACAGCGTTCGGCACTTCACCTGGTCGTGCATTGCCTCGACAACCGCCCAGGCGATGGCCAGGCCGTCATAGGTCGACGTGCCGCGCCCGATCTCGTCGAGGATGACGAGGCTCTTGGGAGTCGCTTGCGAAAGGATTGCAGCGGTTTCGACCATCTCGACCATGAAGGTTGATCGCCCTCGCGCGAGATTATCCGACGCCCCGACGCGGCTGAAGAGCTTGTCGACGACTCCAACCGTGGCGCTGCTCGCTGGAACGAAGCTGCCCGACTGGGCGAGCACGGCCACGAGTGCCGCCTGACGCAGAAATGTTGATTTGCCGCCCATGTTCGGGCCGGTGATCAGCCACAGACGGTCATCGGAGCCGAGACTGAGATCGTTGGCGACGAAGTGCTCGCCGATGTCGGAGAGTGCGGCCTCGACCACCGGGTGGCGGCCCGCCTCGATCTCCAGGCACGGCTCGTCGGTGATGTGAGGCTTGCACCAGCTGCCCTCGGATGCGCGCTGGGCATGCGACGATGCGACGTCAATCCGCGCGATGGCTTCGGCAGTGCCGAGGACGCGCTGCGTCGACGCAATCGCGAGCTGGGTCAGTTCCTCGGCATGCGCGGCTTCTGCAGCGAGCGCGCGAGCGCCGGCCTCGACGACCCGGCTCGCTTCCTCGTGGAGCTCGGGCGAGTTGAAGCGGACGACACCGGCCAGCGTCTGGCGGTGCGTAAAGCCGCTGTCGGGCGCCATGAGCTTGTCGGCGTGCCGGGCAGCAACCTCCACATGATAGCCGAGCACGGCGTTGTGCCGGATCTTGAGTGACGGAATCGCGGTGGCATCGCGGTAGCGGCCTTCCAGCGCGGCGATTGCACGACGCCCGTTGGAAGCGGCCGAGCGCAGACTGTCGAGGGACGAGTCATAGCCCTCGGCAATGTAGCCGCCCTTGCTTGCGTCGATCGCCGGAGATTCGACCAGCGCGCGTCGAAGCTGCTCGATCATCGCCTCGTGGCCAGTCAAACTTGGCAGAAGCAGTTCGAGCAAGGGCGGGCAGTCCGCCTCGGCCCCAAGTCCCTGCCTGAGCGCCTCGGCCGCCGATAGTCCGTCGCGAAGGACAGCGAGATCGCGTGGGCTCCCACGTCCAGCCGTCAGCCGTGCCAGCGCGCGAGCGAAATCCGGCATCGCCTTGAGCGCCGAGCGAACTCGGTCCCTCCGAAGAGCGTCCTCGTGCAGCCAAGCGACCAGCACCAGCCGCCGCTCGATTTCGTTCCGCTCCGTCAGCGGCGCAGAGATGTCGGCCGCCAGCAGACGCCGGCCTGCTGCGGTTTGACACCGATCGATCTCGCCGAGCAGGCTGCCTGCAACGCTTCCGGAAACCGAACGGCACAGCTCCAGGCTGTCGCGCGTGGCCGCGTCGATCGCCATGTGCGCCGCGCGGGACACCCGGCGCGGGGCGTCGAGCAAGATGCCAGCGCCCTTCTGCGTCGCATCCAGATAGGCGAGTAGGCCGCCTGCGGCAGCGAGCTCCGCCCGCGATGGAGCTCCGATTCCGTCGAGCGTAGCGAGGCAGAACCGGGCCTTGAGCGCCCGCTCACCTTCAAGGCTGTCGAATCCGCCTTTGCCTGCGTTTGTAGGCAGGCCCGGGACGGACGCCTCGGCAATGGTCTCCGCCGGCGAAAGCCGGGCAATCTCGGCGGCCAGCTCGCCGGGGCCGCAGGCGATCAGCTCGAAGCGGCCAGTGGAAATGTCCGCTGCGGCGATCGCCCAATCTTCTCCCGCGCGGCCCACCGCGGCGAGCCAGTTCGCCGCGGACGACTGGAGCAAAGTCTCCTCGGTCAACGTGCCCGGAGTCACAAGCCGGATGATCGCGCGCTCGACCAAAGCCTTCGACCCGCGTGCCTTGCGCGCCGCAGCGGGGCTTTCCGTCTGCTCAGCGATGGCCACGCGATGCCCCGCGCGGATCAGGCGGGCCAGATAGGATTCGGCGGCATGGATGGGTACGCCGCACATCGGAATCGGTTCGCCATCCGCTTCGCCGCGCTTGGTCAACGCGATGTCCAGGCAGGACGCCGCCGCCTTTGCATCGTCGAAGAACAGCTCGAAGAAGTCGCCCATCCGATAGAACAGCAAGGCTTCCCCGGCTTCGGCCTTGAGCCGCCGGTATTGCTGCATCATTGGTGTAGGTGCGTCGGCGCGGGCCATGCCTCAACGGTAGCGGTTGCGGCGCGGACCCGCGACTCTGGAAATGCCCTGCGTGACTCTTTTTGCGGCGCTTCGTAAGTGCAGCGCCATGTCGGAAAGCAACGTCACCTTTTCAGAAGCCGAAGCCCTCGAGTTCCACTCGCGCGGACGTGCCGGAAAGATCGAGATCATCGCTTCGAAGCCAATGGCGACCCAGCGGGATCTTAGCCTCGCTTATTCTCCAGGCGTCGCCGTTCCAGTGCGGGCAATCGCCGAGAACCCGACCTGCGCCTACGACTTTACCGCCAAGGGCAATCTCGTTGCCGTAATCTCGAACGGCACGGCAATTCTGGGCCTGGGCAACCTTGGCGCGCTCGCATCAAAACCGGTGATGGAAGGCAAGGCCGTCCTCTTCAAACGCTTCGCCGATGTCGACGCGATCGACATCGAGGTGAAGACCGAAGATCCGAAGCGCTTCATCGATTGCGTTGAATTGCTTGAGCCGAGCTTCGGCGGGATCAACCTCGAGGACATTGCCGCTCCCGACTGCTTCATCATCGAACAGACGCTGAAAGAGCGGATGAACATTCCGGTCTTCCACGACGACCAACACGGCACCGCGATCATCACCGCTGCGGGCTTGATCAACGCCTGTCACCTGACCGACCGCAAGTTCGCCGACATTCGTGTCGTCGTGAACGGGGCCGGCGCCGCTGCGATTGCCTGCACTGAGCTGATCAAGGCGATGGGCGTCCCGGGCGACCACGTCATCATGTGCGACCGCAAGGGCGTCATCCACAAAGGCCGCGACGACCTCGACCAGTGGAAGTCGGCCCATGCCGTTGAGACCGATCGGCGAACGCTCGCGGAAGCACTGGAAGGCGCTCACGTATTTCTCGGTCTGTCCGCAGCGGGCGCGTTGAAGCCCGAAATGGTGAAGACAATGGCCAAGGAGCCCATCATCTTCGCCATGGCCAATCCCGATCCCGAGATCTGGCCGCCCGACGCAGTCGCGGTCCGCCCGGACGCGATCATCGCGACCGGCCGGTCCGACTTCCCGAACCAGGTCAACAACGTCCTGGGCTTTCCTTTCATTTTCCGGGGGGCGCTTGATGTCCGCGCAACCCGCATCAATGACGAGATGAAGATTGCTGCCGCGCGGGCGCTTGCCGAATTGGCGCGTGAGCCGGTGCCGGAGGAAGTCGCGGCGGCCTACGGTGGGCGCAGCCAGAGTTTCGGCCGCGAGTACATTATTCCGGCGCCGTTCGATCCGCGCCTGATGGAGGTGGTGTCCTTCGCTGTTGCAGAGGCAGCGGTGGCGAGTGGAGTCGCCCAGCGACCGATCGAGGACGTGGAAGCCTATCGCAGGCATTTGCGGGGCCGGCTCAACCCGACCGTTTCGGTGCTCAGCCTGGCCTACGACGCGGCGAAAGCGAATCCGAAGCGCGTGCTGTTCGCGGAGGGCGAGGAGCCGAACGTCATCATGGCCGCTATTGCCTTCAAGGAGGCGGGCTACGGCACGCCCGTCCTCGTCGGACGCGAGGATACGTACGATCTGCTGGCGGAGCACGGGGTGGAAAATCCGCGCGAGTTCGAAGTGCTCAACAGCCGCAACTCGCCGCTCGTCGGCCGCGCCGTCGATTATATCTACGCCAAGCACCAGCGGCACGGCATGCTTCGGCGCGAGGTCGAGCGACTGGTCAACCAGGATCGCAACTATTTCGCCGCCGCAATGCTCGCTTTGGGCGAGGCCGATGCGATGATCACCGGCACCACGCGTCCGTTCAGCCAGTCGCTGCGCCAGATCCGGATGGTCATCGACGACGAGCCCGGCGCTACGCCTTTCGGGATCAGCGTCGTCGTCGCTCGTCACCAGACGACCCTCATTGCCGACACTGCGGTGACCGAACGGCCGACGGCAGAGCAATATGCAGCCATCGCCTTGCGTTCCGCCGGTTTCGCGCGCCGGATGGGCCTTGAACCGCGGATCGCCTTCATTTCCTACACCACATTCGGCAACCCGCCCGGCATCCACATCGAGGAGTTGCGCGGCGCCGTGCAGCTGCTCGACGGCATCCAGTGCGACTTCGAATATGAGGGCGAAATGGGGCCGGACGTCGCGCTCAATTACGACATGCAGCGGCGCTTCTACCCGTTCAGCCGACTGTCAGGCCCGGCGAACGTGCTGGTCATGCCCGGACTGCAGTCTGCCAACCTATCGGCAAAGCTGCTCCGCGAGCTTGGCGGGGAAAGTATCATGGGCCCCTATATTCTAGGACTGGAATCGCCCGTGCAGATCGCGCCGATGACCGCGAGCGCATCGGATCTCGTCACCCTTGCCGTGCTCGCCGCAATCGGCGTTCGGCCCAAGCCTAAAGACGCTCCACGCTCGAAACCTGGTCGGCCTCGCGTAGCGCCGCGATAATCGCGTGGAGGTGCGCAAGGTCGTGCACCTCCACGTCCAGATGAAAGGTCTGAAAACTTCCGTCGCGGTGGACCAGCGCCAGGTTCACGATGTTCGCATGCTTTGCGCCGAGGATGCCGGCCATCGTGCCGAGCGCCCCGGGGACGTCGCGCAGGATGACGCAGAGCCGCGCCGCTCCGCCGTCCGAACCCTCGCCCCATGCCAGGTCGAGCCAGTCGGCATCGACTCCGCTCGCCAGCGTATCGCAGCCGATGACGTGGACTTCGATCTCCTCATCCTCGCGCCTGAGACCTACGATCCGGTCGCCGGGGATCGGGTGGCAGCATTGCGCGAGATGATAGGCGACGCCGGGCGTCAGCCCCTTGATCGAGATGGCCGTGCGCTGTGGAAGTGGGCGCGGCGCGACGTCGCCGCCGGCTGAGCCCGGCATCAGCGCTTCCATGACCTGCTCGTCGCTCACCCGCTTGCGCGCGATCGCGATCATCAGCTCGTCCTCGCTTTCGATCTTCAGCCGCTTCAGCGCCTGCTTGGCGGCATCCTTGTCGAGGACCGCTGGAAGCCGTTCCACAATCTCGTCGTAGATCTTGCGGCCGAGCTCGACCGTCTCGTCGCGCTCCTTGTGGCGGACGAAACGTCGGACCCCGGCACGAGCCTTGCCCGTGACCACGAAGCGAAGCCAGCTCGGCTGCGGGTGCTGCGCCTCGGAGGCGAGGATCTCTACCTGGTCGCCGTTCTCGAGGATGGTGCGTAGCGGGACCACTCTTCCGTTGACCTTTGCCCCAACGGTTCGGTCGCCGAGGTCGGTGTGAACGGCGTAGGCAAAGTCCACCGGGGTCGCGCCCTTGGGGAGCTGGATCAACTCGCCCTTCGGGGTGAAGGCGAAGATCCGGTCCTGATACATCGCCATCCGGGTATGCTCGAGGAGCTCTTCCGGGGTCGCCGCATGGTCGAGGATCTCAACGAGGTCGTCGACCCATGGCACCCTGATGTCCTCGCTCGGCCTGCCCTCCTTGTAGGCCCAGTGGGCGGCCAGGCCGCGCTCGGCCTGCTCGTGCATTTCGCGTGTGCGGATCTGGATCTCGATCCGCGTCTTTGAATCGTGAATGACCGTGGTGTGGAGGGACCGGTAACCGTTCCGCTTGGGAGTCGAAATGTAGTCCTTGAAGCGGCCGGGAACCATCGGCCAGCGTTGGTGAATCATGCCCAGCGCGCTGTAACAATCCTCCTGCGCATCGACGATGACGCGGAACGCCATCACGTCCGACAATTGCTCGAAGCTGATGTGCCGTTCGGCCATCTTCTTCCAGATCGAGAACGGATGCTTCTGCCGACCGTAGACCTCGGCATCGAGGCCGTGGTCGGAAAGATAGAGTTGCAGTCCCAACCCGATTCGATTGACCAGATCTCCGCCCTGTTCGGTCAATTGCTTCAGGCGCCTGGTGATCGAGGCGTAGGCGTCCGGCTCCAGGACCTGGAAGGCGAGAGTCTGCATCTCGGTCATCATTTCGTACATGCCGATGCGCTCTGCGAGCGGCGCGTAGATATCCATCGTTTCCCGCGCGATGCGGCGACGCTTCTCCTCATTCGGAATGTGATGGAGGGTGCGCATGTTGTGCAGCCGGTCGGCGAGCTTCACGAGCAGCACGCGGATGTCGTCGCTCAGCGCGAGCAGGAACTTGCGCAGGTTCTCGGCCGCGCGCTCGTTTTCCGACTGCGCCTCGATCTTGCTGAGCTTCGTGACCCCGTCGACCAGCCGGGCGACATCCTTCCCGAACAGCTTCTCAATCTCTTCGGGTGTCGCGATCGTATCCTCGATCGTGTCGTGGAGGATCGCGGTTGCGATCGTCTGGTCGTCGAGCTTTAGGTCGGTGAGAATTCCGGCCACTTCGATCGGATGGCTGAAATAGGGATCACCGGAAGCGCGAATCTGGGTTCCGTGGGCCTTCATCGAAAAGACGTAGGCGCGATTGATCAGCCCCTCGTCCGCATCGGGATCATAGGAGCGGACTTTCTCGATCAGCTCATACTGGCGCAGCACGACTCTAAGATGGGGCGAGCCAGCGTCATTGTGCAAGCGCGAAAAGGAATCGGGGGGTGATGCAGGTCCGCAACTGTTCTTTTGCAAATCTTTGTGCTTACTAGAAGTTTCCGAGGGGGAGATGTTGCTCATTGGCCAGAGGTAGCGTCAGAAGCACCGTCGACGAGTTCCGCGAAGCGGCGCTGCGATGCCCGCTTCCGGCCGCTGTTGGACTGATCGGCGAGAAATGGGCGTTCCTGATTCTCCGCGGCGCGATCAACGGCTTGCACCATTTTGAGGAATTCCAGGCAGGCCTCGGAATCGCCCGCAACATCCTGTCCGATCGCTTGGGCAAGCTCGTCGCGGGCGGCATTTTCGAGCGCAACCCTGATCCCACCGATAAGCGCAAGGTGGTCTACACACTGACGGAGAAGGGCAAGGCGCTCCATCCGGTCGTGCTCGCCCTACGGCAATGGGGTGAGGATTGGGGGAGTGGGCCGGCCGACATCATCCTTGTCGACAAGCAGCACCGGCGACCGGTCAAGAGAGTCTGCGTGCTGTCAGAAGACGGACGCAAGCTGGGTCATGAGGACTTGGTCTGGGCCCAGCGCAGCGAGATCGAGCGCGGCGCCAAGGGTCAGGCTGCCTAATAAAAAAGGGCCGGCGAACCGGCCCTTCTCCTGATTCACTTAAGCCGGAGGCTTACTCGTAATCGCCTCCGCTCGGGGTCGGGCGGGGCGGAGCTGCTGCGGTCAGGCGAAGCGCTTCGGCTGCTTCGTTGAGCGACGCCAGCTCTTCCGTCTCATCCTCCTCGTCGATCCGCACGCGCTGAAGGCCTGTCACGATCGCTTCTTCGAGCTCGTTCGGCTTCACCGTCGTCTCAGCGATCTCGCGCAGAGCGACCACCGGGTTCTTGTCGCGGTCGCGGTCGATGGTCAGGTCGGCGCCGGACGAGATCTGGCGCGCGCGCTGGGCCGCAAAAAGGATGAGGTCGAACCGGTTGGAAACCTTGTCGACGCAATCTTCGACCGTAACGCGAGCCATTGGGCGCTCCGAAAATCCTGAAATTGAAAGGAAGAAGCAGGCGATTAGGGGTTTGGGACCTCAAAAGTCAAGGATTCGACGCCTTGGGCGAGCGCGGGGGAGCTTGCGCCCGCCAGCGACCCCCGTCACACCCGGTGTATGGCCGATCAGCCCGATATCAGATCCACGGCCGATGGCGCGATTCGCGCCACGGTCGAAGGGCATCGGCTGGAATTGATCGAAAGCGGGGTGGCTCGCCTCGAGCAACTGCTCACGATCATCCGTGAGGCGGAAGAAAGTCTCCGCCTCATCTTCTACATCTTCGACGGAGATGGCTCGGGGGTTCGCGTTCGGGATGCCCTTGTCGAAGCGGCGCGGCGTGGGGTGCGCGTCCGGCTCCTGGTCGATGGCTTCGGCTGCTCCACCGCCGAGCCTGAATTCTTCGCGGCGATCAAGGAGGCGGGTGGGGACTTTTGCGTGTTCAATCCCCGCTACGGCGCCCGCTATCTCATTCGAAATCACCAGAAGCTCGTTGTTGCGGACCGCAGGGTCGGCATCATCGGCGGGGCGAACATTCAGGACTCGTACCTGACGGACGAGGGCCCCAAGCACTGGCGGGACCTTTGGCTGCGAGTTGAAGGACCGTCGCTCGACGCGCCATGCAAATACTTCGACTCACTCTTTCGATGGACGAAGGCCAAGGACTCCAAGCTTCGCGCCCTGCGCCGGATCGTCAGGCGTCACAGCCAGATGGCGGGCGAGCTGCAGTGGAAGTTCAACGGCCCGATCAGTCGCAAGCACAGCTGGCCGGCATCGCTGGTTCATGAGCTCGCCGAGGCGCGCAGTGTCGACATCATCGCGGCCTATTTCTCGCCGCCGGGCTCGTTGATGAGGAGGTTTGCGCGCATCGCACGAACGGGCCATGTCAGGATCATCACGGCCGCCAAGTCCGACAACAATGCGACCATTGCGGCCGCTCGCCACAACTACAGCCGGCTGCTCCGGCGGCGTGTGCAGATGTACGAATACCAGCCGGCCAAGCTTCATACGAAGCTCGCCGTCGTGGACGACTTCGTTCACATCGGATCGTCGAACCTCGACTTCCGGAGCTTATACATCAACTTGGAGATCATGCTCCGGATCGAGGACGCCGGGTTCGCGGCGGACATGCGGCGCTATTTCGAGCATGAGATGCGGGATAGCGAGCACATCACGATTGCGCTCCACCGGCAGCGCGCGACCCTATGGCGCCGGTTCAAGTGGACGATCTCGAACTGGCTCGTCACCGCTCTGGATTACACAGTGACGAAGAGGCTCAATTTCAAGGAAGCCTAATCGTGGGCCTCGCCGTTCTGTTTCCACGCCCAAAACAGCTGGGCAGGGGGAACGTTGATCCATTCGAAGCCGCGGTCGATCCGGTCGAAGTGCGGCGCGATGAAGTCACGGACCTTGGGGCTGAATTGATAGACAAGGAACGCACCGCCAGGGCGGATGACCTCGGAGGTTGCCTTCGCAATCGCGTCGCCAACGCCTGGCGGAAGGGTCGAGAAGGGCAGTCCTGAAAGCACGTAGTCGGCCTTGCCGAGCCCGCGATCCTCGAGGATCTTCGCGACGTCGGCGGCCGAGCCGTTCACGGCAACAAGGCGCGGGTCGTCGATCGACTCCTTGAGATATCGCGTGAAGTCCGCGTTCGTATCGATCGTCACCAGCGTCGCATCTGGCGCCATCAGGTCGAGGATCGGCCGAGTGAACGTGCCGACGCCCGGTCCGTACTCGACGAACACGCGCGTCTTCTCCCAATCGACGGGCCGGAGCATCTTCTCGATGAGAACGCGACTCGACGGGATGATGGATCCCACCATCACCGGATGCCTCAGGAAGCCGCGAAGGAACTGCCAATGCGGGCTCACGCTTCGGCGTGCTGACCTGCGAACGAGACGACGAGGGCCCTTCAGGGTGCGGGCGGTTGATGGGGGCATTGGAGCTCCAAGGGCGGAAACGGCTGGTTCCGTCGCAAATGCGCCGCCGCTTGGCAAGGTTCCGAATGGCTGATGCGGCGAGTTGCTCCAGCGCCGAGTCGAGCCGGAGCCGCTCGAAATGACCGGGAAGTCGTTGAAGTCACACGTATTCCCAAGCTAGATGCGTTCCATGCCTCAGCTTCATCTGACGAAGGTCGCGTTCGGTTGTCGCGACCTTGAAGCGCTAAGCGTGCGCGTCGCCGCGCGTACGGAGAAGGGGGAAATCCGCATTGCCACGCGGATGCGTCCGAAGCGACATGAGGAACTGATCGGCGGGAATCTCTTCTGGATCGTGAAGCATCGAATCATCGGTGGGGTTCAAATCCTGCGCTTCGAGGATCGAACTGACGGGCGAATCGACATTGTCTGCGTCGGCAAGTTGCAGGTGGTCGCCCCCATCCCGAAACGAGCCCACCAGGGCTGGAGATATTTTGAGATGGATGCCGCCTCAGCGGATACGGAAAGCAGCGGCGTCGGCGAGCTTCCGCCGCAGCTTTACGGCCGCCTGGCCGCGCTTGCTCTGGTATAGTCGCCTGGCCGACGCTATCGCCGCAGCAGGAACAAACAGGAGGCTTAGAATGACCAGGCTTACGGTTTCGTCGCGGATCGATTCGAAAGTCGCCGAGCGGGCCATGCTCAGCCATCCATTCTACCAGGCCTGGACTGAAGGGCGCCTGCCGCTCGACACTTTACGCGATTATGCGCGGCAATATTTCCATCATGTCGAAGCGTTTCCCCGTGCCGTCAGCGCTGTGCACAGCGCCTGCCCGGATCGGGCGGGGCGCCGGATGCTGGCGGAGAATCTCGCAGAGGAAGAAGGCCTCGAGGCAGGCAAGCAGGATCATGCGAGCCTCTGGATGATGTTCGCTTGCGGCCTTGGTGAGAACGAGGACGCGGTTCGCGCGCAGCGGCTCAATCCCGAAACGCATGAGCTGATCGAGACATTTCGTCGTCTCTCGCGCCGTTCCTACGCTTCCGGCCTGGGCGCGCTCTACGCATACGAAAGCCAGTTCCCCGGCGTCGCAAGCGCGAAGATTGAGGGTCTGGTCGATCGCTACGGCATTGCGGATGAGCGGACCTTGCGTTTCTTCCGCGTCCACGAAGGCGCGGATGTCGAGCACAGCCGGGTCTGCCGCGAGTTGCTCGACCGCCTGCCGGAAGACCAGCGCGAGGAGGCTGTCGCCGCCGGCGAGGAGCTCGCGGGAGCGCTGTGGAATTTCCTCTCCGGCGTCGAGCGCGAGGTCAGCGTCCACTAGACCCCGATTGACAAAACAGGTCGAGTAGCCGCCCAATCGCCGTAGCTCGCAGGAGTTGCGGCGATGGGGGCACGGCTCGTTCTGGCAATGGTTCTTGCGGCTGCGGCGCAGCCCGCCGGCTCAGCACCGGCAAAGCCGGCGACCCCACTCTTCGCCAGCGACGACCCCATCCACATCGCTTTGCGCGGCCCGCTCGCGGCCATTGCGCGGATGCCTCAGACCCAGCGCACTCCGCGGCCCGGGACCCTTGCCTTGATTTCCCCGACTAGGGAGACCCATGCCATCCAGCTTTCGCCGCGCGGGATAACGCGGCGGATGAAGGTGACCTGCGCCTTTCCGCCATTGCGACTGGAGTTCACCGGCAAGCCTGCGGCGACATCATTGTTCAAGGGCCAGAAGCGACTCAAGCTCACCACTTACTGCCGAACGTCGCCGCAGCATCAGCAGTACGTCCTGCTCGAATATGCCGCCTATCGCATGTTCAACGTCCTCTCCCCGACGAGCCTTCGCGCTCGGCTGGCCATGGTCGATTATGCGGAGGCGGACGGTCGGACGCTCATCTCCCGACTCGGCTTCCTGGTGGAGGATGGCGATGACGCCGCCAAACGAAACGGTCTCGTCGAGCTGCAAATGCCGCCCCGAATCACGACAGCGCAGCTGGACCCGACGGCGGCTGCTCGCGCTGCGCTGTTCGAATATATGGTTGGCAATCTCGACTGGTCGATGCGGGCGGGGCCGCAAGGCGACACCTGCTGCCACAATTTCAGGCTGTGGGGCCCATCTGCGAGTGCGCAGACCGGACTAATCCCGGTTCCGTACGACTTCGACTTTTCCGGCCTGGTGAATGCGCCTTACGCGCAGCCGCCCGAAGGAATTGCGATCGCCTCCGTGCGAGATCGCTATTATCACGACTATTGCGTGCACAATCCGCAGGTGGTTCAGGTCGCCGCAGAGTTCAGGGCCAAACGAGGCGAACTGCTCGCCGTCCTGGCGTCGATCCCGCAGCTGGAGGAAGGACGTCGGCGCGCCGCGGCGGACTATCTTGAAGGCTTCTTCCGAGACATTGCGACCGACGCGGACGTGACAAAGCGCGTCCTGAAGAACTGCATCAGGTAGGATCGGCCGGGGCGACCGCGGCTGGCTCCTCTGGATCGCAGTCGGCCATATAATGCTTCTTGAGATCGGCCCGATCGCCGTAGTCGGTCAGCCAGAGGACTAGGAAAACGTAATTGAAGGCGACGGTCATGACGATCGCCAGTTCCAGCGCCCCAATGCCTGCCGATAGCCCAATTCCGACCGCCAGGAGGATGAACAAAGCATCGCCGGAGCTCTTCAGGGAATTGCGAAAGCGGACCGCCGCGGCGATTCCGGCGATGGAAAATGCCAGTGCGAGCGAATTCTGAACGATGATGACGATGCTTGTGACGACGATCGGAAGGATGATGATCGTGTCGACCAACGACTGATCATAGTCCTTGCGGTTTCGCACTGCGATATAGATCCAGCTGACGGGCCACGCCGTGAGCAATGCACCGAGGATGGTAATCACCAGCCAGTAGACGCTTTCGCGCAGGTTCCCGATGTCGGCATTCGGCGCGAGCACGCCCTGCAATTCTGGCCGCGCCTTCGACATGAGCGCCTCGACTCCGCCGAATGGCATGTAGCCGTGCAGGTTGGGGAATAGCTGCAGGGCGACGAGGACGATCGCGGTAACCGCGACGTAATAAGCGGTCAGGCGGGCGAAGAGTCGAAGCGCCAGCATGCCGTCATCCTGACACAGGCCGAGCGATCGTCAAAGAAAGGCGCGGCAACATCAAGATGCAGCCGCGCCAGTGAACCTGAATTCGCAAGGGCTCCGCAGTGCGGAGCAGGTCTCGTCAGAACAGTATGATCAGCAAGATGATCAACAGGATGAGACCGCCAATACCGATATACATATTTCGCTCCCATCTCTTTGGCGTCGGCGGTGTAACGAACTGCCGAGGAGCGAAGTTCCGGCGATTGGGCGCTGCTTAGTTGCAGCCGGTCACGACCGCGGAGCCTTCCGCGTTGACCGTACAAGCCGGCTTTCCGCCTACGGAAATACTGGTGGTGCCGCGCGCGTCGACCTTTGCCGTCGCGGTTGCGACGAAGTGGACGTCGGATGATCCCTCCGCTCCGACCAGCGCGTCCTTGGCCGTCAGGCCGGCGGCGTCCAGGGTAGAGGTCCCGCGGACAATCGCCGTCAATTGCGGCGCCTTGCCCGCAAGCTTGACGGTTCCCGCGCCGTTGATGCCGATCTTCATCTGGTCGACGTCCGCATCGCCGATGGCGGCCGAGCCCGAACCCTGCACTGCAAGCTCGAAGTTTAGTCCGCGAACGCGATCGATGGAGAGCGCACCCGAGCCATTCAGCCATGCTTGCGACAGATCGTGCGTTCCGACCTCGATTTCGACGGGACCGGCCGCCTGGCCGGGGTACCCACCCCACGAACCGGGGGTCTGACGAATGATCAGCGTACGACCTTGAACGGCGATCGAGACGCGGTCGATGCCGTTGCTCGATCCCTTGGCGACGGCGAAGGGCGGGACGCCTGTCGTCAGCTTGACTCGATAGGGTCCGTCGACACGCACGCGGTCGAATGACGTAACGCTGTAGTTGCGCTCGGCCGCCATCGCCGGGGAGGTGGCGACGGCGGCGGCACATAATGCGGGAAGCCAGGCTCTCATGCCCGGCACCTTCCCTCAAACATGGTTAATTTTTTGTGTCCACACGCGCTCGTCAGCTGCAGCGGACGTCGCCAGCTCCCGTCTTCGAGATCGTGCACTTCGCTCCACCGGTCATGTCGACGTCGCCCGAGCCCATGATGCTGATTGCCGCGCTTTTGGCCGCATTCGCCGAGACATCGCCTGCTCCGACAATGGAGACGGATGCCTTCTCGGCCGCCACGCCCTTGGCG
>JBKPKE010000175.1:0-4650 GCA_046730955.1 Pseudomonadota bacterium
AGTCCGCTCTGGCCGCGCTGTGCGTGGGCCTGCTCGCTACCCCCGCGGTTGCCGACCCGCGCCGGGATTCCGATCGCGCATGGGAGGCGACGCGGGAGGGTAAGGCCATGCCCTTGCCGAAGATTGAACGGCGCGTGATGCCCTTCATGGGCGGGGCCGATTATCTGGGTCCTGAATTCAACGGCGACACCTATCGGCTGAAATTCGTCAAGGACGGGCGCGTCATCTGGGTAGACGTCGATGCAGCGACCGGGCGTATCAAGGGCCGTTCGCGCCCGTAGTAGGCATTCACGCTCTCGATTGACATTTCGCCCGCGCACACCAGCTTTCGTTCCGCTAAAGCAACCGTTCAGCTTGGCGCGTGTTGACGCGTGGAAACGGATTTAGGGGACAACAGGAAATGCGGGTTCTTATCGTCGAGGACGAGCCCAACCTCGGGCGGCAACTCCGCTCGACCCTCGAGGGTGCCGGCTATGCGGTCGATCTCGCCACGGACGGCGAGGACGGCCATTATCTCGGCTCAACCGAAAGCTACGATGCGGTGATCCTGGATCTCGGCCTGCCTGAGGTCGACGGGCTGACAGTTCTCGATCGCTGGCGGAAGGAGGGGCGGAGAATGCCGGTCCTTGTCCTCACCGCACGCGACAGCTGGTCGGACAAGGTCGCTGGGCTCGATGCGGGGGCGGACGATTACCTCGCCAAGCCCTTTCAGACCGAGGAACTGATTGCCCGCCTGCGGGCCCTCATCCGCCGCGCGTCCGGCAATGCCAGCTCCGAGCTGATCGCCGGCGACATTCGGCTCGATACGCGCTCCGGCAAGGTCACCAAGGACGGCGAGCCGGTGAAGCTCACCGCGCAGGAATACAAGCTGCTCAGCTATCTCATGCACCACAAGGGCAAGGTCGTGAGCCGTACCGAGCTGATCGAACACATCTACGATCAGGATTTCGATCGAGACTCCAATACCATCGAGGTATTCGTGACCCGCATCCGCAAGAAGCTGGGCGCGGACGTGATCACCACCATCCGTGGTCTCGGCTATACGCTTGAGGAGCCTGTCGAACGGTGAATCAGCAGGCGGCGCCACCGACGGCGGCTGCCGAGAATCGACCCGCCGCCAAGAAGGAAGTGAAGCGCGCACGTGCCGGTTCACTGACCCGGCGCATGATCGTCGTGGCTGCGTTGTGGATCACCGCGTTGCTCTTGCTCGGTGGTTTCGCGCTCGACCGAGTCCTGACGGCGTCGATCGTTCGAAACTTCGACGAACAACTCAGCTACGTCCTCAACGCGATGGTGGCCGCTTCAGAGATCGGCCCCGACGGTGAAGTGCGCTTCAATCGACCGCCGGCGGACCAGCGTTTCATCGAGCCATATTCGGGCGTCTACTTCCAGATCAGCGGGGAAGGGGCCGATACCTTCCCGTCCCGTTCGCTGTGGGACCGCCGGCTTCGCGTTTCGAGCGGACATCAGGACATCAAGATCCACATTTATGACAGCCACGAGTTTGCCGACGAGCCGTTGCGTATCGCGGAGCGCGACGTCACCCTGCCTGGATCGAAGGTCAGCTGGCGTTTCCAGGTCGCTCAATCCCGCGAGATGATTGACACCCAGATCCGGCAGCTTCGAGCGACGTTGTTCTGGAGCTTTCTTGCACTTGGAGTCGGCCTCCTCATCCTGGCGGCTCTTCAGACCTTCTACGGCCTGTGGCCGCTGCGTCGGGTTCAGCAGGACGTCGCGTCCATCCGCTCGGGGGCGAAGACGCGCATTTCGGAAGACCTGCCGCTTGAAGTCCGCCCGCTTACCGAAGAGATCAATCAGCTGCTCGCCCATAGCGAAGAGCAAGCGGAGGAAGCGCGCCGCCATGCCGGCAATCTCGCCCATGCGCTGAAGACTCCGCTCACGGTCATCACCAATGCCGCAACGGCGCGGGCGCCCGATCTTTCCGATACGGTCTGTCGCGAAGCGATCGTCATGCGCCGGCAGGTGGACCACCACCTAGCGCGTGCCCGCGCAATCGGTCGGCGCGCATCGGCCCACGCGCGGGCAACAGTCTGGGAAAGCACTGAGGCGGTGCAGCGCGCGGTCGACAGGCTGTACGAGGACGTCACCGTCGACATTGCCGGAGATCGGGAAGCGCAGGTCCGCGTCGAGAGGCAGGATCTCGATGAAATGCTCGGCAACCTGGTCGAAAACGCTGCCAAATATGGCGGAGGGCGAGTTTTCGTAACGGTCACCTCGAAAGGCGATCTCGTGGACATCCTGGTGGAGGACGACGGAAAGGGCATTCCCGAGCAGGAGCGCGAAGCCATATTTCAGCGTGGCGCCCGGCTCGATACCGACAAGCCCGGCACCGGCCTTGGTCTCGCCATCGTCCGCGATGTTGCCGAGATCTACGGCGGGCATATTGCCTTGGAGGAAAGCGAGGATCTCGGCGGACTCCTCGCCCGTCTCAGCCTTCCTGCCGGCTGAGGGAACGGCAAGGCACTTTCGTCGAATAGACTGTTGCGGAGCAGGTCTCCGCCACTAAGTTCGTCCCAACGAATTCCCCCAAAGGATTTAATCTATGCGTTTCCGTTACTTAGTCCTTGCGAGCGCGTTGGCCGCAGCATCTCCGGCGATCGCCCAGACGGCGCAGGGGCCAAGGTACGCGCCTTTCGGCCTTGAGCTGAAGGACATGGACCCGAGCGTGAAGCCCGGGGACGGTTTCTTCGAATATGCCGAGGGCAGCTGGCTTCGCGATCATCCGATCCCGGCTGATAAGACCGGCGCGGGTTACAATTTCGAATTGCCCGACGAGATTGAGCAGCAGGTCAAGAAGCTGGTCGAGGACGTCACGACCAACCCGACCTCGCCGATCGCCGGGAAAATCGGCGACGTCTATGCCGCCTGGATGGACGAGCCTGGGATCGAAGCCCGCGGTCTCCAGCCGCTGCAGCCTTACCTGGCCAGGATCGATGCTGTCTCGACGCGGGCCGACCTCTTGAAGCTGATGTTTGCGGAGCCCGGGTACGCATCGCCGATCAACATCGGCATCGGTGCCGACCAGGACGATCCGACCCGGTACACGGCCTATGCCTCGCAGGCGCGGCTCGGCCTGCCGACACGCGATTATTACCTGCTGGAAGGCGCGAAGTATGACGCGATCCGGAAGGCGTACCGGCAATATATTGTCGACCTAGGCAAGCTTGCCGGCCTTTCCGATCCGGAAGGGCGAGCCGACCGGATCATCGCACTCGAGACGCGTTTGTCGAAAGACCAGTGGACCCCGGAGCGCCGTCGCGATCCGGTCGCGACGCACAACGTGATGGACCGGGCAAAGCTCGCGAAACTCGCGCCCGAGTTCAGCTGGACGGAGACGTTGCGCGACATGGGGCTCGCTTCGGCCCGCAACGTCGACGTCGGCGAGCCGAGCGCCATCGCCGCAGCCGGCAAGCGCCTCGATGACGTGCCGCTCGGTACCTGGAAGGAATATCTGACTTTCCGCTTCGTCAGCGACCACGCGACGAGCCTTCCCAAGCGCTTCGACGACCTTCGTTTCGGCTTTTACAGCAAGACTCTGAACGACGTTCCCGAGCAGAGGGCCCGGTGGAAGCGCGGGATGTCCCGGCTCGACGACAGCCTGGGCGAGGCCGTTGGCCAGCTTTACGTCGCCAGATATTGGCCGGAGGAGACCGATCGTCAGGCCAAGGAACTCGTGTCGGACGTGCGGGCGGCCTATCAGGAGAAAATCTCGAACGCCGCTTGGATGGACGAGACCACGCGGAAGAAGGCGCTTGAAAAGCTCGCCTCCTTCGACCCTCGCGTCGGCCATCCGGTGAAGTGGATTGATTACTCCGGCCTGCAGGTCAGCCGAACGGATCCGCTTGCGAATGAAATCGCGACCGATGACTTCCAATGGAAGCTTCAGCTCAAGCGCTTCCCAAATCCGGTGGATCGCACGCTCTGGGACATGACCCCGCAGACCGTGAACGCCTATTACGATCCGACCATGAATCAGATCACGGTGCCGGCTGCAATCCTTCAGCCGCCTTTCTTCGATGCTGCTGCGGACCCTGCGGTCAACTATGCCGAAACCGGTGCGACTACGATTGGGCACGAGCTCGGTCACGGTTTCGACGACCAGGGCCGGCAATATGATGCGCAAGGCCGGCTTCGCGACTGGTGGACGCCCGGCACGGCCGCAAAATACAAGGCGAAGGCCGACAAGCTCGCAGCACAATTCGACCAGTACGAGCCGATACCGGGTGTTCGCATCAAGGGCCGGCTGACCCTCGGCGAGAACTTGGCAGACCTTGGGGGGCTGGAAACTGCCTATGCCGCCTATCGCCGCTATGTCGCGCGCCATGGCGAGCCGCCGGTGATCAACGGCTTTACCGGCGATCAGCGCTTCTTCCTCGCTTATGCGCAGGCTTGGCAGGGAAAGCGTCGGGAGGGTGCAACCCGGCAGCAACTGCTGAGCGACCCCCACAGTCCCGAGAAATACCGTGTCGACGGCATCGTTCGGAACTTCGACCCTTGGTACAAAGCCTTCAACGTACAGCCAGGCGACAAGCTCTATCTGGCGCCCGAGGATCGGGTGCACGTCTGGTAGATAGCTAGGAAAACGGGCTTTCCTCGACTAGGGCGACTGCGTGACCGCTACCGTCCACG
>JBKPKE010000176.1:0-17626 GCA_046730955.1 Pseudomonadota bacterium
GGCCCGAGCGATGCGCAATGGGTGCGCGCGGAAATCAGCGATGTCCCTCTTCCTGACGAATCAGCGGATTATATCGTCAGCCTTGCCGGCCTTCACCACGAAGCCAGTCTGCCCGCCGTGTTCGAAGAGATGCGCCGTCTCCTGCGGTGCGACGGGATCGGCGTGATCGCCGATGTGGCGGTCGGCACTCCTCCCGCAACTTTCCTCAATGGCTTTGTCGATGCCCACAATCCGCTAGGCCACGACGGCCACTTCCTCGACGAGAGTGTTGGGGGTCTCCTCCAGGATGCAGGCTTCACGGTGCTGGAGGACGAACTCGTCCTCGTGCCGTGGGAATTCGACAATTCTCAGGATGCAGGCGAGTTCGGCCGGTATTTGTTCGGCGTGACGGGCCTTACGCCGGAGGAGGTTTCGAACGAACTCGAGCGCGCGATCGGCTGCAAAAAGGAGAACGGCATGATTCGCGTTGAATGGGTTCTTCGACGGGTCACAATTCGCGCGGCCTGACGCCAGCCGCCCGAACTTCACTCTAAATCCCACCCTTCATCGCTGCGACCAGTCGTCCAAACATACCTGTCGCCTGTTTCTTTGCGGTGATCTTGCCCAGCGCGAGGTCGCGAATGTCGCCGCTCCTCGACGATGCCAGCATGGCGAGGCCGACAAGAGTCGAGAATGCCGGTCCGCTATGCGCATCCGGCAAGCCGGTAATCTGCCTGGGCCGGCCGACACGGACCGAGCGGCCGAGGACGCCCTGCATATAGTCCGCGATATTCTTTAGTTCAGCCCCGCCGCCCGTAAGCACCACCTGGCGCCCCACGGGCCCGGTGAAGCCGAGGCTCTTCAGCGCCTCCTCGATCTTCGCGGTCAGTTCCTCGACGCGCTGGCGGATCACGGTCATCAGCTGGGCACGGGTGATGCGCAGCGGCTCAGCGCCTTCTTCCGCTCCAATCTGCCGCGCTTCGATCATCTCATGATTGTCGCGAGGGCTCGTCATTGCGGAGCCGTAGAAGCATTTCAGCCGTTCCGCGTCGCGCCGCTGCACTCCAAAGGCGCAGGCGATGTCGTCGGTGATGTCCTTCGCACCCAGCGGAATGGAGCGCAGCCCGACGAGCATGCCGCCCGCGTGGAGCGAAACGTTCGTCACTTCCGCGCCAAGCTCTATCAGAGCCACGCCGAGGTCGCGCTCATCCTCGCTGAGGCATGCGAGCGCAGCAGCGACGGGCGATGCGACGATGGCCTTCACCCCGAGATGGGCGGAGCGGATGACGTAGTCGATATTGCGTAGTGGCGCGGGATCGGCGGCGATCACGTGGATGTCGACGCCAAGGCGGTCGGCATGGAGGCCGATCGGATGCTTTACGCCCTCGACGCCGTCGATGGTGTAGAGCGCCGGGTGCGCGTGGAGCGTCACCTGCCCATTGCGGTTGATCGCGTCCTTGCCGCCCGAAAGAAGCTCATCGATGTCGGATTGCTCGATCTGATGCCCACCAAGCTCCACTTCGACGTTGGCGACGTCGCTGGCGAGACCACCGGCGCCGAAGCTCGCCCAGACGTCCTCGATCGTGAGGCCGGACATGCGCTCGGCGAGCTCCACGGCCTCGCGGACCGCATGCTCGCTTGCCTCCATGTCCGTGATGAACCCGCGCTTCACGCCGCGGCCCTCGCGCTGGCCGGTGCCGAGAACCTGCAGGCGGCCGTCATCGGTCAGCGTGCAGATCAGCGCACCGACTTTCGAGGAGCCGATATCGAGCGCTGCAATCAGGGGCTGGTCAGCCGGAGAAGCCACGTCCTAAGCTAGCCCTCGGCTGGTTGTTGAGTAGTGGGAGCCAGTTCAATGGGCTCGCCGGGTGAGCGCGGCAGTCGCACGATCATTTTCCCCGGCAAGCGAAGGTCGAAGCGGACGAGGCCCCGCCCGAGAAGTCCCGCAGAACGGTCCATCTTCGCAAAACGTGCGAGCGCGTCCTTCGCTGCGCCCTCGCCCTCGGGCAGGGCAACGATCTCGCCGGACTGGAAACTCAGGTCCCAGCGACGCCCGCCGACCCAGGTGGCGGAGGCCAGCTGCGCCTGCATCGTCGGTGCTGCCGCCATGATTGCCTTGAGCTGACCGGCCCTTGCATTGGCGCCGGCACCGATGACCAAAGGCAAGTCGGGCATCTTGTCGATCGGCACACGGTCGAGAACCACGCCCTCGCCGTCGATCAATGCCAGCTGCTGCTTGTCCTGCCAAAGGGCGGAGGGCGTACGCTCGACGATGTCGATGACAAGCGTGTCCGGCAGCCGCCGCGAGACGCGCGCATCCTTTACCCAGCCGAAGGCAAGGAGGCGCTCGCGGATGCGCGACACATCGACAAGCGGCTGGGCCGGCTTGGCAACGCCTTCCGGCGCGGCGGCACGCCGAAGCTCGTCGATCACGACTGCATCCACCAATTTGCGGTCCATGTGTTTCAAGCCGACGATCTGATAGCCGTCGACGCGGAAGCCGGCGCTTCCAACGGCCTCACCTGCGGACAGGGCGGCCTTTGCCGGAAGGTCCAGCGCGATGGCTGCCGCGCCGGCCATCAGCACCAGGAAAGCCGTGAAGCCGAACGCGGCAAGCTTGTTCGCCCGAGCGCTGCCGAGCGAGCTCTTCTTTGCCGGAGATGATTTGCGCTTCGCTTTGGCCCCCCGCGTCGCCACTAGCCCGCTCCTTTGTGTTCGAGCGCTTCTTCGACCAGCCGCTCGACCAGCTCACCATAGCTGATGCCCCGCACTTTCGCCTGCTCTGGGTAAAGGCTCAAGGGGGTCATTCCGGGTTGTGTGTTGACTTCCAAAAGAAAAATGCCGGCTTCCCCCAGTTCGTCGTCCCAGCGGAAGTCGGAACGGGAAGCACCGTGACAACCTAATAGTCGGTGCGCGCGGGCTGCCATGTCCATCATCGCCGCGGCGATGTTCTCCGGAACCTGCGCCGGGCAGACGTGCTCCGTCAGGCCGTCGGTATATTTGGAGTCGTAGTCATAGAAGCCGACTTTCGGCTTTAGCTCGGTGACCGCCAAAGCTTCGCCGTTCAGGACGGCGACGGTCATCTCATGGCCCTTCACGAAGGGTTCGGCGAGCAATCGGTCAAAATGCTTCCACGGGCCCTCAACGTCGCGGCCAATCGGGTTCCCGTAATTGCTCTCGTTGGTGACGATCGCCACGCCCACCGACGAGCCTTCGTTGACCGGCTTGAGGACGTACGGCCGCTCCATCGGATCGCGCTCATGCAAAGTTTCGCTCGCGACGATATTTCCCGCCGGCATGCGGATGCCGTGGGGAACGAGCACCATCTTGGTCAGCTCCTTGTCGATGGCGATCACCGACGTTTCGAGCCCGCTGTGCGTGTAGGGAATGCCCATCAGGTCGAGCATGCCCTGGACCGTGCCGTCCTCTCCCGGAGTTCCGTGGAGCGCGTTGAAGACCACGTCCGGCTTCAGCTCCTTGAGGCGCGCGGCGACGTCGCGATCCATGTCGAGCTCAGTCACGTTGGTCCAACCGCGCTCGCGGAAGGCATTGGCGACGCCGCGGCCGCTCGTAAGTGAAACTTCGCGCTCGGACGACCAGCCGCCCATCAGCACGACGACGTGCAGATTCCTGTTCATTCCCTGCCGACCCGCTGGATTTCCCATTCAAGGGTGATGCCTGAATTCGCCAGCACCCTGCGGCGGACTTCTTCGCCCAGCGCCTCGATGTCGGCGCTGGTCGCGCTACCGAGGTTGAGTAGGAAGTTGCAATGCTTTTCGGAGACTTGCGCGCTGCCTATCGTTAGGCCGCGGCAGCCCGCCGCATCGACCAGCACCCAGGCCTTGTGGCCGTGGGGATTCTTGAAGGTCGAGCCACCCGTCCGGCTGCGGAGCGGCTGCGATTCCTCGCGCGCCCGGGCAATGACATCCATCTCCGCACCAATCGCCTCGGGCGTGCCGGGCGAGCCACGGAAAATCGCTCCCACGACGATGGCGCCATTGGGCACCTCGCTGTGGCGATAGGTGTAGCCGAGCTTTTGGAGAGGCCAGACCTCGACCGAGCCATCGCGCAGCACGACCCGCGCCTCGACGAGTATGTCCTGCACCTCGCGGCCGTAGGCCCCGCCATTCATCCGGACGAATCCGCCCACGGTACCGGGGATGCCGCGCAGGAACTCGAGACCCGCGATGCCGTGGTCGCGTGCCGTGGAGCTGACGAGGATACCGCTCGCACCGCCGCCGCAACGGAGCGTGGTTTCGTCCACCTGCGCAATCTTCGCGAACGGCTTGCCCAGTCGGATCACGACCCCAGGAACCCCGCCGTCCCGAACGATCAGGTTCGAGCCAAGGCCGAGCGCCATCACGGGTATCTGCGGATCGAGGTCACGCAGGAAGGATACCAGGTCCTGTTCGTCGGCCGGCTCGAATAGATATTCTGCCGCGCCGCCGCTCTTGAACCACACGAGCGGCGCCAGAGCAGCATTTGAAGTCAGTTTCCCTCGGACCTGCGGCAGGGTAGCGACGCTCACTTCTTTGCCCTCTTCTGGCAGACTCCGTCCGCGAGCTTCGCGGCCCATTTCGTGATGTCGCCCGCGCCCATACAGATGACGAGATCGCCCGGTGCGGCGAGATCGCGGAGGCCGCCGCACAGGTCCTGGAGGTCACTGACAGCGCGCACCATGCGATGACCGCGCGAACGAAGGCCTTCGACCAGAGCCTCGGAATCCACGCCCTCGATCGGCTCCTCGCCGGCCGGATAAACCGGCGCCACGAACACCACGTCGGCGTCGTTGAAGGCGTTCTGGAAGTCTTCCATCAGATCGTGGAGCCGGGTGAAGCGGTGGGGCTGCATCACTGCGATGACGCGCTGGTCGGCGCTCTCGCGGGCGGCCGAAAGGACCGCGCGGATCTCCACCGGGTGATGAGCGTAATCGTCGATCACCGGGACGCCATCGAACTCGCCGACCTTGGTGAAACGGCGCTTGACGCCTTCGAAACGGGCGAAGCCCTCGCGGATTTGATCGTCGGTGAGGCTCAATTCGATCGCGACGCCGATGGCGGCAAGCGCATTCTGGATGTTGTGCCGGCCCGGCATGGGAACGGTGACGTCCGCGATGGTTCGCCGCGAGCCGTCACGCTCCAGCACGATCGCGTCAAAGATGCTCCCTTGCGGCCCGCCGGTGGCGTTGTCGGCGCGAAGATCGGCAAGCGCCGAGAAGCCGTAGGTCACGATCCGCCGGTCGCGGATCTGGCTGATGACGCCCTGGACCTCCGGATGATCCACGCACAGCACCGCGAGACCGTAGAAAGGGACGTTCTCGATGAACTGGCAGTAGGCCTTCTTGACCTCGTCGAAGCCACCGTAATGCTCGAGATGCTCGGGATCGATGTTGGTTACGACAGCGATGGTCCCGTCGAGCCGGAGGAAACTTCCGTCGCTCTCGTCGGCCTCGACGACCATCCAGTCGCTCTTCCCGAGCCGGGCGTTCGAACCGTAGCGGTTGATGATCCCGCCGTTGATCACCGTCGGGTCGACGCCACCTGCATCGAGCAGCGCGGCGATCATCGATGTGGTCGTCGTCTTTCCGTGAGTCCCGGCGACCGCGATCGTCTTCTGCATCCGCATCAGCTCGGCGAGCATTTCCGCGCGCTTGACGATGGGCAGGCGGCGCTCGACCGCAGCTTCGACTTCTGGGTTACCGCGGTTAACGGCCGAGGAGATCACGACGACGGTCGCATCACCAAGATTGTCGGCCTTCTGACCGATGGTCACGGGAATGCCGAGCTTCCGGAGGCCCTCAACCACATAGCCCTCGGATATGTCGGAGCCCTGCACCGAATAGCCGAGCTGGTGCATCACTTCCGCGATTCCGGACATGCCGATGCCGCCGATCCCGACGAAGTGGATCGTGCCGATGTCGGTTCCGAGCGCCTTCAGCATCAGGCGGGAACGCCGCCAGTAGGAGCGCCGGCGGAAACGCGCGGGGTGAGCGCAAGACCGACTTCGACCGGCGAGAGCCCCCCGCCGACGCGCTCCACGAGATCGGCGAGGTCGCTTGCGGCATGCGGCTTGCCGACGGAAAGCGACCGCCCCGCAGCATTGATGAGCGCCTGAGGATCCTCGGCCATCACCTCGATCTGGCGCGCAAGCACATCGGGGGTGAATTGCTCCTCCATAATCGTGCGGGCGCCGCCTGCCTCCGTGATATCGCGGGCGTTGGCGGTCTGGTGGTCGTCCGTCGCGGAAGGATAGGGAATGAGGATCGCGGGACGCCCGGCCGCAGTGAGCTCAGCGACTGTGGAAGCGCCCGAGCGGCCGATGAAGAGATGGGCTTCTCCGAGCTTGCCCGCCATATCCTCGATGTACGTCATCACCTCCGCCGGAATGCCGAGCTCAGCATAGCGCGCGCGAACCACGTCGATATCGTTCGGACGGCACTGCTGCATGACCTGGAGCCGCAGACGCAGCGACGGAGACAGCTGTCCGAGGCCCTCCGGCACGACTTTGCTGAGGACGGTCGCTCCCTGGCTCCCGCCGGTCACCAGGATCTTGAATGGCGCGAATTCGTCGAAAGCCGGGAATGGCTCCTCGCCGAGCCGCGCGATCTCGGCCCGCACCGGGTTGCCGACCAGCACGATCTTCTTCCGGTTCCGCGCCTTGACCCGTTCGATCCGCGAGTAAGCGGTCGCGATTGCAATCGCATCGCCGGCGAGAAACCGGTTTGCGCGGCCGAGAACCGCATTCTGCTCATGAAGGACCGTGGGAATCCGCTTTGCAGTCGCGGCGAGTAGTGCCGGCACTGCGGGATAGCCGCCGAAGCCTATGACCGCGTCGGGACGATGCTCCGAATAGAGGTCCTTGGCCTCCCGGCGGCCCCTGGCCACCGAACCGAAAGCGCGCAGCCAGCCGATCGGCCCGCCGCCGAGCCTCCCTGCCGGAAGGATGTGCACCGGGATATTCTCGAACAGGCCCGGGAAGCGCGCGCCGCGATCGTCAGTGATCAGCAGCACGCCATGCCCGCGTTTTCTCAATTCCGCCGCGAGTGCGTGGGCGGGGATCATGTGACCCCCTGTGCCTCCTGCGGCCAACACGAAATTCATTCGGTGACGGGCTCCCCGCTCCACTTCACGACGTACGGCGAGCGCGTCAGATACGGATTTCTTCGCGTGAAGGCGAGCAGCAAGCCCATGCCGATCGACAGGGCCAGCATTGAACTTCCGCCATAGCTGATGAACGGCAGGGTCATACCCTTCGACGGCGCGATCTGCACGTTGACCGCCATGTTGATCAAGGCCTGGAGCCCGAACTCGATCACCAGTCCGGCGGCGGCGAGGATCGCAAACGTATTCTCCTCGTCCAGCAGCTTGATCAGCACGCGGGAAACGATCGTCAGATAGAGCAAGGCGATCGCCAGGCAGGCGATGAGCCCGAACTCCTCACCGATGACGGAGAA
The DNA here is from genome assembly GCA_046730955.1 of Pseudomonadota bacterium. Lineage (GTDB taxonomy): Bacteria > Pseudomonadota > Alphaproteobacteria > Sphingomonadales > Sphingomonadaceae > Sphingomicrobium. Next base: position 7,433 of record JBKPKE010000176.1, read on the forward strand.
GATATAGTCGGTGTGCGGCTCCGGCAGGCCGAACTTTCGCGTTCCCGCCCCCGGTCCCATCCCGAAGAGACCGCCCGCGGTCAGGGTTCGCATGGCATTTTCAACCTGGAAATTGTCGCCCTCGCCGAAGAGGAAGCCGTCGATGCGGGTCGTTGCGACCGGATAGAAAAAGTAGGCGAGGACGATGCCGACGACTGCCGCGGCCGCGAGGATTCCCAGCGCCCTGAGGCTTACTCCAGCGAGCGCGAGCATGGCGATCCACACCGAGCCGAAGATGATCGTCGAGCCGAAGTCCGGCTGCTTCATCAGCAGGAAAGCGACCGCTCCCGTGACGACAGCCGACATCGGGAAAATGGGCAGCGACTTGTCCAGCTCGCGCAGGCTCAGGAGCCAGGCCATGGCGACGACGAAGAAGGGCTTCAAAAACTCCGACGGCTGAAGCTGGCCGATGCCGATGTCGATCCAGCGCGTCGCACCATTCACTTCGGGGCCGAGGACGGGCACGAAGATCAGCAGCACGAAGAAGAAGGCCGCGCCAGCGAGGCACATGCGCTTGGCCCGCTCGCGGCTCATCATCGAAATACCGATCATCACCGGCAGGCCGACGGCGATCCAGACGATCTGCCGGTAGAAATAGTGAAGCTCGGAGAAGCGGACGTTGCCGCCTGAATAGCGCTCGCCCGCGGCCGGAGAGGCCGCCGCTACGGCGATCAGGCCAATGCCGATCAGAACCGCGAGCAGCAGCAGCAGCACCTTGTCGATTTCCCAGAACCAGCGGCCGACGGCCGATGTGTCGGATCGGCCGTAATTGCCAGGATCGAAGCGCGCTGCCTGTGCCTTGATCTGCCCTGAGATGCTTCCGATCATAACGCCCCCACCAGGTCCCGGAACCTGTCCCCCCGCTGCTCGAAGTCGCGAAACTGGTCGAACGACGCGCAGGCGGGGGAGAGTAGAACGGTATCGCCCGGCTGTGAATCCTCCGCAGCGTGATTAAGCGCATTTTCAAGCGTTTCGAAGTTCGTGACCGGCATGTGCGGGCCGAGCAGCTGCGCGAACAATTCACCGGCCTCCCCGATCGTGTAGGCGGAGCGGACGTGACCGAAGTACGGGGAGCATTCGTCGAGCTCGTCCGTCTTCGCCTGCCCGCCGAGAATCCAGCGGATCGAGGGAAAGGCGGCGAGCGCCGGAGCGGTCGCGGTCGGGTTGGTCGCCTTGCTGTCGTTGACGAAGAGAACGCCGTCCAACTCGCGGATGCGCTCCATGCGGTGTGGCAGGCCCGGGTACGTGCGAAGGCCCTCGGCGATGCATTTTTCGGACACACCAAGCTTCAGGCAGGCGACCGCTGCCGCCATGGCGTTTTGCAGATTGTGCGGTCCCTGGAGCGACGGCCAACTCGACTGCGGCGCAAGATCGAACAGAGCATAAGCGAGAGCTTCGAGAATCGTGATTCCGGGATCGTGCGAAAGAGCGTCCGTCCATTGCCCAAACATCTGCGACGTCCGGACCTGTTCGGTTGTCAGTGCGACTTTGCCGACCGACTGCATTTCGAACAGCCGCATCTTCGCGGCAGCATAGGCTTCAAAACTGTCGTACCGGTCGAGATGGTCGGGCGTGATGTTGAGCAACACCGCAACGTCGCAATCGAGGCTCTGCGTCAGGTCGATCTGATAGCTGGACAGCTCCAGCACATAGACCCCGCCTTCAGGCAGCGGGTCTTGAGCCAGGATCGGCAGGCCGATGTTGCCGCCCATCGTCGTCGGAACGCCTGCGATCTTGAGGACGTGGTGAATCAGCGACGTCGTCGTCGATTTGCCGTTGGTGCCGGTGATGCCGACGACCTCGTGCGGCGGAAGCTCGGGCCGGGCTCGGGCGAAGAGTTCGATGTCGCCGATGATCTCGACGCCCGCGTCTCGCGCGCGCTTCGCGATGGGATGACGGTTGAGCGGCAAGCCGGGCGTGACGACGAGGCTGTCGAACTGGCTGAGATCGGCGTCGTCGAGATTAGCTAGATCGGTGCGCGGAAGAGCCTTTGCCCTCGCCTCTTCCTTGGCATCCCACGCAGTGACCCGCGCTCCGCTGGCAAGCAAAGCCTCGGCCGTCGCCAGCCCGGACCGGGCCAAACCGTAGACCGCATAATGTTTGCCGGCGAAAGCCCGTGCGGTGATCACCGCAGCTTCAGGGTGGCGAGGCCGGCGAGCGCAAGGATGAAGCTGACGATCCAGAAGCGGATGACGACCGTCGGCTCGGACCAGCCAAGATGCTCGAAATGGTGGTGGATCGGCGCCATCCGGAAAATGCGCTTGCCCGTCCGTTTGTAGAAAAAGACCTGGATGATCACCGACAGCGCCTCGATGACGAAGAGGCCGCCAACGATCGCCAGGACGAACTCGTGGTGCGTCGCCACGGCAATCGCGCCGAGCGCTCCGCCGAGCGCGAGGCTGCCCGTGTCGCCCATGAAGACCGCCGCGGGTGGCGCGTTGAACCAAAGAAATGCCAGGCCCGCGCCGACGATCGCGAGGCAGAGCACGGTCAGGTCGCCGACACCGAGCACGTGCGGAATGCCGAGGTAATTGGCGAACTTCGCATTGCCGACGAGATAGGAGATGAGCAGGAAGGCGAGGCTCGCGATGATCACCGGCATGGTCGCGAGACCATCAAGACCGTCGGTCAGGTTCACCGCATTGCCGAAGGCGACGATCACGAAGGCCCCGAACGCGATGTAGAACCAGCCGAGGTTCATCACCGGCCCCTGCACGAACGGCAAATAGAGATTACTCGTGCCCGCCCGGACGATAATCAAGGTCGCTATTCCCGCGATGAGGAATTCCAGCGCAAGCCGCGTCTTGCCGGACAGGCCCGCGTGGTGCGCCTTCTTTACCTTGTCATAGTCGTCGAGGAACCCAATCAAGCCGAACCCGCCGGTGACGAGCAGGCACGCCCACACGTAAGGGTTCCTGAGGTCCATCCACAGCAGGACCGACACGGCAACCGAGATCAGGATCAGGAGGCCACCCATCGTGGGCGTACCGCGCTTGGCGAGATGACTCTGCGGTCCGTCCGCGCGGATCGGTTGGCCCTTGCCCTGCCGGACGCGGAGGTAGGAGATCAGCCACGGCCCGAGCAGCAGGCCGATGAGAAGCGCGGTGGCGCTCGCCGCACCCGCCCGGAAGCTGATGTAGCGGATGAGATTGAGGATGCCGGGGAATCCAAGCTGTTCGGCGATCAGATAGAGCATTCGGCACCCTCTTTGACGCGCTCGACCAGTCTCGCAAGGCCCACGCTATTGGACGCCTTGACGAGCACCGCGTCTCCGGCCCGCAACATCGACAATAATGCGTCGGTCGCCTGATCGACGCTGTCGGCGATGTCCACGCCGACCTTTCCGACAACCTTCTCCGCCAGCGGGCGCATCTCCTCGCCGATCAGGATCAGGCGGTCGACATGCGCGTCCAGCACGGACGGCGCGAGACCCGCGTGAAGCGCAGCGCTATGCTCCCCTAGCTCGCGCATCGGGCCGAGGACGGCGATGCGCCGCTCAATCTCCCGCTCGCTGCCCAGGCTTTTCAGCGTAGCCGCCATGGAAGCCGGATTGGCATTGTAGCTTTCGTCGATCAGCAACACTTCGCCGCCGGCGACACGGATCTGATGCCGCTCGCCGCGCCCCTTTAGCCCGCCCATGTCGGCAAGCGCGAGGCCCGCGATCGCCACGTCCAGGCCGAGCGCCTCGACCGCCGCCAGTACCGCGAGCGCATTGGAGACCCAATGCTCGCCGCGCTGCGAGATGGTGAAGGTCAGCTGGCGTTCGAGCAGTGCTGCCGAGATGAGGCTACCGCCCTCCGACGAGCGCACTGCATGCACCGCATGCACGTCGGCGTCGCCGTGACCGAAGGTGATGATGTGTCCGGCATGGCGACGCGCCGCCCTCACCAGCCGGTCGCGATGTGGGCTGTCGTTCGGGATGATCGCGGTGCCGCCAAGCTCCAGCCCTTCGAAGACTTCGGCCTTGGCGTCTGCAATCGCCTCTTCGGAACCAAGATTCTCGATGTGCGCCGGAGCAATTGCCGTAATGAGGGCAAGATGCGGCCGGACCTGCCGGGTCAGCGCCGCGATCTCGCCTGTGTTGTTCATGCCCATTTCGAGGACCGCATATTCGGCTTCACGCGGCATCCGGGCGAGGCTTAGCGGGACGCCAGTATGATTGTTGTAGCTCTTGACCGAGCGGTGCGCCTTGCTGCCGCTGATGCGGTCGAGCGCGGCGTACAGCGCTTCCTTCGTGCTCGTCTTGCCGACCGACCCGGTGACTCCGACGATGGTCGCTTGCGATCGTTCGCGCGATGCGCGGCCAAGGGCCTCCAGGGCTGCAGCGCTGTCCTCGACAAGCACATGGGGTCCGTCGACCGGCTGCGACACGATCGCTCCAGCCGCGCCCGCTGCAAAGGCCCCTGCAACGAACTTGTGACCGTCGTGGACAGTGCCGGGCATGGCGATGAACAGGTCGCCCGGCTGCACTTCACGGCTGTCGAAGGTGACCCCCGATACTTCGAACGGGTGGCTTGCGCCCCCGCCAGTCGCAGCTTCGATCTCGGCCGAGGTCCAAAGCACGGTCGCGCCGCGCGAGTCCCTGTTTGAGTGCTCCGTCAAGCTGCGCACTCCCGCGCAACCAGAGCATCGTCGAACGGCAGGATGCGCTCGTTGGGACCGGCGCCAACGATCTGCCCTGTCTCATGACCCTTGCCCGCGACGAGGATGATGTCTCCCTCGCCTGCCATCCGGATCGCTTCCGCAATCGCTTCACGCCGACCACCGATTTCCACCGCTCCCGGAGCTCCCGCAAGCACGTCGGCGCGGATCTTCGCAGCGTCCTCACCCCGCGGATTGTCGTCGGTGACGATCACCACGTCGCTGAGCTTCGCTGCGACCAGTCCCATTTCCGGCCTCTTGCCTTTGTCGCGGTCGCCACCCGCACCGAACACGGTGATCAGGCGATTGCTGACGTGCGGTCGGAGTGCGGCAATCGCGGCCTCCAGCGCGTCGGGCGTATGCGCGTAATCCACATAGACGGGGGTCCCAGCGCGGCTGATCACGGCGCGTTCCAATCGTCCACGAACCGGCGCGAGGCGCTGCATCGCTGAAAAGACGCTTTCGAAACTGCTGCCCGTCGCCATGCCAAGGCCCGCCGCGACCAGAACGTTGGCCGCCTGGTAGGCGCCGATCAGGGGCAAAGCGAGGTTATAGGTTCCATCGCCGAAGCGAATGACGAGCTTTTGGCCAAGTGCCGTCGGGGTTTGCTCCAGCAGTTGGATCGTCTCACCCGCACGGCCGAAGGTGGTCAGCGCGATATCTCGGCGGCGAACGCGCTCGATAACTTCGGCCGACTTCGGATCGTCGGTCCAGATGACGGCCGTTCCATCCGCCGGCAAAAGCTCGTCGAAGAGCCGCATTTTCGCTTCGAAATAAGCGTCCATCGACGGATGATAGTCGAGGTGATCGCGGCTGAAGTTGGTGAAAGCCGCAGCTTTCAACGGCACGCCTTCGGCACGGTGCTGATCGAGCCCATGCGACGAGGCTTCGTAAGCGACATGGCTGATCCCCATGCGCTTAAGGCCGGCCATGTTGTTGAGGAAGGTGACGATGTCGGGCGTTGTCAGCCCGGTTTTCACCTGGTCGTCCGAGGTTGTGACTCCCAGCGTCCCGATCGATGCCGATCGGTGCCCGGCCATGCGCCAGAGCTGGCGCGTCATCTCGACAGTGGAGGTCTTTCCATTGGTCCCGGTCACCGCGACGACAGTATCCGGGTAAGGTCCAAAAAACGTCGACGCGAGCCGAGCGAACAGGCGGCGAGGCTCGGCATCCGACAACAACGGCACCGTCGAGGCCGCCGCTTCCGGGCGCGCGACCACAGCGACGGCTCCGCGCTCGACTGCTTGATCGATGAAATCCTCTCCGTCGAATACCGCGCCCCTGAAGGCGCCGAATATGCTGCCCCGCACCACCTTGCGATGGTCGATGGCAAAACCGGTCACTTCTGAATCGCTGTCGACGCCCGCCAAGTCCCGCAGATTCACCGGATCTAGTGCCTCGCTTCTTCGTGGACGAATGGAAGCACAGTCGACATGTCCGGCTCACGGTTCTTGTCGGGCCTCACGCCGAGCATCGGCGCGATGCGGCTGACCGTCGTCCCGAACGCAGGGCCGATGTTCCAGGCGGCCGTGTGGAACCCGTAGGTTTCCTTCGTCGCCTTCGGATCGTCGAGCATCATGACCATCACATAGCGCGGCTCGTCCATCGGGAACACACCCGCGAAGCTCGTGACCACGGCAGCCGAGGTGTATCGTCCGTTGACGAGCTTCTCGGCAGTGCCGGTCTTTCCGCCCACGCGATAGCCCGGTGCGTCGGCCATCTTGCCGGTGCCTTGGGTGACCACAAGCCGCAACAGAGCACGCATCTTATAGCTCGTCTGCTCGCTGAACACGCGAGTGCCCTTGCCCGCGGCATGGGCGCGGTCGACCTTCAATAGGGTGGCCGGACGATAGACGCCGCCGTTGAAAAGGGTTGCGTAGCCGGTTGCGAGGTGGAGCGGGGTGACCGCGATGCCGTGCCCGAAGCCCACCGTCATCACCTCCAGCGGGCCCCAGTTCGCGCCGGGGGTGAGCGTCCGGCCGCGCTCCTTCAGCTCGATCGAGACGCGATTGAGGAAGCCCATTTTCTGCAGGAACGCTTTCTGCCGCGTGGCGCCTAGTTGGTCCGCGATCTGAGCAGTGCCGATGTTCGAGCTTTCCTTCATGATCTCGGCGACAGAGCACATGCGGCCGTACGGATGCGTGTCGTGGATCGTATGCCCGTAGACGTGAAGCTCGTGCGGGCAGGAATACATCTGGCCGAAGCTTTTGATGATGCCGGAGTCCATCGCCATCGCCACGGTGAACGGCTTGAAGGTCGACCCCAGCTCGTAAACGCCGAGCGTCGCCCGGTTGAACCGTGCCTCCGGAGAGCCATTGCCTGCGGCGTTAGGATTGAGCTGCGGCAGAGAGGTCATCGCCAGCACTTCGCCGGTGTGGATGTTCATGACGACACCCGCGCCGCCGATGGCCGAGAACTTCGTCATGGCGAAGATGAGCTCATGCTCGAGCGCCTGCTGAACCCTGGCGTCGATGGAGAGCTGCAGCGGCTGGCCGCGTGTCGCGGCCTCCGAAAGTTCGTTGTCGAATGCGCGCTCCGCTCCGGCAACGCCGTGACCGTCGATCGTCGTGTAGCCGATGACGTGCGCGGCAAGGCTGGTCTGCGGGTAGAGGCGGTCCGGCTCACGCTCCAGCGCGAGGCCTGGCTCGCCGATGGCGTTGACGGCTTCGACCAGGCCAGGAGCTGCGCGGCGGCGCAAATAATAGAAGGTCTTGTCCGACCGGAGCATCGCAAAATAGGCCGCTTCGTCATGCTCGGGCATGAGTTGCGCAAGCTTGCGCGCGAGGGTCAGCTTGTCGCCGATGACCTTCTTCGGGTGAAGGCCGATGGTCCATGCGTCGATCGTGCGCGCAAGCGGAACCCCGTCGCGATCAACGATGTCCCCACGTTCCGGAACCAGGCTCGTGAGCCCCCGCTTCGCCCCGGCATGATCGCCGAACGCGGCGAGGTAGAGGATTCTGAGGACGATCAGCGCGATGACGCCGCCGTAGACCAGCATGCCGAACATCAGCCGCTGGTGCATCATGGTAAGGACCTGGCGGCGCTGACCGACAAGGCGGAGCCGCTCGGGCCGGGGTGCGACGAGAGCGGGCGTCGGTGCGTTCATCGCGCGGAAGCTGATTCCTTGGTCGTTTTCTTCGAGTTAGCCATTGCTGGAAGCGGGGCCAGCGGATCGACCCTGGCCAAGCGCACAGGCTTTGTCACCGGCTTCGCGGACGCCTCGACCTTCTTATCCCCAGCTTTCTTCGCGGCCACGGCAGGCTTCGTCTCGGCAGGCTTTTGCGCTTTCACCGGGGCCGGCTTCAACTCCGCCGCCTTGACCGCTTTCGGCTTATTTTCCGTATTCTTCACCGGGTCGGCCAGCTTGCGCGGCGCAGGTGCCGGCTCGGTTGCGACGGTTTCCCGTTCAGGAAGCTTCAGGCTGGCCTGATGCATCAGCTGGGCTGCGGTCGAGGTGGCGCCCGCGCCGCCCTCCGCCGTCGGCTCGCCCTCCACGAGCGACGGGGAGGTGGGCTGCGGCGCGGGCGCCGAGGCGAGCACCACCGGTGCTTCAACGTTAATCTTCTGCTGCGGCCGTGCGAGCCGCGCGAGCTGGAATCCGCCTTCAAGGAACTGGTCGGCCGAAGGCGCCGACAGGGCCAGCACCTTGACGTTCCAGCGCTCCAATTGGGCGAGCCGTCCGCGCGTGCCGATTTCCGTCTGCAGGAGGCGGATGTCGCGCTGCGACAGCACGATGCGGTTCTCGACATCTTCGAGCGAGGCTCGCTCGGAGGCCACGTTAAGCGAGACCAGATAGCAGCCTAGCGCCGCACCGGCGCAGCTCGCGACCATGAACACCGAGCGGAAGCTGCGGGCGCTCATTTCTTATCTCCTGCGGACTTTTGCCCCGAGAGTTGCCAGGCCGGAGCGGCCGTGCGGACGGCGCTGCGAAGGCGGGCGGAGCGCGAGCGCGGGTTGCGCTCGATTTCCGCTTCCGACGGGCTGACCGGCTTGGCGACTTTCTCGAACGTTGGTGCGGGGCCTTGGACGATGACAGGGCGGTGACGCGACCCCGCTGGCGTCGCGCCGCTGCGTTCACGGAAGAACCGCTTCACAATGCGGTCCTCGAGGCTGTGAAAGGTGACCACCGCGAGGCGGCCGCCGGGCTTCAGGGATCGCTCGGCGGCCGCCAGCCCACCCTCCAGCTCGTCGAGTTCGGCGTTCAGGTGAATCCGGATGGCCTGGAATGTACGGGTTGCAGGGTCGCTCTTCTGGCCCATGCGATAGCCCACGGCACGGCGAACGATCGCGGCCAGCTCGCCGGTGCGCTCGATCGGGCGGTTGGCAACGATTGCTCGAGCGATGGCCCGAGCGCGCGGCTCTTCGCCGTAGTCGCGAAGGACGCGGACGATGTCCGCCTCGTCGGCTTCATTAAGAAAGTCGGCGGCGGTTGGCCCCGCTTTCTCCATGCGCATGTCGAGCGGACCGTCGGCCGAGAAGGAAAAACCGCGGTCCGCTCTGTCCAGTTGCATCGAGGAGACACCGATATCGAGCGTGATGGCATCGACTAAGCCGATGCCGCGCTCGACGAGCACACGGTCCATTTGGCTGAACCGTTCCTCGACCAGCATTAGCCGTGGGTCTGGGACGAGCGATCTTGCAGCTTCAATCGCATCGGGGTCGCGATCAAAACCGATCACTCGTCCCGCCCCCACCCGAAGCAGCGCGGCCGTGTAGCCGCCTGCCCCAAACGTTCCATCGACCGCGGTCTCGCCCTCGTGGACGGCCATGGCGGTCACAACCTCTTCGAGAAGCACCGGCACGTGCGGCGCGCTTGGTGCGCTGCGACCGGTCACGCCTTCAGCCCCTTCTCGTCGAGCCGAAAGCGAGCGATGTCCTTCATGTCCTCGGGGACGCGCGGGTCCTTGAGGAAAAGCTTCGGGTTCCAGACCTGGAATGTCTCGCCGGCGCCCAGGAAGAGTGCAAACTCCTGGATTTCGCCCTTGCGACGCATCATCGGAGGAAGAACGATGCGGCCGGAAGGGTCGTAGGGAACCTCCTCCGTCGCCGCGAATGCCATGAGGTTGCGCTGCTGATACTCCAGCTGCGCGTCGGGATTGGTCTCTTCCTTCTCGAGCAGGCGCTCGAGCTTCGCATGCTTCAGCGCAGCATATGCGGGGTCATAAGCGCTGAGACAGGGAAAGGCTTCGTGCTTGGCGAGGACGATCGTGCGGGAATCGCCGCGGCGCTCAATCACCGAACGCAGGAAGGACGGCACGGAAACGCGACCCTTCGCGTCCACCGCGTTCAGCGCACTGCCTTGAAACAGATGCTCTAGCGCCACGTCCAATTCCCCGTTCGCAGCGCAAAGCTTCCCCGTTCACGGTCGCACGGCATCGCCGCGCCTTCCGCGCCCAAAACTCGGCAATTGGGGTCAGCCCCGCACTACCCGATGTTGGTAACTCAACCGGTTTGGGGACTCAATGGATTTTCATGCCATTTCGTGGGTTTTCATGCCCAACGGCGGAAATCTGC
>JBKPKE010000177.1:0-5188 GCA_046730955.1 Pseudomonadota bacterium
CGGATCACCTTAACCGGAGTTCCGGACAAGCCCGGCACGGTCGCCCACGTCATCGCGCCGCTCGCCGAGGCCGGGCTCCAAGTGGACATGATCGTCCATGCCGCGACCCCGAACACGGGTGCCTCCGACCTCACCTTCACCGTGCCGCGCGCCAGCCTCGCCCAGGCCATGGCGGTGATCGAACAGCTCAAGGCGGACATCGGTTACGGAGGACTGATCCACGACGATTCTGTCGCCAAGGTCAGCATCGTCGGCGTCGGTATCCGTTCCAATCCGCAGCTCGCCGCGAAAATGTTCGAGGTGCTGGCCGAGCGAAGGATCAACCTCCTGGCCGTCTCGTCGAGCGAGATAAAGGTCAGCGCCCTGATTGCCGAGTCCGAGCTCGAACTCGCGGTGCGCGTGCTCCACACCGCCTTCGGCCTCGACGCGGAGCAGGCGGCATGAGCGGCGAGGGCCTGATCGCCGAGCCTCGCGCGGTTCACGCCAGCCCCGGCCAGGCGCGGCTCAAGGAGCTGATGCACCGCGGCACCGAATTCCTCGGCTGCGACGTCGCGATCATGGGCGGCGCGATGAGCTGGATCTCCGAACGCCATCTCGTCGCCGCCATTTCCGACGCTGGGGGCTTCGGCGTCATCGCCTGTGGCGCGATGAGCCCGGAACTGCTGGACAACGAGATCGCCGAGACGAAAAAGCGCACCAGTCAACCCTTCGGCGTCAATCTCATCACCATGCATCCGCAGCTCTCCGAGCTGATCGATACTTGCGCCAAGCATGCCGTCGGCCATGTCGTACTCGCCGGCGGGCTACCCCCCGGCGGTGCGATCGAGCGGATCAAGGCGAGCGGGGCGAAGCTCGTTTGCTTCGCGCCCGCGCTCGCGCTCGCCAAAAAGCTGATGCGCTCCGGCGCCGACGCGCTCGTCATCGAGGGCATGGAAGCAGGCGGCCACATTGGACCGGTGTCGACCTCGGTTCTGGCGCAGGAAATCCTGCCGGTCGTTTCAAAAGACATTCCGGTCTTCGTCGCGGGGGGAATTGGTCGCGGCGAAGCGATCGCGGCCTATCTCGAAATGGGCGCGGTTGGAGTGCAGCTCGGGACGCGCTTCGTCTGCGCGCACGAGTGCATTGCGCATCCGAACTTCAAGAAGGCCTTCATCCGCGCCTCGGCTCGCGACGCCATCCCGTCGGTTCAGATCGACCCGCGTCTTCCGGTCATCCCCGTCCGAGCGCTCAAGAACCGGGAAATGGAGAATTTCGCTGCCAAGCAGCGGGAGGTCGCGCAAAAGCTCGACGAAGGCTCGATCGAGATGGCCGAAGCCCAGTTGCAGATCGAGCATTATTGGGCTGGAGCTCTCCGCCGCGCGGTGATCGACGGCGACGTCGAATCTGGTTCCGTCATGGCCGGCCAGTCGGTCGGCATGGTCACCCGCGAGGAGCCCGTCGCCGACATCATCCGCGAGCTAGTCGACGAAGCTGCGGCTGCCCTGGAGAGCCGCGGCTAGACCGACTGTCATCGGTACGACACAAAGGAATGCTTGAACGCTTCGTCCGCTTACGCGCGGGAGCAGGGAGGGCTGGATGCTCTACGATATTCCGAGCAGTCTCCTGGTAATCATCCTCCTCATCGCCATGGTGTTGACGGTGGAAATTGGCATCCGGATCGGCAGGAAGTACGGCGAGCAGACCTGGCTCAACGCGCACGGAATCCACACGACCCTGACGGCAGCGACTTTGGCGCTGATGGGCCTCCTGCTTGCGTTCACGTTCAATCTCTCGGTTACCCGTTACGAGATGCGGAAGTCGCTGATCGTAGACGAAGCCGTTGCGATCCAATCGGTTCGATCCGACCTGGAATTCGTCGGTCAACCGCGCCGGGCGCAGGCCCTGCGCTTGCTCCGCGCTTATACCCTGCAGCGCATTCAATACCTCATGGTGGGCAACAATCCGCAAGGCGAACAGAAAGCGGTGGAGCAGTCGCGAGCCTTGCATGGACTCTTGTGGGCAATTGCGATCGACCGGGCGAGCTATGACCAGATCGATCCGCAGATCCGCGGCTCGCAATATTCCTCGCTCACGCGCGATCTCCTCCAGCTCAACGCGGTCGCTCGGGAGCGAGAGCAGGCCCGGGTGCGACGCGTTCCGGAGCCGGTGATCATGATGCTCCTTGCGGTTGCGATCGGATCTGCAGCGATCCTTTCTTACATGTCAGGCGCATCGGGACAACCCGATCGGCTGCCGGCTTATGCGGTGCTGGCTCTGATCTGCCTCATCATTTACCTGATCATCGATTTCGATCGGCCCCGTCGCGGCCTCTTTCACGTAGATCCGACGCCCTTGGCACAGCTGGTCCCGTCCCTCAGGGACTATTAGCAAACTCGATTTAGCGACGCTTAAATGTCGCTTCGAATCAACGCGATGTCGTTCGTCGGTTCGTCGAACCGTCGACGTCCGATTACTCTCGGTCGACCCTCGATGGCGCCTCTCGGCCCGCCTCCACACAGTCGCCAATCGAACGAGGGCTACAGGGGAAACGCGTGCTTGCGAGAGTTGCTTTCGCCTGTTCTGAACGGATTGCGCGGCGACGTGACTGGTCGCTGTTCCAATGAACGTTGGCGGCCTCAGTCAGCCATGAGGCGCGGGCGCCTCGAAAATTTCGACGATCGTCGCCGATGCCGAGTGGCTTCCTCACATGTTCAGTCCGGCAGGCGACTCACTCGTCTTTGTTCGCGTTCCCCAAGAAGTTCGGGACCAACATCCCTTCCTGAACGGCGACGCGCTTAACGGTCTCGAGCGAGCCACACTCCCATTCGAAGCGGTGCGGCGCGCGGCCCAATCCCGTGATTGCGTGCCTCTGCACTGGATCTTTCACACCGCTTTTTGCGGCTCGACCCTGCTCGCGAAAGCGCTGGCGACCACCGGCTCTTCGGAAGCACTGAAGGAACCGGCGATCCTTCTAAACCTCTACTTCCGTTTTTCGCGCGGAAACGAAGAATCGGAGCTGGAGCGGCTCGACGTCATTCTGTCGCTGCTTGCGCGATCCTTCGCAGGTTCCAAAAGCATGGTTGTGAAGACTCCATGCATGGTAGCGCCGCTGGCTCCTCACATCATGCGGTTGCGGCCACGATCACGCGCGGCCTTGCTTCATTCCAATCTTCGCACTTTCCTTCTGGCAGTTGCGAAACGCGGCATCCGGGGACGCAGCTGGGGGCGTCAGGTGTTCGCGAACTGCCGCCAAGCGATTCCACTCGAGTTCGGCTTCGATCCAAACGAGACCCTGCAGCACACCGACCTGCAGATCGCGGGCCTTGCTTGGCTGATGCGCCGCTGGCTCTTCGACCGTATCTTCGTCGACCTCGGCCCCGACAGAGTACGACAGATCACGGCGGATCAGCTGTATGATGATCCGGCATCAACCCTTCTGAGCCTGTCCGAGTTTTTCGGCCTGCGAAGCGACCCGGATGCAATTCAGGCGATCGTCGACGGACCGACCTTCCGGTTGCACAGCAAGGAAGCCGGCCGCGAATTCAGCAATGCGGACCGAGAGCGCGAGGTCGAGGGCTTGAACGAAGTTCATCAGGAAGAGGTCGAGGTCGTGATGAAGTGGCTTAAGGCCCTCGGCGACCAGCACGGCCTCCAGCTGGATTAGCTTCTTGTGCCGTCCAGATAAGCGCTGAGCCGGCCGACCTCATCAGTGCCGAACTGCAATCCAAGCTTCGTGCGCCGGAACAGAATGTCCTCCGCTGTGCGAGCCCATTCCTTGGACTGCAAGTAATCGACTTCGCGCGCATAAAGATCCGCTCCGAAATGCGCGCCGAGCCCGTTCATCTCGCCAGCGCTTCCCAGCAGCTGCTCCGTTCGAGTTCCGTAGGTTCGTACAAGGCGGGCGATCAGCGCTGTGGGTAGGCCCGCATATCGTCCGCTTAGATCGCCCGTGTACCGTTCAACGTCGAGATCGGCGATATCGCCTCCGGGCAGCTGGGGGTCTTTCGTCCAGGCGCTTCCCAGCTGAGGAAACGCCGGCGCCAGGCGGTCCACCGCTTGCTGGGCCAAATTCCGATAGGTCGTCAGCTTTCCCCCGAAGACGCTGAGCAGAGGCGCGCCATCGTCATTGAGCTCGAGAACGTAATCGCGTGTCACTTGCGACGAATTCGAAGAGCCATCCTCAACGAGGGCCCGAACTCCTGAGTAGCTCCAGACGATATCGTCACGTGTGACTAGTCGAGTGAAGTATCGGCCGACCGTTTCGAGCAAATAGCCGATCTCCTCGTCACTGATTTCCGCCGGATCCGCCGGTTGGTAGCAGGCCACTTCAGTCGTACCGATGAGAGTGAACTGCGCTTCGAATGGAATAGCGAAGACTACCCGCCCGTCGGGGTTCTGGAGCAGGAAGGCGCGCTCTCCGGGGTAAACCCACGGCAAGACGATATGACTGCCTTTGACCAGCCTGACCTGCTGATCGCGGCTGACACCAGCAAATCTGCTGAATATTTGCCCCGCCCACGGACCGCTTGCGTTCACGATCGCCCGCGCCCGGACAATCCGCTCTCCCTCGAGGCTAGATGTCCGCGCGGTCCAGAATTCGCTCTCGCGACGTGCTTCGACAAGCTCGCATCGGGTCAGGATCGTCGCTCCACGTTCGGCGGCATCGATGGCGTTCAGCACGACCAATCGGCTATCCTGGACGCGACAGTCCCAGTAGCTGAAGGCCTTTCGGGAAAATGGCTTGAGCCAAGCGTCAAGGAGTTCGCTATCGAGGCGAATGGATCGGCTGGCCGGCAGCAATTCTCGGCGTCCGAGACAATCGTAAAGGAACAGGCCCGCACGGAGCATCCAGGCCGGCCTGGAGTCCGGCCCGATTGGCATCACGAACTCCAGCGGCTCGACGATATGCGGCGCCGCGCGAAGAAGCAGTTCACGCTCCGCCAAGGATTCCCGGACGAGCTTGAAATCGAGCTGCTCAAGATAGCGAAGCCCGCCATGAATGAGCTTGCTGCTTGCGGAGGACGTGTGACTCGCGAGGTCGTCCTTTTCGATCAGCAATACGGATAGTCCGCGGCCCGCGGCATCTCGCGCGATGCCGGCGCCGTTGATCCCGCCTCCGACGATGAGCAGGTCGACATCCATACAGCCGACCATAGCCTTGGCCGCCGCGACGGCTAGGCTCTCGACACGTGCCCGTCCTGGGCTAAGG
>JBKPKE010000178.1:0-7117 GCA_046730955.1 Pseudomonadota bacterium
GCCAGCCGAAATCAGGAAATCCCTGGCCAAGGTTTACGGCGCCGTGCTTGGCCGCCGCGAGGCTCATGCGTTCGAAGACGCTGACCTGCATGTTTTCGTACAGTGGGTTCAAAGCATCGCCCCGCTCGACCGGAGTGCATCGATCTCGGCCTGCGAATAGCCAAGGTCGGCCAGGATCAAATCGCCATCCTCGCCTTCCTCGCGAGGTGCATCGGGCCGATCCAGATTAGAATCCGAGTAGCGCGGCGCGGGTGCGGGTTGAAACACGCCATCGAGGTCCAGGAAGGTACGCCGGGCAATGTTGTGAGGATGAACCGGCGCTTCCTCGAGGTCCAGCACCGGAGCCACGCAAGCATCCGAGCCTGCGAAGTGCGCGGCCCAGTCGTCCCTCGTCCGGCTCTTGATCACGGCGGCAATGTCTTCGCGACCCGAGCCCGGTCTCAGCGCGAGGCCCTTGAACAAGGCTTCCTGAAACTGGCGCTCAACCGCTCCGATGGCGAGGAACTTGCCATCCGAGCAGCGATAGATGCCGTAGGTCTCGGACCCCCCGTCCAGAAGGTTGGCCTCACGCTCGTCCTTCCACAGACCGGCGGCCCTCAATCCGTAGGTCAGTGCGCCGATAAGCGCCGCGCCATCGCTCATCGCGGCATCGACGATCTGGCCCTTCTCCCCTCGCTGCACGGCCAGCAGAGCGGCCGTCATGCCGAAGGCGAGCATCATCCCGCCCCCCGCATAATCGCCGAGGTAATTGCCCGGCACCACGGGGCGCTCCTTGGGCCCGATGCCATGCAAAAGGCCCGTGATCGCGATGTAATTTATGTCGTGACCGGCGGTCGAGCTTAACGGCCCTTCCTGTCCCCACCCGGTGATGCGACCGTAGACGAGCCTCGAATTGTCGCTGAGCAATTCTTCAGGACCCAGTCCGAGCCGTTCCATCACCCCCGGCCGATATCCCTCGATGATGCCATCGGCTCGCGCCGCGAGCTTGCGCACCACCTCACGCGCTTCATCCTGCTTCAGGTCGAGTGCGATGCTGCGGCGCGACCGGCGAAGCGGGTCCTTGTCGAAACCGATCATCCCCGCTCGCTCTACCCGGATGACCTCGGCACCATGATCGGCAAGCATCATCGCAGCGAAAGGCGCCGGCCCGATGCCGCCCATCTCCACGATCCTGATGCCCTTGAGCGGCCCAGCCATGCGGCCTCCATGCACCGCAGCCGGTCGCATCCACAAGACCGGTGCTGGAACGCGCCTGCTCCGACCCGAGTTGAATGCGCAAAGGAGATTGAAATGTCAGAAGAAAAGGAGGCCGCAACCCGGCCGGTGAATGAGGCCCAGACGGGGGAGTCGGGCGGCGGGGCATACCCAAACCCGCACCGCGGGAAGGAAGCCGATGCCGGGATTTCAAAGGCGGCCAGTCCGATCAGCCTTGCTATGGCGATGGCCAGCTCGGCGAAGAAGAGGTCGGAGAGAATGAAAACTTCGCGTCGAACGAGGAGAGACAATGACCAAGATCGTCCTATATCGCATGGTGCTGCCCG
The DNA here is from genome assembly GCA_046730955.1 of Pseudomonadota bacterium. GTDB lineage: Bacteria > Pseudomonadota > Alphaproteobacteria > Sphingomonadales > Sphingomonadaceae > Sphingomicrobium. The sequence continues at coordinate 1,542 of JBKPKE010000178.1, forward strand.
ACCATGTCTGCCCGTTCGGCGTTCGAGCCAAGGAGATGCTTGAGGCGGAGGGAATCGACTTCGAGGATCGCGTCTTGTCGTCCCGCGAAAAGGTCGAAGCCTTCAAGGCCGAGCATGAGGTTGCCACTACGCCGCAGCTCTTCGTCGACGGCTCTCGCATCGGCGGAAGCAGCGAGATCGAAGAGTGGCTGGCGGAACAACGGGCGGCTGCCTGACTGGATTGGCTGGGGCGGCAGGATTCGAACCTGCGAATGCCGGTACCAAAAGCCCCCGGCGACCGACCCTTCCAACCGAAATCCGCAGAAATCTGCGGATTTCGGGACCCTATTCCGGCGGACCGCCAAGTCAAGAAAAATCGTCACAAGAATCGCCGCTTCGGCGACCGGCATTTTTCCAGACTATAACCATCGACGAAACTTTCGCCGTCGACAAGATCCGAGCGCCCAACGCCCTCCGCTTGCCACACCCCCGCGGCTGAATCGCCGGCAGCAAAAGCACCCAAAGCGGATCAACTCTTCACAATTCGTTGGTCGCTTACCGTTAGCGCTTCCCTTAGTGGCGACGGCCCGTCACTGTTGCGTCAATCCGCCGGCCGACGAGTGACAGCCCATGCGCTTCATCCGCAGACAGTTCGAACCGGACCTTGCGACGAGGACTGGCCGGGCGCTCGTCGAAGAACATTATTGGTCGCTTCGGAGACAGACGCCGATCGTCTACCTGCTGGCGGTAGTCAATTTGTCCGCGATGGAGATCGCCGCCACAGGGACCCTCGTTCCAGGGCTCAATGTGCCGACATTCATCGCGCTCTGCGGCCTCCTTCGGATGTGGCACTGGTACGGAAGCACTCGAACCAAGGCGCCAAGCCACGCACTCATGGTCAAGAGACTGCGGCAGACGATTTGGTTCGCGGCCGTGGTCTGCCTCATCGTCTGCACGCGCTGCCTCTATCTTCTACGGACCGGTGACGATGCGGCACACATGGCGGTCATGCTCTTCGGCGGGCTCACCGCCATTGGAGTCTCCTACGGGCTCACGGCCCTGCCGATGGCCGGGTGGATCCCGCTGATCCTGGTCATCGGTCCGATCTCGATCACCGCGCTGCTGTCGCACGACGGGCGCTTTGCCGGCGCCGCGTTCGGGCTGGTCGTTGCTGCGATCCTGACCATGCGGCTTCTCGGCGCCCACAGCCGGCACTTCGCGATGATCGTGCACTCCCGCTCGACGATCGCCCGCGAGCAGGAGCAGGTCGAGCATGCGCGCCAGGAGGCGCTGCTTGCAGCGACCACCGACTTCCTCACCGGCCTGCCCAACCGCCGGGCGTTCGTAGCCGCGCTCGACGCGGCCATGGCGGGGCCGAAAAGCAGCTTCGCGCTGGCAATCCTCGACCTCGACCGCTTCAAGGCGGTCAACGACACCTTCGGGCATGCCGTTGGCGACGAACTCCTTAACGAGGTTGCGAGGCGCCTCGTCTACGCGGTCGGCGCCAGCGGCCTGGTTGCACGACTTGGGGGCGACGAGTTTGGTGTGCTCCTTCGAGACGTATTCAAGCCCAGGGATGCAAAACTCCGCGGCGATCAGATTGTGCAGGAAGTGAACGGTCCCGCTGTCATCCAGGGCCGCGAGTTCACGGTTACCGCCTCCTGCGGCGTGGGCCTGTCGTGCCGGGTCGAGGAGCCCACGCCCTCGCGACTGTTGGCCGATGCCGACCTCGCGCTTTACGAGGCGAAGGACAATCCAGGCGGCGGGGCGGCCGTCTTCGAGCTTCGGATGGAAGCGCCGCGGCGGCGCCGCGCCGAGATCGAGCGCGCGCTCCAGCTGCCAGGAATGGTCGACCGGCTGAGAGTGGTCTTCCAGCCGATCTTCGATCTGAAGAGCGGCAAGATCATTGCCAACGAAGCACTCGCGCGCTGGCAGGATCCGGAACTGGGTGGGATCTCCCCGGCGGAGTTCGTGCCGATCGCCGAGCAACTCAACGCCATCGACGACATCAACTCGCGACTAATGGCGCTGGCATTCGAAGCCGCGCATACTTGGCCGAGCGATGTCCGGCTGTCGTTCAACCTCAGCGCCGTCCAGCTCTGTTCCCCAGGCTGCGCGAAGGCCGTGCTCGGCGCGCTGAAACGCGCCTGGCTCGATCCGGCCCGCCTCCAGGTCGAGGTCACGGAAACCGCGCTTCTGGCCGATCATGAACGGGCCCGCTCCAACCTTGCCGAGCTCAAGCGGGCAGGAACGACGATCGTCCTCGACGACTTCGGCGCAGGCTATGCCTCGATCGGGTATCTGCGTGCTCTGAAGTTCGACCAGATCAAGCTCGACGGAGGTCTTGTCACGGCCGCTCAGCACAGCGCGGATGGGAAGAAGCTGCTGCGCGCCGTGGTGGGATTGTGCGAAATCCTCGGCGTCTCGACGGTCGCCGAGCATGTCGAGAGCGCAGACCTCCTGAAGCTCGTTACGGACCTCGGCTGCACGGCCGGACAGGGTTTCTGGCTCGAGCGCCCGATCGAGGCTCAGGAAGTCCCGCGCCTGTTCGGCGACAAGGTTATTCCACTCCGGCGCCGGGCCGCGCAGCGCGCCGCCTGAATGCGACGTCGCAATCATTCGGGCATAATCATCGTCACCGACGGGATCAGCAATTCTCACGAACGGTGAAGGCATTCGGCGCATCCTCGGACGATGGGGTGAGCCACAGGAGGTCCGTGCGATGAGGTTTGAGAAATCGTGAAGCGCGTGCGGGCACGCCGCGCAAGGTCGCACCGCCTTTCGATGCTGTGCTTGAGGCGCGACCCTCACCACAGCGCCCTCGAGTCAAGCCAACGCCTGACGTCGGCAAGCCGGAATCTCGGGCAGCGGCGGTACTTGCTGCTCCCGCCACTCCCCAGTTCATGCTCACGCGGGAAGCCCGGGGAGCGCCGCCGGCGAAGGCGGTCGATCTGACGCCGGGAAAGGCCCGCAAGCTGCGCGAACTCAGCCACGGTGATCATCCGCTCATCGCCGAGCGACGCCTTCATGAACCGCCCCTCGGCTTGCGCAACCGGGCGAACTCCCGATCGCTCTGCAGGAACGACCGCAGGATTGCCGGAACGAGCTCGCTGACCGGCTCGGCGACGCCATAGGCCTTGGCATAAGCCTCGGCATAGTCGGCAAGGTCCTGGTTGAGGTCGGGCGGGAGGAGCAGGACCAGCTTGACCGGAGCCCTCTCCGGCAGGCGGCCGAGTCGCAGCCCGGTCATTGCGGGCTCCATGGCTTGAGGTCGAGATCCTCGCGGACGAGAACGCGGACCGGCCAGCCGGGCCGGACCGTCAGCGTTGGCTTCACGTCGAGGCCGCGGGCGACGACCTGCTCCCCTGCCCGACCGCCGTTCTGCTGCAGCGCTTCGCGAACCGCGCCGACGATCCCGTGGCCCCCGCCGATCCCGAGCTCGCTTCCAACGCCGAGCAGGCTGGAAAGGACGACGCCTTTCAGGACCTGCCAGCCGTGCCCGTCGACTTGGTCCTCAAGGCCAGCATATCCGGACACGTCCGCCGCCGGCACCTTGGCCAGGCCAAGCGACGAGCCGTCGGGAAAGAGGAGCCTGGTCCAGACGAGGAGGACCCGGCTTTGGCCGTAGCCCGAGGCCGCATCATAGGTTCCGATCAGCCGTGCTCCCTGCGGGATGAGGATCCGGGTCCCGGTCGCGCTGTCCCGGACATTCTCTGTCACCTGGGCAATCACCATGCCCGGATGATCGGAGTTCAGGCCGGTGATGAGGCTTGCGGGAATGATGCTCCCAGCAGCAAGCCTCAAGCCCGCATCGGGCGGTGGGCCGCGATCGATGGAGGCTTCACCCGCTTGCACCGGCGCACCGGCGGAGGTGGCCGGCGTCACCAGAGCCTCGGCCGGCGCGGAAGGTCGCTGGACCAGCACGGCCGAAGCGCGCGCCGCCGCCTCCTCGGCCTGCAGCCGCTGCCGCTCGGCGGCAACGCGCCGGGCTTCAGGATCGGCCGCGTCGATCAGGTCGCCAGCGCCCTCGCCGGCAAGCTGGCGCTGGCGCTCGAGGATCGGGCGCCCCAGATCGCCGGGGAGCGGAGGGCCGAGCTTCGGCACGTCCGCATAATCCCTTGGAGCGCCGGGAAGCGCGTCGGCAGGAGCAGTGGACGCAGCCCGCAGCTCCTCGCGGGCGACGGCGGAGCGGAACGCCGGCGGATCGAGCGCCACCCAGGCAAGGCCGGCCACGCTTGCCGCGAGCAGGCCGGCGCCGCCGACAATCACGCTCTTGCGGAAGCGGATGACCGGCCGGGGCCTGCCGCGAAGCACCAGCGCCTCGGGATCCTGCTTGGCCGGCGGCGCGGTGGCCGCCTCGACATTGGCGCCCATCAGCCGCGCCTTCCCGAACGGACGATCCGGACCACCTGCTGGCGCTTGCCGCCAAGCCGCAGCTCGGCAGCGGCGAACAGCCGGTCGACGACATAGTACCGGCCGCGGAGGCGATAGTTGATGAGCTCCGCGCGGCCTTCCGGCCCCGTCACGAACAGGGGCGGCGCTTCGCCGCTTGCAAGCGAGGCCGGGAACTCGATGAAGAGCTGCGTCCCGTCATCGAAGGCCCGAAGCGGCCGCCAGGCCGGCCGGTCGCCCTCGATCCGGTAGTTGAAGTTCAGCCGCTCGACGAGGATGTCGCCGGCAACCGGCCGAGCCGCTTCGGCAGCCTCGCGAGCGCGCCGCAGGGCGAGCAGCTCGTCGTCAGGGTAGGTCCAGGCGATCGCCGCCATTGCCGCGGACCGCCGGCTTTCGAGAAGGAGCAGATAGACCCGCCGGTCGGTGGCGATCACGACATTGGTCCTGAGCCCCACGGCCGAGGGCTTCACCAGCACATGGCTGCGTCTTGCGGCACCCGAGCCGCTGGCGGTGTCACCGATGACCCAGCGCGCCGTGTCGCCCGCCGCGACCGAGATCAAAGTCTCGCCCGGCTGAAGCGCGATGTCGCTGACCATTTCGGGAGCCGCGACCAGGCGGTAGACCGCGCCCTCGCGCCAGGCATGAACCTGCACTGCAGTGGCGCGGTCGGCGCCCGGCTCCCGTTCGGCGTGGACCTTGGCGACAGGCCTCGGCCCCCCCTGCACCCTGCTGGGCGCCGCCGACGCTGCGGCGGTGCAAAGGGCAATGGTGATCGCCGCAAGCATGAAACATCGGGTCATTGGCCGTTTCTCCGGAACCGGGTTGCAATGGAATATTGGGCGGCGGGGCGCGGCTCGGGCGGCGAGCCGCCCGGGACTGTCGACCCGCCGCCCTCCTGGGGCTCGACCTCTCTCGCCCAGTCGATCGCGTCGACGTAAAGGCCGAGCGGGTTCTTGCGCAGCGCATCGGCAGAGGCCGGCGGCTTCATCCAGACCGAAAGCATGGCGGTCCAGCTCGAGCGGTCGGCAAGGCTGCCGCGCTCGAAGACGCTTTCGATCCATTTGACATGTCGGCGATGTTCTGGACGTCGCGCACCTCGTCGGCGCCCCGCCGGACCTCAAGCAAGGGATTGTAGCGAGCCGACAAGGGATTGGTCGGGTCGAACAAGAGACAATGCGAGAAACGCGCCCGCCAGCCCGCGGTCA
>JBKPKE010000179.1:0-17606 GCA_046730955.1 Pseudomonadota bacterium
CTCGTGGGCTCGGAGATGTGTATAAGAGACAGGGTGACAACCTATCCCGGTTTCGGTGCAACCCAGAGGGCCGCCAGCCGTGGGGTTTTCTTCGATATGTTTGAGGTCGTCTGCAAAGGTCGCGCTGGGGAAATCGTTGATGATCCCAGACAGTGGACGCTCAAAAACTTTACGCCAGGATAGGCTCCGCGTTCGCAATAAGTCGTATGCAGACGTCCGCCTTGGGTGGAAAGGGGACATTACCATTTTGCCCAAGCTCCCCAGCAACAAAGAACCGCCATGAGGGAGTTCATTGCGCCTGTGACCCAATACCATCCCGGGGTGTTTTACTCGGTCGCGTAGAGATATTTGGTCGGCATATGGGCAGTGGCCAGACCCCCAGACCACGCTTTCCGAAAGGATGATCCCAAGCAATAACAGGAACGGACCTTCGCTCATCCGCGCGCCGTGGCAGTCGGGCGGAATGTCCGCAATGTTCGAATGGCTGGACACTCACCCCGCCGAGACAAAGCTATCCAAAACCTTCTTCAACCCCGCATGCTCGAAGTCGATCTCGAGCTTGTTGCCTTCCTGCGCGACGATCTTGCCGTAGCCGAACTTGCCGTGGAACACGCGCTGGCCCAGCTCGAGGTCGGTGCGGCCCTGGTTGCCTAGGGACACCGCGGACGCCTTCGCCTCCAGCGGCGGGCGGGCGTAGGGGTCGTGCGCGGCTCCGCTGCCCCTCCACCGTCCTTCGGACGGTCCCCCTCCCCGGTTCGGGGAGGATAATCCTCTCTGGAAGCCGGGGCCGCGGGTGCTGGCTCGCATCGACTGGGCGGGCCCGAGGTGAGCGAAGGGGTCGGCGCGCTCGCTCCATTGCGCTCGCCACAGGCTCTCGCCGCCGGACATGGTCGTTTCCTGCTCGATGTGCGCGTCGGGCAGCTCGCCGACGAAGCGGCTGGGGAGCGAGCTCGTCCACTGGCCGTAGATGCGGCGGTTGGCGGCGTGCATGACGGTCGCCTTCCGCCGGGCGCGGGTGATGGCGACGTAGGCGAGGCGGCGCTCCTCCTCGAGGCTGGCGAGGCCGCCTTCATCGAGCGCGCGCTGCGACGGGAAGATGCCTTCCTCCCAGCCGGGCAGATAGACCACGTCGAACTCCAGCCCCTTGGCGGCGTGGATGGTCATGATGGTGACCTTCTCGCCCTGCCGGTTCTCGTCATTGTCCATGACCAGGGAGACGTGTTCGAGGAAGGCCGGGAGGCTTTCATATTCCTCCATCGCGCGGGCGAGCTCGGCGAGGTTTTCGAGGCGACCGGCGCTTTCCGCGCTGCGGTCGGCCTGGAGCATGGCGGTGTAGCCGCTTTCGTCGAGCATGATGCGGGCGAGCTCGGCATGGGGAAGCTCGTTCGACATCTGCTTCCAGCGGTGGATGTCGGCGACGAAGCGGCCGAGGCTGGAGCGGGCGCGGGACTGAAGCTCGTCGGTGTCGAGCAGGCGGGCCGCCGAGATGAGCAAGGGCTCCTGAGCCGCGCGCGCGTGCGCGTGAATGGTCGCGATCGCCTTGTCGCCGAGGCCGCGCTTGGGCGTGTTGACGATGCGTTCGAAGGCGAGGTCGTCGGCGGGCTGGTGAATGAGGCGAAGGTAGGCGAGGGCGTCGCGGATCTCGGCGCGCTCGTAGAAGCGGAAGCCGCCGACGATCTGATAGGGCAGGCCGATCCCGATGAAGCGCTCTTCGAACTCGCGTGTCTGGAACTGGGCGCGGACCAGGATTGCGACGTCGTCCAAACTGAGGCCGCGGCGCTGCATCCCTTCGACGTCCTCGCCGATGCGGCGGGCCTCCTCGGGGCCGTCCCAAATGCCGATGACCTTGACCTTCTCGCCGTCGCCCTTGTCCGTCCACAGCGTCTTGCCAAGGCGGCCGGCATTGTTGGCGATGAGGCCGTCGGCGGCGGCGAGAATGTGCGACGTCGAGCGGTAGTTCTGCTCGAGCCTTATGACCTTCGCGCCGGGGAAGTCCTTTTCGAAGCGAAGGATGTTGGCAACCTCGGCGCCGCGCCAGGAATAGATCGACTGGTCGTCGTCGCCGACGCAACAGAGATTGCGGCGCGGCTCGGCGAGGAGTCTTAGCCAGGCGTACTGCGACTGGTTGGTGTCCTGATATTCGTCAACCAGGATGTAGCGGAAACGCTCGCGGTAGCTCTCCAGCACGTCGGGCTGCGTGCGGAATATGGTGAGCATGTGGAGCAGGAGGTCGCCGAAGTCGCAGGCGTTCAATGTGCGCAGGCGGTCCTGGTAAGCGGCGTAAAGCTCGCGGCCGCGGCCGGGGCCGAACGCCTCTGCTTCACCGAGATCGACGTCTTTCGGAGTCCAGCCGCGGTTCTTCCAGCGGTCTATGAGGCCGGCGAGCTGGCGCGCGGGCCAGCGTTTCTCGTCGAGATTGGCGGCGCTGATGAGCTGCTTGAGGACACGCAGCTGGTCGTCGGTGTCGAGAATGGTGAAATTGGACTGCAGGCCGACGAGCTCGGCATGGCTGCGGAGCATTCGCGCCGCGACCGAGTGGAAGGTGCCGAGCCAGGGCATGCCCTCGATCGCTCCGCCGCTGATCTGCGACACGCGCTCCTTCATCTCGCGCGCGGCCTTGTTAGTGAAGGTGACGGCGAGAATCTGGCTCGGCCATGCGAGGCGTCTGGCGATCAAGTGCGCGAGACGGGCGGTCAGCGCTGCGGTCTTGCCTGTGCCCGCACCGGCGAGGACCAGCACCGGGCCTTCGGTCGTAAGCACGGCCTCACGCTGCGGCGGGTTCAGGCCGGCGAGGTACGCAGGATCACGAGTCGAGTCGGGGAGGTTCGGCGGGGCTTCGGGCACCGTTCGGAGGTAGGGAACGGGGAACGGAACGGCAACTTTTTCGGCCGATTCGCGGGGTTCCCGAAAGGTTCCAATGGTTGTTACCGATATCCCCGTTATCCACAGGCTTGTGAACGCATTTTTCGCTTCCCCGACTCGGAGGCGACGTGCATTGTTCAAGGGTGATCGGGACGGAAGTCCCCGCCTCCACCGGAAGGCCGGCAACGGCAAGAAGGAAAGCGGAGGGTGACGGAAGGACCGATCTCCGCCGACAGGCAGTGAGGAACTCCCTCGGGATTTCTCGGGGCCAGTCGGGAAGAGGCGCCGGAAGAGTTGATCTTCCTCTGCGCGACGCGGTTCGGAAGTCTTCGGACGGAAGAGCAAAGCGGGACGCAAGAGTGGTCGACCCAAGAAGGGCCGCGGAACATCGGACGGCTTTGACCTTCGGGTCAGGCGCGATGTCGAAAGACAAGCGAGCTTTCGAGCAGCGCAGTCGAGTAGATTGTCGAGGCTTCTCTCACGAGAGAGCGGTACGATGGAAAGCGACGCCTGAGCTGGTGAGCCAGGGCTTTAAGACGTGTTCTTCGGAATGTGTCCTTTAGACCGGCAGATCCTTCGCTCGGCGCAGTGGGGGCTGGCAGCGATGCCGGCCCCCATTTCTATTGGGCGCCGTCCGAAGCCAGGTGGGCGCCTCACCGCGAAAATGTCCGCTTCCCAGCCATTTTGACCAATCGTCGCCCAGGCGCTTGGGCGGATCGACCGACTGGTCTAGACCCGCGCTCGGTATGCATCGCTGGCGCAAGACGTGGATCTGGATCCCGCCTTTTGCGGGCGCGGCGAGCCTTGCTCTCGGGGAAACCGTCAGCATTTCGCCGTTGCTGCTCGGCATCGTCCTGATCGTCACCGTCCTCGCCGCCGTTCACCACGCGGAACTGGTCGCTCACAAGGTGGGCGAGCCGTTCGGCACGTTCCTGCTGGCGCTGGCGGTGACGGTGATCGAGGTGGGGCTGATCGCGACGCTCATGCTTGCTGGAAAGCAGGGATCCGAGACGCTGGCCCGCGATACGGTCTTCTCAGCGGCCATGCTCATCCTCAACGGCCTGATGGGGATATGCATCCTGATCGGCGCGCTTCGCTATCGAGAGCAGGGATTCCAGCAAATGGGCGTCAGCGCCTCGCTCGCGACGCTCTCTACCCTGACCGTCCTGACGCTCGTCCTGCCCAATTTCGCGGTCGCGGCGCAGGGGCCCTATTACTCGTCGCCGCAGCTCATCTTCGTGGGCGCGGTCTCGCTCTTGCTCTACCTCACCTTCGTCCTTGCCCAGACGGTGCGGCATCGCGACTATTTCCTTCCGCCGGAGCCCGAAGCTGCCGACCTCGACGTCCATGCGTCGCCACCGACGAACCGTCAGACGCTTCAATCCGCGATCCTTCTGCTGATCTGCCTGGTGGAAGTCGTGCTGCTTGCGAAAGCGCTCGCGCCGGCGATCGAGCGCGGCGTGGCAGCGGCCCGCGCACCCTATTCGATTGTGGGCGTGATCATTGCCGCATTGGTGCTCTTGCCCGAGAGCATCGCTGCGCTCCGCGCGGCGCTGGCGAACCGGCTTCAGACGAGCCTCAACCTGGCTCTTGGATCGGCGCTGGCGACCATCGGCCTTACGATTCCGGCCGTTGCTGCATTATCCGTGTCCAAGGGCCTTCCGCTCGCACTGGGTCTCGAGCCGCGCAGCATCGTCTTGCTGTCCCTCACTCTCTTGGTCGCCGGCACATCGTTGTCGACTGCAAGAACGACCGTTCTCCAGGGGATGGTCCATCTCGTCATCTTCGGCGTGTTCGTCTTCACCACTTTGGTGCCGTGACAGGCTGAGCCGGAGCCAGCGTCTGATGCTTGGGCGCGCGCCATAGCGCTCTGTCTGCTTTCGACCCAAAGCAGACATTAACGAGTGGCGGCCAGTTCCAATTTCAGTTTGCGCGATCTCCAGGACGCTGAGGCAGTCAACATCGCGATAGCCTCAGTGTTGAAGACTCTCATTCGAGATATGGACGTCGATACCGACCGGGTAAGACAGTTGGTGGGATCGGGGAGCTGGACCGAAAACAGATTAGCGATTTGCGATACACACGCTCGAATATGGTCGCCCGCTAAGGCACGTGATACGCTGGATTTTTTGCGGTTGAGTATGGCATTGTCTCGGGGGAGACCCATGGTTGCGTATCGATTGTACTGCTTAGACGGCGACGGGCGCATAAGCCTCGCTGACTGGATAGATGCCGTCGACGACCGTGATGCCGTCGCACAAGCCCGGCAGATGAAGAATGGCGCCATCCAATGCGAAATCTGGAGAAACGATAGGCTTGTCGCCAAACTCAACGGCAGCGACCTAGAGGCGGGCTAAAGTTTCGGGCGTCGCCGCGACACCGATCACCCGCGCGGCCCAGTTCGTCAAATCTGCTATACGACAAGCTAGCCGAGGGCGGCCGCGCTGGAGCTGTCCGTTGAACGGGGATCCACCTTCTCGGGTTCGCTCTCAAGCTCCTTGAAGGTTCTGGCTAGATCAGCGCCGTGCTCGTTGTCCTCTGGAGCGCCTTCGTCAGGATTCTTCGGATGAGGCGCCATGAGGCGTCAACGCCTCACTTCAAGCTTCGGGCCCCCAATGCGGGTCTTCTCGTGGTCGCCATGATCGTAGGGTAGATTCAGCGGAGCCTGTAATGGCTGCTTTCCACCCATTGCGGACATTAGCTGCTTAGGTCGGGTCGCTTGACGATAGTCGTCACCTTCTCGGCGACTTCTTCGAGGGTCGCTGCGAGCCGGTTAAGCTGAGAGGCGGCAGACAAGCCCGGATCGTAACGGGTGATTATGTACTCTCGCGTTTCGGATAGCCCCCTTAGATGCAGAATTGTGCGTTTCCTAAGGCCGAGCCCTGCGGCCAGTGCGAGTTCCGCGCGGGTAGCAAAATCGTGCTGAAGACCTCTTATTCTGGCCATAGGATGGCCAGTCGCGAGCAATAAAGCATTGAGGTAAAGCTCAAGCGCGTGGATCGCCACGAGACGATATGGCGCACGCGAAAGCGGCCGCTTGCGGCGACCTGTAGGAAGCAGGGCGTGGGCAGCTCGCCGATACTCTTCCGCCAAGGTCAACATTTGCTCGAGCGAGGCTACCGCACCCGGATATGGAAACTTCTGCCCCTCGATAGACATGACGTCGGCCTAGCATCGGCTCCAAGAAGACTTTCCTAACGTCGGCCTCAACCCATTGTGGACATTTGCGCCGGCTGTTGCGGTGTCCTTCTGAGCGCCGCATCATCCTCCTCATCTTCGAGGAGGGCAGCACATGAACCGGATCTTCGAGCGCTTTTCGGCCCGCACGGCATTCCTTGCCGGCCAGCCGAACGCCTTCAGTCTCGCATGCCTGATCATCGTAGCCTGGGCAGCTACCGGCCCGCTCTTTGGTTGGTCGGACACCTGGCAGCTCGTGATCAACACCGGGACGACCATCGTGACCTTCTTGATGGTCTTCCTCATCCAGAATGCCCAGAACCGCGACGGCTCCGCGATCCAGGCCAAGTTGGATGAGCTGATCCGCGCTGGCGGCCGCGCCCGCAACGAGTTCATCGGGATCGAGCATCTGACCGAAACGCAGCTGATCCTGCTCAAGAACAAGCTGGAGGAATTGGCAGGAGACGAGCTTGCTCATCAGCAGTCGATCGAGCGCCTTATTCATCGGCGATGAATCGTGCCAGTAATCCGTCCTGCAGCCGCTGACCTAACGAAAGTTAAATTGTTATCAGATGCTTAGCGTGAAAAGGGATGGGTCAAGGACTCGCCACCAACCCCTCGCTCCGCTTGGTTCGAGGCGGCGGGTCCGACGCCAGAAGGCGGTCCGGCTCCCTCCAAACGCCGGGCCGCCTTCTATTTTTGAAGACCGCACGGGCGACCCCTAACCAAAGATAAGCTGTTGCTGAGGCGTGCGGGAGCTAGTTTCATTTCGGGACTCGCGGACCCGTGGAACGCGACACCTCCAAAGGCGCGGGTCCCAACCCTCGGTTTACTCAAAACGGCCCGGATGAGTTCGTCTCGTCCGGGCCGATTTGCACTTGGCTCAGTGTCCTCAGGTCAGGGTTATGGCGTGCGCCCAAAAAGGCGGTCAGGCGATCAGCCGCCCGCGGAGCAGGTCGCCGACCCGCTTGGACCCGCCGTCGTAGAAGCCGCACTCGCCGGTGAATTCCTTCGGGTTATGGAACGTGCCGAAGATCATGTCCCACAGCGGCAGGTCGGAATAATTGCGTGCGTGGATGCCGCGCTCGTGGTGGCCCGAATGGCTTTCCGGACGCTGGATGATGTAGCCGAGCCAGTGCGGGGTGCGGACGTTCAAATGCTGGAACATGCCGTAAAAGGTCGCGATCACGTTGATGACGATCGCCGCTTCCGCGCTCACTCCGAAGCCGAGCACCAGCATCAGGCTTCCAAGGAACGCCCAGCCGATGGAATCGAACGGGTGGAAGTAGAGCGCCCCCCAGATGTCCACGCGCTCCGCGCTGTGATGCATCTGGTGGAACCAGCGCCACAGGAAGGTTACGTTGTGCATCGTCCGGTGCCAGGCGTAGATGCCGAGCTCGAGAAGGAGGAACCCGCCGAGGATCTGCGCCCACAGCGGCAACGTGTCCGCCGCGAACAGCCGGTGCTCGCCGAGCCATCCGTCCCAGAACAGAGGCGCGTAGGTCGCCAGCGCAAAATAGAGCAACGTGAAGGCCGTTCCCTGCAGGCGCCAGTGAGTCACAGGCGGGAACTTCCGCCCGTGGAGGACCAGCTCCAGAAGCGCGAAGCCGCTGAATAGGCCGAGCGCAATGTAATGATAGAGACCGATCATCATGTTCCCCGTGTTTCCGTCTGGGGACGCAAATAGCCGATTGGTCTATATCACCTCTAGCAAGCGCGCGGTCGGTTCCGTGCATTTGCTGCGTAAGGCGAGTTTGTTCAGGTATTTGAGCGGCATCACGTCAGGGGCGAAGCGTAGATGGTCGACAGGCTGATCGAGAAAACTGGACCTGCGGTACAGTTGGAGTCGGGCGCCCAGACGAAGGGCGAGAAGACGCGGGAGCGGATCCTCGACTTTGCATATGATTCAATTGTCCAGAAGGGTTTTGCCGCAACCTCGATCGAGGAGCTGGTCGAAGCCGCCGGCATCACCAAGAGCGGCTTTTTCTATCACTTTCGCGACAAGAACGACATGGCGCGACAGCTCTTCGATCGGTTCCTGTCGGAGGACGAAAGGATCATCGAGACGCTCGAGACCCGCGCGCGTGAGCTCTCGGACGACCCGCTGCAGACCTTCCTCATCTTCCTCAATCTCTACGCGCAGATGATGGATGACATGGAAACGCTCCACCCCGGATGCATGGTCGCAAGCGTAACGTATCAGGAGCGGCTGTTCGACGCCGAGATCATCGAAATGAACACGTCCTACCTTCTCCGCATGCGGAAGAGATTCACCGACTGGCTGAATGAGATCGCCGCTCTTCACCCACCGAAGAATGACGTCGACCTTGCGGCGCTGGCGGACACTCTGACGACGATCGTCGAAGGCGCGATCATCCTGTCGAAGGCGCTCGCGGATCCGGGGCTGATGGGCAAGCAGACACGATTGTTTCGGAACCACGTGAAGCTGCTGTTCGGCGGATAAGCAAAAGGCGGCGACGCTTGCGCGCCGCCGCCTCCATGCCCGGAAGATCGCTTGGGCTTAGTGGGTTTCCATCCCGTGCTTCAGTTGGCTGATCTGGTCATGACCGCGGCGCACGCTCTGGTAGGCTTGCTCGACGGTCGAGCGACATTCGCCGGTCAGGTCGCCCTTATCGAGGGCCGCTTCGAACTTGCCCTTGATATAGTCTTCGCCGCGCTCGACCTCGTTGATGATCGCCTTCTCGTCGCGGCCGGTGATCGCCGCCTTCAGGTCTTCGAAACGTTGGTGAGCAGCACCCATGAACGATCCCGATTCCTCGGGGTCGCCGCCGAGGCGACGCACTTCTTCACGCAGCTGTCCGACGACCTGCTGACGCTCGTCCGCATTCTGCCGGAAGATCTCGCGGAAACGTTCGTTCTCGATATTCTGCGCTGAATCCTCATAGCCTTTGACGCTGTCGACCGTCGTGGCGATCAGCGTGTTCAGAGTCGCGATCTGGTCCTTGCTCTCCATGCGAGTTCCTCCATCGGTAAGGGGTTAAACTGCTGAAAGAACGCGCGAACCCTTGAGGCGATGCGCCTTCCCGTCGAAAATTGGGGCACAAACCGCAAATGCCTGTCATCCTGCCGCTGTTTCGACTGCAGGGGGCTGAGTCGATGTTCCTGCAGCGGCGTCCTGATCTGCGAGAAGGGGGCATCCATGGCCGTAAGTCGGCGTCAAGTCCTGTTGCGTGTCGGTGAGGTCGGAGGTGCCGGGGCGGCGCTTGCAGCCATGCAAATGCTCGGCCTTTCCATGCCGACCGCGGCGTCTGCGGCTGACTTCGCCTTGCCGCGAACGTCCGGCGGCGGCCGCTCCGTCGTCGTGCTCGGGGCGGGCATTGCGGGCCTCGTCGCTGCCTATGAGCTTCAGCAGGCTGGCTACAAAGTGACCGTACTTGAAGCGCGCGATCGCGTCGGGGGTCGGGCGTGGACCGTTCGCGGCAACGACCGGATCGTTCAAAACGATCGGCCTCTGCAGCAAGCGGGCTTCTCCGATGGCCTCTATTTCAACGCCGGGCCTGCGCGCATTCCGTCATGGCACCACCTAATCCTGGGCTACGCGCGGCGGTTCAACGTGCCGATGGAAACCTTCATCAACAGTCATCACGCGACCGGCTGGGAATTTGGCGGCAAGGTCCATCGCGGCCGGCAGATGGTGAACGACCTGCACGGTCGTATCGGCGAGCTGCTGGCGAAGGCGATCGACACGAATGCTCTGAACGCCGCAATGCCGAAAAACGAACTGGACGCGTTTCGCCAGTTCCTCGGCTTCTACGCATCCCTAGACGCCAAAGGCGTGTATCGCGGGAGCCAGAGCTCGGGCTTTGCAGTCTGGCCGGGCGGATACGACCATGTGCCCAAGGCTCTCGATCCGCTTACGCTGAAGGAACTCCTTCCGGATCAGGGCGCGGCATTCCCGCAATTCTTCGAGAACATCATCGATATGCAGCCGACCATGCTTCAGCCGGTTGGCGGCATGGATCGCATAGCACACGGGATCTACGAGCAGGTGAAGCCGAGCGTTCGGCTGAACGAGCCGGTGGCGGCCATTCGCCGGGAAGGTGGCGGCGTGCGGATCGAGCACCGCAGTGGCGTGACGAGAGCGGACTATGCGGTGGTGACCCTTCCGGCACATCTGCTCTCGCGCATTCCGAACGATTTCTCGCCAGCGAAGAAGGCCGCTCTAAAGAACGTCAATTATCTGAAGAGCGCAAAGGTCGCATTCGAGGCGCCGCGGTTTTGGGAAGCGGACGGCATCTACGGCGGCCTCGCCTGGACCGACCGGCTGAATGAGAACGTCATCTATCCAAGCGACCACCACCATGCCCCGCGCGGCGTAATCGTCGGGGCCTATGTCGCCGGTTGGACCCATCAGGACACGCCCGAAGCCTTCACGAAATTGCCCATCGCAGAGCAGATCCGCATCAGTCGGGATTCGATCGAAGCGCTTCACCCCGGCAAGTCGCAGTTGCTGAAGGCCCCTGTCGCCGTGAACTGGGGACAGGTTCCTTATTCGGAGGGTGTCGGCGCGCTTTGGGGCAACGGGCCGGCGGACGATGGTCCTCGCGGCGAGCAATATGCGGAGTTGTTGAAGCCCGAAGGCCCGATCGTCTTCGCTGGCGAGCATCTCTCCTACGTCGGGCTTTGGCAGGAGGGATCTGCGCTGTCTGCTCACGAGGCATTGAAGGTGCTGAACTCGATGGCGGCGGAGAAGGCTGGAAAGGCCGCGACGGCTTAGGCTAGGCTAACCTCGCTCGGGTCATTGGGGGAGTTGCGTATGTCCACGCGCCTGATTGCGGGCTTGATTGCGGCCGTTCCGATTGCTGCTTCGGCCGAACCGCTCCAGCCTACTTCGAAATGGAACGTCGATTACGGCGTCGCGCAGTGCACGGCGGCGCGCAACTATGGCACTGAGAGCGAGCCGCTTTATGTCATCATGAAGCCTTCGCCCTTCGGCGGTGTCATGCGTCTTTTATTCGCCCGCAAAGGCGAGTTTTTGTCGCCAGCGAGCGAACAGTACGCCTCACTCAGGTTCGACGATCAGCCCGCGATGAAGGTTAAGGCACTCAAGTTCAGCAGTCCGGACAGGAAGCTCACCGTCTATTCGGTCAACTTGCCGACGGAGAAATTCCGCGTTCGGCATGCGGCCAAAGCCGTCGGCATCACCACTAAAGGCCTTGATGAGAGGTTCGCGCTGGATTCCATCGCTCCGTTGCTAAACGAGCTGGAGAGGTGCCGAACCGACCTCCTTCAGTTGTACAATGCCGATCGATTGAAGATTCGCGAGATCGCTCAGCCAGTGGAGCCGCTTTCTTCACTCTATTCGGCTGAGGATTACCCGAGCGATGCTTTGTCCAGGTACGGTCAGGGAAAGGTCGAATTTTCGCTTCTCGTCGACGAAACGGGTAAGGTCCAAGACTGCAGCGTGGATACTTCGGCCGGTGATGCGACTCTCGATACGATGAGCTGCTACGTAATCCAGGAGCGCGCCAAATTCAGGCCGGCGGTTAGCATGGATGGCATGCCCGTGAAGAGCATCTACAATCAACAAATCCTCTGGGAGATTCGGTAAAGCCCCTAGCTTCCAACGCCCGGAAGCCGTTGGGCGATCGATGCCCAGCTGCCTGTGCCCATCAACACGAGAGGTATTGCTGCCGCCAGCGCACCGGCGATGAAGCCGGTCCAGGTCGCCGGATGAACCTTGCCGATCGTCCGGCGGTCCCAGATGAATACGGGTGCGTACATCAGGAGCAGCCCAACGAAGAGCTGGATGGTGAAGCTCCAGAAGGTCGGCGGCGCGAGCGGGATCCGCGAGAAGCCCGGGCCGAAAACGACCAGGATCGTCGCCCCGAGCATGAGCCTCTTGTGCCATTGCGCCTGCGTGCGTCGGCGCCAGGCCTCGTAGACCAGGAAGATAAAGGCCGGGATTACCGCCAGCGGAACGGCCGTCCAGTTCAGCCCATCGATGAATGGCGGGTGCGACTCCCGCGCCACGCCCCAGACGGCCGTAAGATACATGATCGGGACGAGCAGGGCCGCCAGCAGGACCGTGGCCGCTCCGAGCTTCATGTGCAGATCCCGGCGGCCTGCCGACACGAGCTGCGTCTGCGCAACGAACAGCACCATCCACAAGGTGAAAGCGAGACCGTGAAGCATGACGGCCGGCGGCAGGGTCGGGTTCGGCCGCGGATATTCGGGGACAACTCCCCGCAGGTAGAAGCTCGGGCCGAAGCCAAGCAGGACGATGACGACCAGGAAGATCGCCATTCTGCAGTAGAAGCGGCGCTCCCGCGCCAGTGCGTCGATACCGGGTGAAGCAATTGTAGCCACTGGAATCCTCCCCCAAGGAAACGCGGGTGCTAAAACGAGCCTAGCGCGAAACCCCCGGTCGCGCCAAGGTGGGTGTTGATCGAACGGCTATTGTCAGGTGAAAGCGAGGCTCGTCAGCCGCGTCTGGCAATCGAAAGGGGGTTTCCAATGCGGACACTGAAAACGATCACTTTGGCGCTTGCACTGACGGGCGCATCTCTAACGGCAATCTCGGCAGCAGCCGCCAAGCCTGCGAACGTCGCAGCCGCCGTCGCCGCAACGACGAACCGAAGCGGAGACAATGTGAAGCTCGACGAGGGCCGCAAGCCCGCCGAGGTCCTTTCCTTCCTTGGCCTGCAATCGGGCATGCAGGCGATCGATATGTTCGGCGGCAATCGCTACTGGGCCGAGATCATGGCACCCGCAGTTGGGCCGAAGGGTCATGTGACGGTGTGGGAGCCGGCGCAATTCTACGACAAAGATGCCCAGGCGAAGTTCGCAGGCTTCCAGGCGAAGACTCCGAACACGCACATGATCGTCACACCGTTCGAAGGGCTCGCACTTCCCGCGAAATCCTACGACTTCATGATGATCAACCTGAACTACCACGACGTTTATTGGGAAAGCGCGAAGTACGGCATTCCGCGGATGGATCCGGCCGCTTTCCTTAAGACCGTCTATGCGTCGATGAAGCCAGGAGGCATCGTGGGCGTCATCGACCATGTGGCAAATCCGGGCGATACTCGCGAGAACGTGGAGAAATTCCACCGGATCGACCCGGCTACGGTGAAAGCCGACTTCGAGAAGGCGGGGTTCAAGCTTGCAGGCACAAGCGATATCCTGCGGAACCCGGCTGACGATCACAGCTTACTCGTCTTCAATCCGCAGATCCGCGGCAAGACGGACCGCTTCGTCTACAAGTTTGTAAAGCCGAAATGAGCGAAACGGGAGGAGCCGCGGTCGCGGAGCAAAGTCGCGGGTCGCGGCCCTACCTGGTTCTCGTCGCTCTTGTCGCCGGCCTGATCGCGGGGACATTCGCGCAAGCCGCGGGCGACGGACTTCGCGAGCCGGCCTTGCAGGCGTCGGGCCTGATCGGGGGCCTGTGGCTGAACGCTCTGAAGATGACGGTCATTCCTTTGGTCGTCGCGCTGCTGGTTACGGGGATTGCCGCGGGAGCGGAGGCGGCGCGGGCGGGCAAGATCGCCGCGCGCTCCGTTCTGTGGTTCGTCATCCTGTGCACGGCCTCCGCGATCTTCGGGGCTGTGATGCTTCGATTGATGACCGAGGCATTCCCGCTGCCGCTAGCCGAGGCCCGGGCCATGCAGACCGGCCTCGCCGGGCTCGACCAATCCGTCGCCTCGGGTCCGATTCCGGGCGCGATTGAGTTCTTCAAAGGAGTGGTGCCCGGCAATGTGATCTCGGCCGCGGCCAACGGCGATGTGCTGCCGCTAGTAGTCTTCGCACTGCTGTTCGCTTTGGCGGTGTCGCGCCTCGAAGCGAAGCGCAGACGGTCGCTGGTCGACCTGTTCGAGGCCGTCGGGCAGGCACTGCTCATCATCATCGGATGGGTGCTCTGGATTGCGCCGCTCGGCGTGTTCGCTTTGGCCTTCAGCGTGGGCGCAAGCGCGGGCGGCGCGGCTTTTGCCGGCCTGGGGCACTATATTCTCGTCATTTCCTCGATCGGGGTCCTGGTGACGCTCTGGGCTTACCCGATCGTGGCCATCTGGGGACGGATCGGGCTGGGGAAATTCACCAAGGCAATGATCTCTCCGCAGAGCGTCGCAATCTCGACCCGTTCGTCGCTTGCCTCGCTTCCAGCGATGCTCGGCGCGGCGCGGACGCTTGGAGTCCGGGATCAGGTCGCGGACGTCACGCTGCCGCTTGCAGTGGCACTGTTCCGCGCGACAGGACCAGCGATGAATACTGCCGTCGCTTTCTATGTCGCGCATTGGCTCGGCTACCAGCCGACGGTGACGCAAATGATCGCCGCGACAGCCGTCGGGGCGGTCATGAGCTATGGCGCTGTGAGCCTTCCCGGTGAAGTGAGCTTCATCAGCTCCATTGCTCCGATCGCGATGGCCCTCGGAGTTCCGATCGCACCGCTCGCCTTGCTTGTCGCCGTCGAGATGGTGCCGGACATCTTCCGCACGCTCGGCAACGTGACGCTGGACGTCGCAGTGACAGCGGTCGTCGATCGCGGCGTCGAAGGCGAGGCGGCGGAAGCCGAAGCCTGACGTTCGTCGAATCGCCGTTCGGCGAACGGCCTTCGTCGACGAAAATGTCCGATGGCCGAGCCTCTGGCCTCGCTGGTCGAGGTTCGAACGACAGGTTGAAAGCCTGACCGTATCCGGGCCGTTGCGACGCGGGTGCACGGAATTCCCCTCGATATCCCCAGACCCGTCTCCGCGTCGCGCCAAAAAGAGGAGCGAGACGATGAAGTTCGTGATTGTGATCGCAGCCTCCGTCGCCTCGGCCACACTCGTGACGCCGACGGTGACGCAGGGGCAGGGCAGGACCGACACGAAGACGCAGCTTGCCGCAACTCAGGCGCTGCCCCTCCGCGCCTGATCCCAAAAAACGATGAGCGCCCGGCGGCCCACGGGTCGCTGGGCCGTTCGCCTTAACGGCGCGCGATCGTCCGCACCTTGTCCGTGTAAAGTCGGCCTACGGGCTGCTCGGTCTCATCAGCCAGCCGGGCGATCCACCGGCCGGATGGATTGCGCGTGAAGCCGGCGATGAAGTCTTTGCGGACGATCGCCGAGCGATGAAGTCGGACGAACAACTCGGGGTCCAGCCCCTCTTCGAGGGCATTCATGGAATGATGAATGAGCCAGCTGCGACGGCCGACGTGCAGCCGCATGTAATCCCGCTCCGCCGAGACACGGTCTATGTCGCGCGATGCAATCCGTACCAGTCCGGAAAGATCTGAAGCCCAGAATTCCTCCAGGTAAGGAGATGCGGAAGAAGGCTCGCGCGCGGGAGCTTTTTCACGGCGGTGAAGATAGTCCCGAGCCCGCTTCAACGCCCGCTGCAGCCGCTCCGGAGTGACGGGCTTCATCAGATAGTCGACCGCCTCGACTTCGAAAGCCGCAACGGCGAATTGGTCGAAGGCAGTAATGAAGACAACGGCTGCCGAGGGCTGTTTGGCTGCAAGCGCCCGCGCGACGTCGATGCCGTCCAGACCCGGCATCTCAATGTCCAGCAGGAGAAGGTCGGGGTCGAGCGCATCCGCCATTCGGACAGCGCTCTCTCCATCGCTGGCGGTACCGACGAGGTCGACTTGAGGCGCTTGCGCGAGCAGCAGCTGCAGCCGCTCTGCCGCAAGCGGCTCGTCGTCGGCGATGAGGAGCCTTAGCGGCCGGTCATCCATCATGGCGGTCCAACGGCAATGTCATCACCACACGATAACCGCCGTCGGACGTTGGGCCAAACTCACATTTTGCAGCGCTTCCGAAGCGTGCCTCGAGGCGCTGACAGACGTTGCCAATTCCGACCCCTGTACCCTCAGGCTTGGCGTTCCTGCGCTTGGGGGCTGCAGTCCCGGCTGTGTTGACGATCTCGATCGTGAAGCGCCCAGGCCCAGCTTCAGCCGCGACGATGGTCAGTATTACGGTCTCGCGGGATCCGGAGACGCCGTACTTGATCGCATTCTCGACCAGCGGCTGCAGGATGAGTGGCGGCACGCACGCTCGCGAAAGCTCCTCGGGAATGTCGATCTCGACCTTCAGCCTGCGCGGGAAACGGACTTTTTCGATGTCGAGATAGAGCCGCTGAAGGCTGATTTCCTCGGACAAAGTCACGTCGGCCGTCGGATCGAGAGAGAGCCCCGTCCGAAAGAAAGTCGACAATTTCAGGATCATGCTCTCCGCCTCATCGGGGCGGCCGGACATGACCAGCGACGAGAGCGAGTTCAGCGTGTTGAACAGGAAGTGCGGGTTGATCTGGTAGCGCAACGCGCGGACTTGTGCCGCACGGGCCTCGCTTTCAGCTTCGACGGCGCGGCGCTTGGCGTTGAGAGCTTCGGCCTGGGCGATGGTAGCGAGATAGAAGGCGCTCCAGGCAATGAAGAAGAAGAGCCAGACGACGGCGGTGTCGGCCGCGAAGCGGACACGCTGATTGGTCGTGAGATCGTGCATGCGCGGGAAAGTGAGCACGAGTGGCTCCTGCGCTCCACGCTCGACGGTAAGCGTCCGCCCCTTCTCAACAATCACGAACCCTTCGCGCGACTGATATCGGAAGACCTCCTTCGGCTCACGCATCAGGTCCTCGACGAAAAGGAATGCCCCGGCCATCGCGCATGACGCTGCGAAAGACGCGAGGGCTGCGACCACGGCTTTCTTTTTTATATTCGCGCCCGCCGCGAAGGCAGAGATCGCCGCGTAGACCAGGAAGGTCAGGACGACGCCGATCAAGATCACGAGAAGTTTGTTGATCAGCATGGTCAGCGCATCCGCCCCCATGAGGGCGCGAATGGCTACGGTCAGTCCGTAGAAGAGCCAGAAGCCCAGAATCGACTTGAGTGCCAGCGGCCAATCGGAAAATCTCCCCGGCGCGGTACGGTCCACGGTCCGGGTCATAGGTGCGTTCATTGTCATGCTTGTAAGCTCGGCACGCTCCCGGGAGCAATTGCCCTTCGTCCTTTGGCAGAACCGCACGTGCGTTCGGTCGAAACTGAACCTCAGCTAAACGGCCGAGCGGAGGAACGTCGCCGTCGGCCCTTCGTTCAGGCCATGAAACGATTCGCCGGAAAAGGAAGTCAAGTGAACTCCGTCATCAAGGACAAAGGCTCGGTGCCACCGCCGGTCATCTCGGCGCCGCCGGAGAAAGAACTCGAGCGCACGCTGCAGAAGGATCCTGAAAACCAGGACGCGAAACTGGACGTTGGAAGCGACGAATCGATGGACGCTTCCGACCCGCCGTCCGCGGCTCAACCGGGATGCAGCGACGAGCCGGTGCCGTCTTCTGGGTTCCCGCAGGATAAATAGTCCGGCAAGACCGGCACTTATCCACACATTTGCGTTGCATGAAATCTACAGCGGCCGCCTATGCGACGAGCCGTGAGCATTTAGCATTGCTGTGAAGCCCGTCCTCTGATTCAATCTGAGCGGGGGTGGGATAAGTGGTTAATCAATCCGCAACTAGAGCGGCCGCATCATCCCGCCGGTGGGACTAAGGAGTCGGGGTGATGATTACGCGGACCAGCCAGCCGGCTAACGGCGCGTTGCTGCTCTCGGAAATGAAAGAGTTCGCCAGCTTCG
>JBKPKE010000180.1:0-5426 GCA_046730955.1 Pseudomonadota bacterium
GGCTGTAATATCTCTTGTAGAGGTCCGGATAATTCTCGATCTCGGCACGAGCCAGCGTCGCCAGATCGCGCGCCGATACATAGGTGACGCCCTCGTCTGGCCATCCGTTGGAATTACCGAAGTGGCTGTTGGTTAGGCCAAGCCGCTTCGCATTGTCGTTCATGACGTTCGCGAAGGCCTCCTCGGTTCCCGCAATGCATTCAGCCAATACGACCGAAGCGTCATTGCCGGAAAGCGTGATGATGCCCTTCAGCAACTCATCAACGGTGACCTGCTCGTTCGGGCTGAGGAACATCGTCGAGCCGGCCTGCGGACCGTGCCATTTCTGCCAGGTCTCCGGCCGCACCGTGCACTTCTTGTCGAGCTTCAGGTCACCCTTTTTGACCAGCTCGAAGGCAACGTTGGTCGTCATCATCTTCGCCATCGATGCCGGAGGCATGCGGACGTCGGCGTTCTTGGAGAGCAAAACCGCACCAGAGGACAAATCGACCAAATAGGCGACCCTGGCCGGAGTTTCGAACGGCGGAGCCTTGGCCGGAGCAGTGCTGGTCAGGGAAAAGGCGGCGGCGGATGCAAAAAGGATGGCGCGCTTCATCGACTCGGGTTTTCGTCCTGGCTGACTGGTTGAGCGACCTGTCTATCGCCCGTCTTCGGCTCGCGCGAGGGCTCTTTTGAGGTTTAGCGGCGGGTGATGGCGTTCGCGAGAAGACCGACCGACAAAGCGTAGAAATTCGAGCAATTGTAGTCGAGGATCGCCCGATAATTGTTAGTTAGGAGGTAGCCCGTGCCGTTCGGCCCGTCCGGCTCGATCAAGGTCGCAACATCATTATTCGAGAGCTTGCTGCCGTACGGCACCACACCTAGCGATCGCCATTGGCCGACGGTCAGCCAGCGGCTGTGGCGCGAATAGACCCTTTCGCACCGAGGCGCCCGAAGCGTCGACCGGATCGCCGCGCGATTGAGCGTTGAAGGGACTTGCGCCGCAACACCCCAGGGCAGACCGGGCTTCCATCCGGCGTTGCGCAGGTAATTGGCAATGGAAGCCAGTCCATCCGCCTCGCTTCCCCAAATGTCAGCGTAGCCGTCCCCGTCCCCGTCCGCTCGAAGGCGAAGCACAATCGACGGCATGAATTGAGGGTAGCCGGTCGCTCCTGCGTAGCTGCCTTTGAGGCGCCACCGCGGAACGCCCATGTCGATGAGCCTCAGCGCCGCGACAAACTCCGTCTCGAACATCGCTCGTCGCCGGCCTTCATAAGCAAGGCTCGCAAGGGCTTCGAGGAGGTCGAAGCCGCCCGTGACTGCGCCGAAGCTCGTTTCGTGACCATAAATGGCCAGCAAGACGCCGGGATCGACCCCATAACGAGACTGGATCCGCGAAAGCGTCGAGTAGGAGGCGTTGTAACGCGCCTGCCCACGACGAATCAGGTCGGAAGTGACATGCTTTCGCTCATATGGCGTGAACGGCGGAATATAGCTGCTGTTCGGCGGGCCGGCAGGCTGCGATTGATCCAGCTCCATCACGCGACGATTGAGATCGAGACCCGGTACGTTGGCTCGGATCGTCGAATCCCTGACACCCTGGCTCCGCGCCAGGCCCATCAGATAAAGCTTATAGCCTTCGAACCCTGAGGGCGCCGCGTAGCTGGATTGCGCCGCCGACTGAACGAGCGGCGCCAAGGGATCGACTTGCGCCGACGCCGGGCTGATCGACACCGCAGCCACGATGGCAGTCTTCAACGCATCCCTGAATCGTAACACCTTCACTCCCTCCAGTACGCGAGGCTACAGACGAAACCTTGATGAAGGCCATCCGGGTTCACCCCACGACTTGCACGGCTCATCTTGAGACGCGATAGCGGAGCTTGCTGAACGACGGATGGGTGGCCGAGTGGTTTAAGGCAGCGGTCTTGAAAACCGCCGTGGGTGCAAGCCCACCGTGGGTTCGAATCCCACCCCATCCGCCAGTTCACGTTTCTCGCCAAGCCGAAGTGCTTTAGCTATGCAGCACAGCTGATGGCTGACGAGGGGAAAAGCCGACAGGACATCTGGGCCAGCGAAGCGTCGCTTTCGCTGCTCGGACCCGTGCGGCTGTCGGCGCGGACCGGCGAGGATCTCACCCCCAAGGCGCGCAAGACACGGGCACTCCTGGCGGTAATTGCATTGAGCAAGGGGAACGTGCCCCGGTCACATTTGACGAATTTGCTATGGGGCGATCGCGGCGAAGAACAAGCGAAGGCCAGTCTGAGGCAGTCGCTGTACGAGCTTCGTAGTCTCACCTCGGCCGGACTTCTTACAGTCACTCGAGAGTTCGTCTCCGCCGGGCCCAAGCGGCTTTGGACGGATGTCGGCGCGATCGAATCCTCCCTAAACAAATCGGACGGCGCGGCTTTCGCGGATGCGCTGGATGAGGTCCAGTGGCCGCCTCTGGCGGATCTCGACGACATTACGCCGGAGCTGGATGAATGGCTCCGCGACGAGCGCAACCGGATCACGTCGCTCGTGGTGCAGCGGGGAACCGAGCTTGCGGAAGCGTCTCTTGCCGAGCGGAATGCCACTGCAGCGCGGCGCATAGCGGATTCGCTTCAGCGCTTGGATTCACTGGACGAACGCGTGGCGCAGACTGGCGCACGAGCCGATCTCGCGCTGGGCGACCGAGCAGCGGCCCATCGGCGGATCTCGCGATTTGAGCAAAAGATGCGGGACGAGCTGGGGTTGGAGCCCTCCCCCGCCACCCGTGCACTGCTTGCGGCCGCGCCTGCTCCAGGCGCGACTCCTCCCAAGGCCGATGCGAAACCAGCTCAAGTCGACGAGTCCCGTCGGAAACGATGGATCGTGCCCGCCGCATTAGCCGCTCTGGTTCTTTTGTTTGCCGCCGCCGCTTTGTTTCTGAGACCGTCTGTCGCCGGCGCCAACCCGAGCGTAGCGGTCCTTCCTTTCGAGGATGGCGGGCAGAAGACGCAGGGTTACTTCGCAGCCGGAGTTTCCGACGAGATCCTGAACCTTCTCTCGCACGACAAAAACATCCGAGTTCTCGGTCGTGTGTCGGCGGAGGAAATCGCCAATCGACCGAATGCGCTCGAAGCCGCGCGCGACTTGGGCATCACGCATCTGCTTGATGGGAGCGTCCGCAGCGCCGGCGATCGTGTTCTTGTCATCGTCACGCTGACTCGCGTCTCCGACGGGGCGCAATTGTGGTCGGAACGTTACGAGCGCCGGCTGGGCGATATCTTCAAGGTTCAGGGCGACATTGCTTCCACCGTGGCCTCTCGTCTTGCGATCTCCTTCGGCAAGCCGGTCAACCAGGCGACGAGCCCCGAGGTTTACGATCGCTACCTGGCGGCCCGGCAATTGGTCCGTGAACGGCGCGAAGTTACACTGGAGGAAGCCGACCGGCTGCTTCGTGAGGCGATCCGCATGGATCCCAACTATGCGCCGGCATATGCGGAGCTGGCGCAGGTCCTGATGCTTCGCTCGGATCATCCGACCTCCTACGGCCGTCTGCCGATCGACCAGGCGCGCGCCGAGGCTCAGGTCTTTGCGAAGAAGTCGGTCGAGCTCGATCCCAACCTGGGCGACGCCTATGCCGCCATGGGTTTCATCTATCTGCAGGACAAAAGATCCGCCCCTTATTACCGGAAGGCGGTCGAGCTAAGCCCGCAGCGCCCGGAATATCATCGCTGGCTCGCAACGTCCCTCAACCAGCTCAATCGCTTCGACGAGAGCATCGTCGAATATAGACGCGCGATCGAGATCGATCCCCTCTGGTACATCAATTACGAGCATCTCGCGGGCGCGCTCGCTTATGTCGGGCGCAACCAGGAAGCTCGGCAGGTTGCGGCGCGATTCCTCCAGCTCAGCGGCGATGACCGGGCCAAGCTGCTTCTGCTGCGCGGGGTCGCGAACAACGAGAACCGATTGGCGGATAACCTCCGCTATTCGAAGGCCTTGCTCGATGGCTCGCCGGAGGAGCGAAATAATCGCTTCAATTATGCCTCGGCCCTTGCCTCGCTCGGCGAGAACAGGCGAGCCGCCCAATACATGACCCATGAGCCGATCACGGCCGCCTTGCTGCGAGGCGACTGGGCGGCCTTCGCCAGAGAGGCGGATCGCTTCGGTCACAATTTCTGGGATCGCTCCACTCTCTGGAAGTCGGCCGATCTACTCGTGGCGTCCGGCCATTCCGATGAACTCGTTCGCCTCTATGACGAGGTTCAGCCGCTCATCCGGTCGGGAACGATCGATGGAGAAAGCGTCGCGATTCCAGCCACCGCTTTGGCTCTCCGCAACGTGGGAAGAGCGGCCGAAGCCGAACGCGTCGTTAAGGCCTTCGCCACCGCCAACTCGAAATTGCCGCGCACAGGCATTGGCGGAGTGCAGCGGAGCCTGAACGAAGCGATGATTGCGGGATTGATGGGAAGGAACGGTGAAGTTCTCCGCATCCTTGATGCCCAATCCCGCAGCAATCCGATCGGGATCATGCCGATCCCGGCCATGTCGTTGATCCGCGTGCCGTATTTCAGCTCCGTGAGCAGTGATCCAAGGCTGATCGCTGCCGACGAACGGATCCGCGCGGCCGTGAACTCCGAGCGAAAGAAGGCCGGTATGCCTCCGCTCAGCCGACAAGCCTGGGTCAGCGACCCCAAGACGCTTTTGACGAAGAATTGACGCCGCTTCGCCGTCGCCTTTGACATTGGAGCGCCAGTCCGTGGGCCGGTTCGAGCCACGGAGTACCGCCAGTGCGTCAGTCCCTCATCAATCTAGCCACCGATGCGCTCGCCGGCGGCTCTGGTCGAACCGTTCGTCGATTGATCGAACCTCCATCGTCGGATTCGGCAGCAAGCCGTAGCCGCCCCCGTAACGAAAACAGGGGGATTGGGATGTCGCGAGCGTTCTTGCTGGGTACGATTGCAATTACGGCGCTTGTCGCGCCGGAGGCAGCGCTCGCCCAAACCCCAAGCCCGAACGATCCCCAGTCGACTGCAGCGGCGACGCAAGATGGAAACGGGTCGCGGATCACCACTTACGACGCCGCCTACTTCCAGCAATTCGCGCCGCGAACTGCCTTGGACATCGCCCGCCGAGTGCCGGGATTTCAGCTCGATCTCGGCGCGACGCAGAACGATCTCGGAGCAGTCGACGTGCGCGGCTTCTCCGGAACCGCGGGCAACGTGGTCTTCAATGGTGCGCGCCCCAGTTCGAAGGCGGAGAACCTTCAGGACATTCTCGCACGGATCCCTGCCCAGCGCGTCGTTCGCGTGGAGGTTGGGCCAGGCGACCTCTATGGCTCGGACTACGCGGGGAAGAGCCAGGTGCTGAACGTCATCCTGTCGGCGGCCTCCGGCGTCGACGGCAATGTCACCGCCGCAACGATGCGGCGCTACACGGGCTACATCAACACGGACGTCCAGGGCTCAGCAATCATTCGC
>JBKPKE010000181.1:0-10270 GCA_046730955.1 Pseudomonadota bacterium
GCAACCACCGCGACGCCAATCGCGACCATCGTCGCGGCATAGCCAGTCTGCCTGCCCTTGCGCTGCATCACGCCGGCGCCGGCCAGCATGCAGATGAGGGCCAAGGTCGCGACGATGCCGATCCGGAGCGGCACGCCGCCCCCCATCCGCCACAGTAGCCAGAGGCACCCTGCGGCCGTCAGTGCCATGGGGATTGCGAGAATGCGCTGCAGCTTCGGCATCCACGGGCCGGGCTTCGGCAGCCTGTCGCGCAACGCTGGAATGAAGGCCACTGCAACAAAAGGAAGCGCCAGCCCGAATCCCAAGGCCGCGAACACCGCGATCGAGCCCGCGGGGGGCAGCAGCAGAGCCGTTCCCAATGCCGCGCCGAGGAATGGTCCGGCGCAGGGCGTCGCAACGAAGGCCGCAAGCGCTCCAGTGCCGAAGCTGTCGCTCGGCAATGACTCGGTGGCCATCGCAGGCAGCTCGAAGACCCGCAGCAGGTTCAGCGTAATGCCGGTGGTGAGCAAAAGCAGGACAAGAACGGTTCGCGGGTCCTGCAGCTGGAACGCCCATCCGGCAGCGCTGCCGCCCGCGCGGATCGCGAGAAGGGCCGCGCCAAGCGCACCCGTTCCGATAATCGCGCCCGCAGCATAGCCGATCGCATCGCGTCGCGCCTCGCCTTCTTCCTTTCCACCTCTTGCGAGGTGCAGAGCCTTCAGCGCCAGGATCGGGAAGACGCAGGGCATGAGATTCAGGAGGATGCCGCCCGCGATGGCACCCAGCACGGCCCAGAGAATGGCATTAGCCCCGGTATCGCCTACCGATCGCCCGCCGGTCGGCACCGTGCCGGGCACAGCGCGAAATTCGAGGCCGTCACCCTCGCCGTAAGCCAGCACGCCGGAAAATTCGCCCGGTTCCCCGGACCGGCGAGGAAGCTCGGCGATCAATAGGTCGCCGACACGACGAAAGTGCTGTTTGCCCGCATAGTCGACCGGTCCGTCCACGGCCGGAAAGACGTAGGGCGTCCCGACATCGACGTTTCGGGGCAATGGGATCGCCACGCGAAGAAGGTCGCCGGAAAGCTCGAAGCTGGCTTGAGACGCAAGTGGTCGCGGGAGAGCGCGCCGCCATTCGTCGAACTGTGCTTGCTTCGGCGCCCCGGTGCCTACCGGCAGGTCCAGCGCAAGCTCGCCGCGCTCCGGAACGCAGATCTTGTCGGTGCAGGCGAGCCAGTTCGCCTCGGCCCTGATCGGCACGGTGCCCGTCGCGGTCGCGGGGACCTTCAGACGCACAAGGACCGCATAATCCGTCTTGAAAACGTAATTCATGATGCCGGCGACGGTCAGCCGGCCGGGCACAGGATAGCGAAGCGGGCCGACCGAAAAACTCGGCGGAAGCTGCCACTTCACGTTCATCGGGAGACCCGCATCGCCAGGGTTCAGCCAGTATCCGTGCCAGCCCGGATTGGTTTGCATGTGGATCGCCAGCTCGACCTCGCCGCCCGGGGGAGCAGGGCCTTCCGCGACCAGTTCTGGCTCGATGCCGCGCGCCTGCACGAATGCCGGAGCAAGCAGCAGGACCATGAACAGCAATATTCGCCGAAGCATGGAGCATGCGGTACAGAGGAACGGCGGCAGCGCAAGACAGTCGCAATCACGGAAGTTCTCGGCTAGCTCAGCCACGAGAACCTGTTGGAGAATATTCGGATGCGCTTCGCCCGGGCAATCTGGAAGCTTCTGGTCGGCATCAAGGACGCACTCGTCCTCATCTTCATGCTGATGTTTTTCGCGGTCCTTTACGCGGGACTCTCCGCCAAGCCCACGCCGGTTGGCTCGGGCGTTCTCGCGCTAAACCTCAAGGGCTCCGTCGTCGAACAGCCTTCGCGATCGGACATCTCTGAAGTGGTCGGGGGCGGAAGCGCAGCGCGCGAATATCGCCTGCGCGACCTTATCGCCGTGCTTCGCCAGGCGCGGACCGACGACCGGGTGAAGGTCGTTGCGCTCGACCTCGACGGCTTCGCCGGCGGTGGGCAGTCAGCAATGGCCGACCTCTCCGATGCGATCCGCGCGGTACGAACATCCGGAAAGCCTGTTCTGGCCTATGCCACGGGCTATACCGACGACAGCTATCAGGTTGCCGCCGCGGCGTCCGAAGTCTGGCTCAATCCGCTCGGCCTCGTCGCCGTTGCCGGACCCGGCGGCCAAAACCTCTATTACAAGGGCTTGCTCGACAAGATCGGCGTCACTCCGCACGTCTATCGCGTCGGCACCTACAAGGCCGCAGTCGAGCCTTTCATTCGCACCGACATGTCGCCGGAAGCGCGCGACAATGCCCAGGCGCTCGCCAACGCGCTGCTGGAGAGCTGGCGCCAGAGCGTCCTCCACGCCCGCCCGAATGCGAAGGTCGACGATTACATGCGCAACATGCCCGCGGCCGTTCAGGCGGCAGGCGGCGACATGGCCAAGGCCGCGCTCAATGCCGGCCTGATCGACAAGATCGCCGACCGGCAGGCGTTCGAACAGCGCCTCGCCCAGCTCGGCGGCGAGGATGACAGCGCTCTTGGCGGGTACAAGCGCATCAACCTGGCGGCCTACACCCGCGACGCGCAGGAGGACCAGGCGACCGGCCCGATCGGTATCATCACTGTCGCGGGAATGATCGTCGACGGCAAGGCATCCGCGGGCACCGCCGGCGGCGACACGATTGCAGAGTTGATCGAAAAGGGCCTCAGGGACGACGACCTCAAGGCGCTCGTGGTGCGCGTCGACAGCCCCGGCGGCTCGGTTCTTGCCTCTGAGCGTATCCGGCAGGCGATCAACGAGGCGAAGAGGCGCAAGCTTCCGGTCGTGGTTTCGATGGCAAACGTGGCTGCTTCTGGCGGCTATTGGGTCTCGACCCCTGCCGACTTCATCTATGCCGAGCCGTCGACCATTACCGGCTCGATCGGCGTGTTCGGAATTCTTCCGAGCTTCGAGGGCACTCGCGAGAAGCTCGGGCTCGGTGCCGACGGCGTAAAAACGACTCCAATGTCGGGCGAGCCTGACATCCTCAACGGCCCGTCGCCAGAGGCGAACCAGCTGCTCCAGACAGGGGTGGACTCAATCTACAGCCGCTTCCTGGGGATCGTCGCCCAGTCGCGGCATAAGTCGCCGGTGGACGTGGACAAGATCGCGCAGGGTCGCGTCTGGGACGGCGGCACGGCGCATCAGCTCGGCCTCGTCGATGGGTTCGGCGGAATCGACGATGCGATCGCCAAGGCGGCGCAGCTGGCCAAGCTCGGTGACGAGCGCGGCGTCACCTATCTCGACCGCCAGCCGACGTTCAAGGAACAGCTGATTCAGATGCTCGCCGACCAGGAGCGGGACGAAGGATCGACGCCCGACGAAGGCTATGCCTTCTTCGGCAACGGCCAGCTCAAGCTCGCTCAGGCCGTTGCGGACATGCGCTCCGTCCTTGCCGGGCCGAACATCCAGGTCCGCTGTCTGGAATGCCCGCCGGTCGCGCCCGCGCGCGTCGAGCAGAAGGACGTCGGCTTCCTGTCGGCGATCTCCGACTGGCTATTCTGAACGTCTGGGCTTCATCGCATCGCGCCGAGGATGAGTCCGAATAGGGTAAACTGGAGCGTGTGGTATCCGCCGTTGACCAGCCAAAGCTTCAACGGCCGGTGCTCGAACACATAAGTGATGCCGTATGATGCCGCGACCCAGCAAAGGCCCGCGGAGAAGCCGGCTGCGGTTGCCGCACCAAGGCTCATGCTCCTGCCGAGAAACAAGGCGAACACGGCCGCGGCAATGAAGCTGAGGACGTAGCTCAGGCCGAAGATCTTGCCGACGTTGCCGGCCTTGAGCTGCTCGTCGGATAGACCGACTGCGCTCTGCCAGGCTTTCGCGAACAAGGGCGGCGAATACCAGATCGCGCCCAGGACCAGGGAGCTCAATGCGCTCAGCGCCACGGCCAACCAATTGACTTCCGGCATGCTCTCTCCCTCTTTTTTGCGTGTTTGGGTTTACCTCACAGTCTCTCGGGTCATTGCCTCGACCATCTTGCGCAGCTGTGCGACCGCCCGATCGAAATAGGCAACGTCGCGATGGGTTCGCGCCTGCATGACGCCGCCCTCCATGACGTTCAGCGTAAGCTCGGCGAGCGCGCGCAAGTCGGTCCCCGGCTCGAACCGATCGGCTGCCTGACGAAAGCAGCCATCGACCGCGTCCACCCAGTTCGTGAAGTTCTGCGCAAGCAGCTCCCGGACTGCCGGGTCAGGCTCATGGAGCTCGAGCGCCAAGCTGCCGATCGGACAGCCATATTCGCACTCGGTATCGACGATGGACCTGCGGTATAGGGCCAGCAGCGCAAAGACCTTGTCGATCGGGTCCTCCACGCCGCCCCATGCCGGTTGCAGGAGCATCTGGACGATGCCGTCGCGGTAGGCCTCAAGCACGGCGATGAGCACGTCCTGCTTGCCGGGGAAGAAGTAATAGAGGCTGCCGCTGTTGACCTGGCTGCGACTAAGGATGTCGGCAATAGAGGTTGAAGCGTAGCCCTTCAGCCAGAACAGCTCCCTCGCCGCATGAATGATCCGCTGTCGCGTATCCTTGTTCACCGCAGGGAGTTAGTTGAATGATCAATCAACTGTCAAGCGACCACCTTTGCGCTTGAGCGTCCTCGGCAGCAGGATAGCTCCAATGAGGCTCACAGCGAGCACGATAATGCCGAACCCGATTACCAGCGGATTGTGGGCGTCCTCGCGCGTCTTCAGGTCCATGATGTGGAGTCCCCACATCATATCGTAGAAGCGCCACCATCGCGTGCGCGTCGCTACGATCTGACCGGACGCAGCATCCACGTAAAAGCGCGTGCCGTCCCCCAGGGTCACCTGCCAAGTCGCGACCGGTCGCCGGAGGTCGATCGGCGGGCGCGCCGCACTTGTCCGCTTTACCGACTCCACCCGCGAGGTGCCAGTGTAGCGAGCGCTCACCTCACCCGCAGCATCAGCTGCCGAGAGCGGCGGAAGAAGCAGTCCCGTCAGCGGGTCAGCCAGGCGGGTCATGCCGTCGGGAAGCTTGATTACCCACCGCGGTCCGGCAGCCCGTTGTTCAAGCGAGAGTGATGCGAGCGGAACGCCGTCAAGGCGAGGGGGGATCGGCGTCCCGACCAGCCGCATAGGTCTTGCCGGCCGGAGCAAGCCTTCGCCACGAACCTCCTCGATCGGCCGAGCAACCATGACGAGGCCGGAGACAATCCAGAGGAGTGCGGGGACGGCAGCAATCCAGGCGAGCCAGATATGCCAGCGCCGAAGCTTGGACCTGCCGTTCATTGCGCCTGCCTACGAAAGTGCAGGCGCGACGACTAGATGTGGATCGGCTTCCCGGTCACTGCCATCGCCGCTTCCTTCAGCGCTTCGCTGTGCGTCGGGTGGGCATGGCAGGTGTAGGCGATGTCCTCGCTGGTAGCGCCGAACTCCATGGCCTGAGCGGCCTGGGCGATCATCGTGCCAGCGACCGAAGCAATCATCCACACGCCGAGGACGCGGTCGGTCTTGGCGTCGGCGATCACTTTGACGAAACCGTCGGGCTCGTGGTTGGTCTTTGCGCGGCTGTTGGCGAGCATCGGGAACTTGCCGACCTTCACCTCGCCATGTTCCTTCGCCTGAGCCTCGGTAAGGCCAACGCCCGCGATCTCCGGCATGGTGTAGACGACGCTCGGGATCACATCGTGGTTCACGATCCCGGTCAGGCCCGCAATGTTTTCGGCGACCGCAATGCCCTCGTCTTCGGCCTTGTGAGCAAGCATGGGCCCCGGAATCACGTCGCCTATCGCCCAGACGCCTGGAACGGAGGTGCGGAATTCGTGGTCCGTCTCGATCTGGCCGCGCTGGTTGACCTGCAGGCCTGCCTTGTCGAGAGCGAGACCCTCGGTGTTCGGCCGGCGGCCGATCGACACCAGCACGGCGTCCGCCTCGATGGTTTCGGCAGTTCCGCCCTTCGCGGGCTCGACGGTCAGCGTGGCCTTGCCGCCATCCACCTTCACACCGGTAACCTTGGTGCCGAGCTTGAACTCGATGCCCTGCTTCTTGAAGATTTTGTTCGCTTCCTTGCGGACGTCATCGTCGAAGCCGGGAAGTATCTGGTCGAGAAACTCGACGCAGGTCACTTTAGCACCGACCCGGCGCCAGACGCTTCCGAGCTCCAGTCCGATCACGCCACCTCCGATGACGACCAAATGACCCGGGACCTTCTCAAGCTCCAGCGCGCCGGTCGACGAGACGACGATCTTCTCGTCGATCTCCACGCCCGGAAGCGGCGTTACCGACGAACCCGTCGCAATGACGATGTTCTTGGCGCGTACCGTCCGGTCGCCAACCTTGACGGTATCGGCGCTCTCGAAGCTCGCATGACCCTTCAGCCACTCGATCTTGTTCTTCTTGAAGAGGAACTCGATGCCGCCGGTGAGGCCCTTCACCGCGTCCTTGCGCTGGCCGTGCATGGCCTCGAGGTCGAGCTCAGGCGTGACCTTGATTCCCATCTTGGCCATCGCTCCGTCCGCGGCCGCTTCATAGTATTCCGACGCGTGGAGGAGCGCCTTCGACGGGATGCAGCCAACGTTGAGGCAGGTGCCGCCGAGCGTTTCGCGGCTCTCCGCGCAGGCGGTCTTCAAACCAAGTTGCGCGGCGCGGATCGCGGCAACATAGCCGCCGGGCCCGGCGCCGATGACCAGCACGTCGAAGTCGTAATCAGCCATTTTTCTCTTTCGGGGGAGGAATGCGTTGCGGGGCGACATAAGCGGGCACCGGCCCCGAATCCACCCCGCCTATTTCTGGCGGACTTGATCCAGCCCCTCGCCGGCGTCGATCAGCTTGCCGGAACGTTGCTCCTGAACCGCGCGCAACAAAGTGCGGGCCGCGTTGCGCACCTCTTCTCGGATGTCGTGGTCGACGTCGAGCTCCTGATGGCTCGTCGCGTAGGGCTTCCAGTATCCGATATAGCGGTCGAGCTCTGCCGTCGGTCCGGCTGGTTTCAGCTTCATGAAGCGAAGCCAGTCGGCGAGGGCTCGGCGCACGTTTTCCGCACCCTCGACGTCGCCATGCACGACGACGGAGAAGACGCGCCCTTCCAGATGTCGCGGATATGGCCAGCCGGCGAGCTCCAGCTCCTTGGCCTTCTTCGCATCCTTGCCGTGGGTCGTGGTCGGGTCTGGATTCCCGCCGTCGGCACAAACCAGCCGATCCATCATCAGTTTCATCGGTGACGTCGGGGAATACCAGTTGACCGGGTTGATCAGCATGATGCCATGCGCCCGGACCCAGAGCGGATAGATGTCGTTCATCCAGTCTTGCGCCTGGCCGAGCGAGTAATTCGGGTAACAGCTGCACGGCCAATGGCAGAGTGCCGCAGCGGTCGAAAAGCAGGCCTTGCACGGGTGGATCTTGCGCCCGTACTCGGACGCCAGCCGCGACAGGTCGAGCACACGGACCAGAGTGCCGTCCACGCCGCAGATCTCGCGCGCGATCTCCAGCAATCGCCAGCTCTTCGACATCTCGCCCGGACAGGTGTGTTCGCTGCGGGATGATCCATTGACGATGAGGATGCACGGCGGCTCATTCGGATCGTCATGTTCGCGCTGGGCCTGTTCCACGGCCTCGTGCGTGGCAATCCAGTCGACCGCCAGATCGTAACTCGGATCGGCAAATTCCGGCCCGGCCTTGCGCGTATGCGGTGACTTGCGGTGACTGGAATAACCGTCCCATGCGGCCCCAGCGACACGGTCCAACTCGCCTTCGAGCGTATCGAAAGCGGGGTCCTGGAACTGCGACAGGAAACGCTTTCTGAATTCCGCCTCATCGATCTGGGGCGAAGGCATGCCCTTCCGGGGCTCTGGAGCTTGAGTCATGACCGTTCAACGCATGAACGGCACTTCGCTCCCCGGCGAAGGCCGGGGAACAGTTAGCTACAGATCGATCAGAAGCCGGGTCGGGTCCTCGATCGCTTCCTTGACGCGAACGAGGAAGGTGACCGCCTCGCGACCGTCGATCAGGCGATGGTCGTAGCTGAGCGCCAGGTACATCATCGGCTTGGCGACGATCTGCCCATCCTTGACCACCGGCCGCTCTTCGATGCGATGCATTCCCAGCACCGCCGACTGGGGCGGGTTGAT
This sequence comes from Pseudomonadota bacterium, assembly GCA_046730955.1. GTDB lineage: Bacteria > Pseudomonadota > Alphaproteobacteria > Sphingomonadales > Sphingomonadaceae > Sphingomicrobium. The sequence goes on from JBKPKE010000181.1 coordinate 8,134, forward strand.
GATCGGTGTCGACAGAAGTGAGCCGAATACGCCGCCGTTGGAGATAGTGAAGGTGCCGCCGGTCATGTCCTCGACCGTGAGCGTGCCGTCCTTTGCACGCTTGCCGAAGTCCGCGATCGACTTCTCGATTTCAGCGAAACTCATCCGGTCGGCATTGCGGACGACGGGAACGACAAGACCCTTCGGCGCGGAGACGGCGACGGAGACGTCGAGATAATCGCGATAGACGATCTCGTCCCCTTCGATGCTTGCATTGACCGACGGGATGTCCTTGGCCGCGAGCGCAACCGCCTTCACGAAGAAGCCCATGAAGCCGAGACGTATCCCGTGCTTCTTCTCGAAGAGATCCTTGTAGCGCGCGCGTGCGTCGATGACCGCCGACATGTCGACGTCGTTGAATGTCGTCAGCAGCGCAGCCGTATTCTGCGCTTCCTTCAGGCGGTGCGCGATCGTCTGGCGCAGGCGCGTCATCTTGACGCGCTCCTCGCGGCGCTCGCCCTGAGCCTGCGGTGACGCCTCAGCCGGCTTTGAAGGAGCCGCAGATTGCGGTGCAGGTACGCGTGCTTCAGGCTCGTGCACCGGACCGCCGGCCTTTTGGGCCTCGGCGGCGGCGAGGACGTCGTCCTTGGTCAGGCGGCCGTCCTTGCCCGTACCCCTGATCTTGCTCGGATCGACATGATGCTCGAGCACTGCGCGGCGGACTGCCGGCGAAAGGGTGAGCGAATGGTCCTCATCGTCCCCGTTCACCGCTTCGGGAGCATGTTCCGAACCGCGAAGCTGCGGATTCTCGCCAGCCCCCGCGGGATTCGTCGCCGCATCTGCGACTTCCTTCGCCGGCGACGGAGCAGCTGTTCCGGCCGTCGCCTTCTCGTCGATCCGCGCGATGACAGCTCCGACCGCAACCGTGTCGCCTTCTTTCGCCAGCGTTTCGCTGAGCACACCAGCGATCGGCGAAGGAACGTCGACGGTGACCTTGTCCGTCTCCAGGCTGGCAAGCGGCTCGTCGGCCGCAACGGCTTCGCCCGGCTTCTTCAGCCACTGGGCAAGCGTTCCCTCGGTGATCGATTCCCCGAGCGCAGGGACTGCAACGTCAGTGGCCATTTCGATCCTTCTACTGGGCGGCGACGGCCTGGCCCTCGGCGGGGCTGCTATGTCCAAGCGCGGCGGCAATCAAGGCCGCCTGCTCGGCGGCATGCCGCTTGGCGAGGCCCGTTGCCGGCGATGCGGAGGCGGCGCGACCCGCGTATTGAGGCCGCATTCCACTGAATCCGGCGTCGGTCAGGCACTGCTCGATCAGCGGCTCGACGAAGAACCAGGCCCCGTTGTTGCGCGGCTCTTCCTGAGCCCAGATGATCGTCTCCAGCTTCGGCATGGCCGTTAGGCGCTTCATCAACGGCTCTGACGGGAATGGATAGAGCTGCTCGATCCGCACGATTTCGGTCGCCTGATCGCCGGCCGCGTCGCGCGTCTCCATGAGCTCGTACGAAAGCTTGCCCGAGCAGAGGACCAGCCGCTTCGTCTCGCCCTGCGCCGGCGGAGCGAGGTCGCTGACGATCCTGCGGAAGTGACTGTCAGCCGTGAAGTCGGAGACTTCGGAGACCGCAAGCTTATGCCTGAGCAGCGACTTCGGAGTCATCATGATCAACGGCTTGCGGAAGTCGCGAAGCAGCTGCCGGCGAAGGATGTGGAAATAATTTGCCGGCGTCGTGCAGTTCGCGACCTGCATATTGTCGTCTGCGCAGAGCTGCAGATAGCGCTCGAGCCGAGCAGAGCTATGTTCCGGCCCCTGCCCTTCAAAACCGTGCGGGAGGAGCAATACGAGGCCGCTGGCCCGAAGCCATTTGCCCTCGCCGCTTGCGATGAACTGGTCGATGATGGTCTGAGCGCCGTTGGCGAAATCGCCGAACTGCGCTTCCCAGCAAACCAGTGTGCGCGGATCGGCAAGCGAATAGCCATATTCGAAGCCGAGGACTCCGAACTCGCTGAGCGGGCTGTCACGAACTTCGAACCTGCCCCCCTCCCCATTGGCGCCATCGACGTGGCACAGCGGAATATATTTCTCTCCGCTCTGCTGATCGACCCAGACGGCGTGCCGCTGGCTGAAGGTGCCGCGTCCGCTGTCCTGGCCGGACAGGCG
>JBKPKE010000182.1:0-12111 GCA_046730955.1 Pseudomonadota bacterium
TCACGCAGCTTGTCGCGATATCGCTGATCCCGGCTGCCCACTGGTCCCAGCCCTCGACCGGCTGGCTCTGGTGGTTTCTTTGCTTGAAACGGTAGCTTGAATCCTCGGTATCGATACCGGTCACGGGCACACAAAACGCCTGCAGCATGGCTTGCTTGTAAGCGGACGACATGGCCTTGGCTGTCCCCTTATCTGAGGGATCCAAGGCCTCACCATAGGCCTCGATCATGTGGCTCGAGCCGTCACTCGCGCTCACGAGATCAAACGCCGTTCTGAGCACGACGCTAATAAACAGCTGGTCGCCGTCCCCAAGGCGTTCTTCAGCGCTCCGCTCAACGACTTTGGGCAGGATACAAAGTCTGTGTTTCACGAGTAGCGGCGCCAGCCGGACGAGCAGGTCGTCGATGGAGCGATAAAGGTAATCGTCGCGATCATTGCGGTGGAGCTTCGCGATCCCTCTTTCGGAAAGCTCGGCGCTGATGGCGGTGATCGCCTTGTAGACCTGTGGCGCGCTCATGAGAGTTCCTTGATGGTTATGGCGCCGGATTTGCTGCGCCTCGCCTCAATGCCGTGTCCAAAGGCGCGCTTGACGTCATCATCAATCAACTCCTTCAGAGTTCGACAAGCGGAGGCGTGGGCCTTCGCCGCACGATTGTGCTCGAGCCAGTCGGCAGCCGCGGCCGCCCACGCATTGCTGCCATCGAAATTGAGCTCGCGAGTGGCAATCGGCCGGGGTGGAGAGGGGACGGGCAGAGCGACGGGTGGTTCACCGGTCAGCACCGAATTCCAGAATGCCTGCTCCGCTTCGAACAGGTCGAGCTGGTAGAGCCAGTCCGCAGCGATTTCGAATATCTCATATTTCGTATTGCCGAAGATGACCGAGAGCACGGCGCGATCGACATCCGCCACCGCCATGTTGTGCTGCAACTGGGGCATGTAGCGCTCCAGGACCTGGTCTGGCTTGACGAAGCTATTCGTGTGCTTGGCCTCGAATACCGCACCGGTCTCCTGAACCACGCCATCGAGGGTGCATTTCCTCCACCGGTGTTTTGAGCACGTTACGATCTTCCCCGCGTCGGCGACCGCATTCCCGGAAATCTGCTCGTACCATTGCCGATTGAACGCTTCCGTCCAGCAGCCGAGAACGACGGACAGCCTATCCGCAAAGTCTTCAGGTGCAGCTTCGCCCCGCTTTTCGCGCCACAACTGTAGAACTCTTTCTTCGTTGCCGGAGAGGATAACTGTGGCATCGCTTCCTCCAATCCCGGACATTCGAAGACGAGCGACGTCTACGGGCATCTGCAGGTCTGATAACAAGGGCCAAAGGTTGCTGCGGCCGTCGGAAGTGTCGGAGCACAGCTCCAGAGAATTCATGTCGTCAGAAGTCAAGTTTTCTTTGGCATCTAAGAGAAAACAAGTGTCATGACTCATTTTTGCTGCCTCCTGAATCCAATCGAGTCGGCAGACGATGTATACAACATCGTAAGCGCACAGTGAAGTTATTGTATCCTAGAGATTTGAAACACCTTCCTGTGATTATAGTGTTACTTAGGAATACTGTGTTTCTGCCTAGCCGGAAGCCCGCAACTCCACATTCTTTGCACAGAAAGTGTGCATAACCGGATTCTAGGCCGGTCGACTAGGGTGATAACCTGCCGGTCAGCGGAGAGTGGCCGCAGCACCCATCGGAATCTTGACCTTTGAAACTCATCCACGAAGCGCCCATTCCCTCCGCTGGCTTTGCGAAGGTGCACGTTGCCCGGAAGTCTTGACGTGGCTCTTATCACCCGCTGCGATGCGCCACCTCAGGCGAGTTGGGCTGAGGCTTGTTCTAGTCTCGGAAGTGTTGAGCCGGGACCATTGCACCACAGCCTTCGATGGCCAAGGCACCGAGGCGATCCGCTCCCTTTTTATTGACGAAAAGAATTCAGTGCTCCCTCGTGCCTCCAACAAACGGCGAAGCGGCGCAGGCCTTGGCATCACTGTGCCGCTCATGACTTCACGGGCCCCAGGAGGTGGCCTGCCGTCCGCCCCTTTTTATAGTACCGGAAAAGTTGGCACCCCTCATCACGGGCGGCCCTGCCGAGACGCCTTTTTATAGGCGGGAATTATTCGGGCAGGGCGATGGTGCGTAGGAGAGCCGCGATGCCCTTTTTATTGACGGGAAGAACTCCCGGGATGCTCTAAGCCGCGGTCCGCCTTGCGCCCTTTTTTATGATACCGGAAAATTCGGCAGGGGCCGGTGCGCATGAAAGCCGCGACTGACTCCGGGCCTGGTCCTAAAAATGTAATAGACCCGGCGAATATCGAAGGGCAGCGGGTCGCCCGGCTTCAACTCCACGACCGAGCCGAGCTCATTCGCCAGCACGGGGAGTTGGATCAATCGGCAACCGGCAACTGGCAGAACGGACACGACTTCCTCGCTTCGGCCCGCCGTTCTTAGTTGCGCAAAAACCTTTCGCAACTGACCGACGTTAGGGCCACACATTTTCGGGTTACATTGGCTATAATCAACTACCTGTGTCGAATTGGGACATAGCGCAAAGTACTGGAACATTGACGTCAAGACGTCGTTGCGAGAGTATAGCGGGTTCCCCTGAGCTCTGCGGTGTCGGAGTCGTGCCATGACCATGAAGTCACGTGCGTTTGCAGCTCTTGAAGCCTCGCTTCCCCTCAGTTTGATTGGTGCCGCAGCCGCTGCATCACTGGCTGTATCGTCTCCCGCCTCCGCGGCTGCCACGTACAGCGAGAACATCTCCGGCGATTTCTCGAACCTCGGACTTACGCCGACGCCAATCAGTCTCGCGTTCGGCAACAATATCATCGAAGGGTGGGCAGGCCGCGTCGACGGAGCGATCGATCGCGACTATTTCACCTTCACCCTTGCTAGCGGGCAGGCGCTGGACGCAATCCAGCTCCTCACCCCCACCGCAACGCTCGGCTTCTCGTTCATCGGGGTGCAAACCGGAAACCAGTTCACGTTAGATCCCGGCGCTGCGGACGCCACGGGCCTTCTCGGCTGGTATCACTATTCCGGCGCAGACGTCGGTACCGACGTCCTGGACAATATGGGCGTATCGGCCGCCGGATCGACGGGATTTAGCGGGCCTCTCGGCCCCGGGACCTACAGCTTCTGGATACAGGAAATCTCTCCAGGCCCGCGGGTACGTTACCGGATCAATTTCCTCGTGGGCGATTACGTGGCGGTCCCCGAGCCCGCAACGTGGGGAATGATGCTCCTTGGCTTCGGCGCGGTCGGTTACGCGATGCGCCGCCGCCGCCGGCGTCACCCGGCTCTGACGCAGGTCGCTTAAGACCCTCTTCGCTCGCCGCGACAGGCTTCGGCTCACGGCGATGGAGGCCGGCGGGCAGCCCTGAGCGCAGCATCTCGAACTAGGCGTCGCGAAGGGATTCTTCGTCCGAAAGATCTTCGGCTTCGGCCGCGGCGCGATCAGCGTCGAGGATTGCGGCTTCCTCGAAACGCGAGTTACGCCCAACGCCCATTCTGCAAACGTTCTTCAGTGAATGCCTGGCAAGGCGCAAAGTAGATCCTAAGGCAGTTCGGTGGTTCAACAGTGCCAATCTGGTTGCTGAGCAGAGGGTTCAATAACCGCAAAGCCAGTGTCCGCTTTCCACCCATTGCTGCCGAAAGGTCGGAGGTCGTTTGCTACTTCGCCGCTCTATCTCGCGCCGCGGATATGACCTCTTTGATTGCGCCGATGACGGCATTGGGCTGATCAAGTTGGATGTAATGCCCGCTGTCGGGCACCAGCCGTTGAACGCCGCGAGACGATAGAGCAGCAAGCTCCGCGTGGCCGCGATGCATTTCAGTATCCATAGGGGCGAACTTGGCCCGGAAGCTCTCAGGATCAGGGGTTCCGGGCGGCAGTTCGGGTGCCTTGGTAGAAGTGAGGACTATGATGGGCATTGCTCCGTAATTTCGCTTGGGATCGACGACCTGCTTGGAGCTAATGAATAGAGGGTTGAGCAGTGCTTTGCCCGAAAGGGGAGGTTCGTGTACGGCCTTGTTCAGCCGGTCGCCTTGATCGGGTATGCTCGGGTCGACCAGCACCATCCCCACGACAGCTTTGGGAGCCCAATCCTTCATCAGCAGGCTCTCGTAAGCGCCGAGAGAGTGGCCCACTGCGATGAACGGCCCACTCACTTGGGCGGCTTTCAGGGCGGCAATTAAATCCGCCGTGGTCTCGGCCACGGTCTCTTGCCCCGTCGCCTTGCTGCTGAAGCCTGAGCCGTATCTGTCCCAGAAGCAGACCTTCGTCACTCGGGCGACTTGCGGCTGAACCTTCTGCCATTCCGAGTCACCCAAACCCGCGGTGAGAATGACGGTCGGCGAGCCTTCGCCCTTGCAATCTATATTGATCGTCTTTCCGCCAGCTATTCGAACCAGCTTTCCTGGCTGAGCCATCGCGCCAGGCTTCTCGATTGGATCGGTCGGAGCGCCGCGAAGCTCCAGCGCGCCGCCCGAAATTCCGGCGTGAATCAGAATTGCAGCAACCAGGATACGCATCGACCATAATTAGCATGACGCACGGGCTTTGCGAAAATACCAGCTGCCCACCCATGGCGGACATAAAGGCGTCTTACGTGAAAGCGGCCCCGGCATGGGGCTGCCATTGCCGAGGCCGCTACCGCGTGGCGGAAATGGACGCTACGCAGCGTCCGTTGGTTCCGGGGCCAGGCAGCATGGTTCATTGCGCCGCGGTTTCGAGAATGCACAAATGTCCGCTTTCCACCCAAAGCAGACATTAGTCTTCAACCCGCACCGCGCCTTCATGGACGAGATCGGTTTCGCCGTCTGATCGGCCCGCTCATCGTGCGTGCAAGGGTGGACGCACGTTCATACCACGAAGAAATCCGCAGATGTGACGGCAAGGCCTGGATTCAGTGTCGCAAATTGGATCTGAGCAGCACCGCCGACTCCGTCCGGATCGAAGAAGAGCTTACCCGTCGCAGAGTCATAGATAACGCGGTCATCTGCCTGCGCCGCTGCAGTGCCGGACGCAAATGCTCCTTGCGACAACGCCCCCAGGCTGAGTCCGCGGAAAAAGGCATCGTCCAGTCGGATGGAATCCGTGGTTGGATCGAAGTCGTAGACCCTGTCGACGTTCCCGGATCCCAAGGCCGTGTCGAAGACGAAGGTGTCGTTGCCGCCGAGACCCCACAGGGCGTCGGCACCGCCTTTTCCATCGATGACATTATTTCCCGCATTGCCGATGATCGATTGGCTGATGTTGTTCCCGGTCAGATTAATGGCCGCGGTGCCTGTATCCGAAACGGTTCTCAGCTGCTCGATCGAAGCTTCGCCCTGTAAGGCGTAACTGACGCTTGCAAGCACCGTGTCGCTGCCTTCGCCGGCACGTTCCAGGATCACCGCCGAACTGTGACTGACGATGTATGTGGAATTCCCGGTCGCAGTCCCGTCGGCTTGGAACCGATAAGTCCCCGTCATGCTCCCGACGCCCGCCAGCTGCACGACGTAGTCGCCCGTGGTGCCTGTGGTGAAGGTCAGGCTGACATCCAGTCCGACGCCGCCGTCGTCGTTCGAGCCAACGAGCGCTCCCGATGGCCCAATCACCTTGAGCAGCGGATCTTCAAGCATCGAGACGTTGCCGCCCAGCGAACTCAGTCCGAGCATGTTAAGGGTGTAGGTCGCGTTGCCTGCGAGCGAGAGCACGATCGTATCGACTTCACCCTTCACGCTGATGCCCGCATTCAAGGTGAAGTCAGACGCTTTGAGGGGCAGGATGTCGCCGGAAAGGGTCCCGCTCAACTGGTCCGCCAGGTAAGCAGTGGCGATTGCGTGCAATTGGGCTGTGGGGTGCGCTTGGTCGAAGAAGACAATGCTGCTCCGGTTCAGCGGGTACACCTGCGAAGCAGGGTAGAGGTCATCGAGAAGACCGATGACGTTGTCCGCCATTCCGGTGAAGCTGACGTACTTGAACTCGACATCTGAGGGCAATGACAGAGCGCCAATCCGAGTGCGGATCATGTCGTCGAGCATTTGCGCATAGTGCGTCGCGACAGCTCGACGGGCAGTCTCGTCGACCAGACCATTATAGTAGGGCTGAATGCCGATATCGGGCACGCCGATGACGAGCACATGATTCACGCCGTCATCAATCGTCTGCAGAATTTCGTGAATGAACTTGTCGGCGGCTTTCGTGAGCGTCGCCTGCGCTGATGAAAGGCTGACCCAGGCGCCAGTCTTAGGAACGAGGTCATGTACGTCATTGGCCCCGAAGGAGAAGAGATGGAGCGCGTTGGGATCGGCGTGGCCATCGACGGCGTCTCGCCAGGCATCCGTTTGCCCATCAATGTCCGGCACTTTCTCGTCGCCGCGACGCATCTGGGCTCCGCCGTAGGCGAAGTTTAGATTGTGCCCTGAAGGATCCGAAGCAAAGGGCGCAATGCGAATGCCGATGTAAGGGTCTTCATATCCGTACGGGAAGACCGGCTTCGTCGGGATGCCGATGTACTTGTTGCTGAGCAGATCGGCGAAGGTGAAGCCGTTGGTAAATCTGCCCGAGTAATATCCCTTGTCGGACGTGGGCGCCGCGTCCACTGGCTCCGTGAACGGCAAACCGTCATACCAGTTCGCAAGCCCCAGAACGTTGCCTGCGTCGACGAGACTATCGCCGAAAACGATTACACCTGAATAGCCCATCGCAGCCCCCTGTATCGTCGACTCGATTTGGCAGGCCTCAGATTGAAACCCAGAATGCTTTTATTTTCAATAGGATATACTCGCCCCTATTCAGCGAGTGGGCGCGCCTCTTGGAGGTGCAGGTCCATTGACGATGGGTCGCTTCACCCCCCCACCATGACATCGGCCACGCTGAAGCAGTGGCTCGCCTGATACGCATTCCGCCCACGGTTCATGTGCGTCAGGTTGAAGCGGCGGATCGCGCGGAGGGCTAGCGGGTCCGCGAGGAAATGGCGGATCGAGGCGGCGCCGCTCACCTTGATGCCGAACGTGTCCGCTTTCCACAGGAAATGGCTCACGTCCTCGGGCGTGGCGACGCAGCGCTCCAGCAGCGCCTGGTCAAGATGCTCGGGCTCGGGCGATCCGTCCGTGGTGAAATCCGACAGATGCAGGATGAACCTTGCGCGGAGGCCGTCGTCCCGCGGAAGAAGGGTGAACAGCTCCATCCAGCTCGCATTGACGCGGACGAGGGGCTTGTCGGAAGTCGAGGGCAGGCAGGAGACCGACCAGTAATAGCGCTCGGTCGTGCGCGGGATGGGAATGCAGGTCTCGCCGTAGATGTGGAGGATGGCGAGGACCTCCTCCGCCTGCGGGCGTCGGAGAAGCTTCTGGAAGCGGCCTGCGTATTTGAACCGGTGCTCGAGGGATTCGGTGCGATCGGACGTGTCCTCGAGGGGCGAGCCTTCCAGCCAGGCTTGCTGCGCCGCGTCGTCGAGGAACTGGCGTAGGCCTTTGGGGCGGTCGGGCATCGGCTGCGGCTAGCAGCGCGCATCCGGTGCACCTAGCCTGGTGTTCGATACGACCGGCGGGCGGCGGTCGGAGCCGCCCGCACGGAGACGCGTCAGGCCTCAGCCTGTCGTCTTCTCGGCCGTCTTATGGGTCGCGGTCGTCTTTGAATGATGCTGGGCCATCTTATGCTTGCTCGACGCATGGTGCGTGCTGCTCGCAGTCTTGCCCTTTGCGGAGTGGGAGGTCGGCGTCACCTTGGTCGTGACGGTCGTCGTCGCCGTTGCGTTCGGTCCCTTGGTGACCATCGTCTCCGTTTTCTTCGACGGCGTCGACGAGGTCGCGGCGATCGCGGGGGTGGCGAGCAGCGAAAGCGCTACGATCGAAGCAATTGGTGGGGTTTTCATTGTCATGGCTCCTCGGAAAGACTGCTTTCCCAAGGAAGCGGCAACGGTGCATTTCAACAGTAGTTTCAAGGTGATAGCGATTTCATGAACCGGTCATGTTCCGTCCATGTTGGAGGCTCGCCTCAGGCGTCGATGACGTCCTCGTCGACCGCCGCGGCGCTGTTCTGGATGAACTTGAAGCGTTCGGCCGGGTCCTTGCCCATCAGCCGCTCGACCAGATCCTTCACCGGTTGGCGGTCCTCATAGGGACCTGGGAGCGTCACCTTCAGCATGGACCGCGTCTTAGGGTCCATGGTGGTTTCCTTGAGCTGGTTCGGGTTCATCTCGCCGAGGCCCTTAAAGCGGCTGACTTCCACCTTCTTCCCCTTGAATTCAGTCGCTTCGAGCTCGGCGCGGTGGGCGTCGTCGCGGGCGTAGAGGGTCTTCGCTCCGGCGGTGAGGCGGTAGAGCGGGGGCTGGGCGAGGAAGAGGTGGCCGCGGCGGACCAGCTCCGGCATCTCTTGGAAGAAGAAGGTCATCAGCAATGTCGCGATGTGGGCGCCGTCCACGTCCGCGTCGGTCATGATGATGATCCGTTCGTAGCGGAGGCCCGCCTCGTCGAACTTGTCCTTCGTGCCGCAGCCGAGTGCGAGCTGCAGGTCGGCAATCTCCTGGTTGGCGCGGATCTTGTCGGCGGTGGCGCTGGCGACGTTCAGGATCTTGCCGCGGATCGGGAGGATGGCCTGCGTCTTGCGGTCGCGGGCCTGCTTGGCCGAGCCGCCGGCACTGTCGCCCTCGACGATGAAGAGCTCGGTGCCTTCAGGGTCGTCGCTGGAGCAGTCGGTGAGCTTGCCGGGGAGGCGTAGCTTGCGGGCGGAGGTGGCGGTCTTGCGCTTGACCTCGCGCTCGGCGCGGCGGCGGAGACGCTCCTCCATACGCTCGAGGATCGAGCCCAGGAGCGCGCGGCCGCGATCCATATTGTCCGCGAGGTAATGGTCGAAATGGTCGCGGACCGCATTCTCAACGAAGCGCGCGGCCTCGAGGCTGGTGAGGCGGTCCTTGGTCTGGCTCTGGAAGTGCGGGTTGCGGATGAACACCGACAGCATCAGCTCGACGCCGTTGAAGACGTCGTCGGCCGTGATCTCCTTCGCCTTCTTGTTGCCGACCAGCTCCCCGAAGGCGCGGAGGCCCTTGGTGAGCGCGGCGCGAAGGCCCGCTTCGTGCGTGCCGCCATCGGGCGTCGGGATGGTGTTGCAGTAATAGCTTTCGGAGCCGTCCGAATAGAGCGGCCAGGCGACGGCCCATTCGGCGCTGCCCTGTCCGGCGCCCTCGGCGGCCGGGAAGTCCTGCTTGCCGGTGAAGGGCTGGTTGGTGACGGCGGGGCGCTCGCCGAGCTGCTGCGCCAGATTGTCGGCGAGGCCGCCGGGGAACTGGAAGGTCGCCTGCTCGGGGACTTCGGCGGAGGCGAGCGACGGATCGCAACGCCAGCGGATCTCGACTCCGGCGAAGAGATAGGCCTTGGAACGAACGAGGCGGAGGAGGCGCGCGGGGTCGAACTTCGCGTCGGCGCCGAAGATTTCCGGGTCAGGCGTGAAGGTGACCGTGGTGCCGCGCTTGTTGGGGGCGGAGCCGACCGTCTCGAGCTTCGACGTGGCCACGCCCTTGGAGAAGCTCTGGCGGTAGAGTGTCTTGTCGCGAGCGACCTCGATGATCGTCTCGGTGGAAAGCGCGTTGACCACACTGACACCGACACCGTGGAGCCCGCCGGAGGTGCTGTACGCCTTGCCCTCGAACTTCCCGCCCGAGTGCAGAGTGGTCATGATGACCTCGAGCGCCGACTTGCCAGGATATTTGGGGTGCGGGTCGACGGGGATGCCGCGGCCGTTGTCGAAGACGGTCAAGCGGTTGCCCGGCTCGAGCGTGACCTCGATTCGGCTGGCGTGGCCTGCGACGGCCTCGTCCATCGCATTGTCGATGACCTCGGCGGCGAGGTGGTGGAGGGCGCGATCATCCGTGCCGCCGATGTACATGCCTGGGCGGCGACGGACGGGCTCCAGTCCTTCGAGCACCTCGATGGAGGAGGCGTCGTAGCTTTCAGGTGCGGGTGCGGCGGAGGAGGAAGCGAACAGATCGGACATTTGAGGACAGCTATAAGGCGCTGATTTCAACGCTGCCAAGCGCAGGGCGGCAGGTTTTCCACAGCTACAGCCGGTGGCGCTTCGCCCAATCCTTGCGCAATATGCTCATGATGAGTGCGTCGCGGATGCGGCCGTCGACCGAGCGATGATAGTCGCGGAGGCGCCCTTCGACGATGAAGCCGAGCTTTTCGTAGGTGCGCAGCGCGCGCTCGTTTTCGACGAACAGGTCGAGGTCAACGCGGTTGGTCTCGGTCTCGGTATAGAGCCAGTCGAGGGCGCGGCTGAGCAGCCTAGTACCGAAGCCCTGGCCAGCATCGCGTGCGACGATCCTTTTGAGATGAACGCGCCGGTCGGGCTCACCGATGTGTTGGAAAATGGCGAATGCAGTCAACTCGCCGCCGTCGCGCCCCACGAAATAGCGAACGCTGTCCTTGGCCATTTGATCGGCGTGCTGCTCTTCGCTCCAGCGACCGACGACGTCTTCAAATCCAGGGGTTCGCTCGATCGCCATGATCGCCGGGATGTCGGCTTCATTTGCGAAGCCCGTTGTGACGTTTTCCATGCGCGACGCTTAGCAGCAAATGCTCTTGAAAAGGGCTGCTTTCATACCAAATCGCGCTCGCCGGACGCCAGATGGGTCCGGTGACGGGGCCGAGGCCTCGAGCCTCTACTCCGCCTTGTTGCTCAAATGGAGGACAAGACATGCGTAGTGCTTTCGACTTTGCGCCGTTCCGGCGCTCCACCGTCGGCTTCGACCGGCTGTTCGACATGCTTGAGAACAGCAGCACCGGTCAGGCCCAGGAAAATTATCCGCCGTTCGACCTGATCAAGCTCGGCGACAATGATTACCGGATTGAGCTGGCCGTCGCCGGTTTCAAGCCAGACGAGATCGATATCACGGCCCAGCAGAACGTGCTGATCGTTAGCGGCAAGAAGGGTGAAGACTCCGACAGCCGCGGCAACGATTATATCTACCGCGGGATCGCGACCCGCTCGTTCGAGCGCCGCTTTGCGCTTGCCGATCATATCCAGGTCCGCGGCGCGGACTTGAAGGACGGCTTGCTGGCGATCGAGTTGGTGCGCGAGATTCCCGAGGCAATGAAGCCGCGGAGGATCAGCATCGGCGGCGAGGAGAAGCTGGCGTCGCAGCAGACGTTAGAGGCCGAGCAGGCGTAACCTCTCCTTTCAACTTATGAAAAAAGGCCCCGGCGCTCTGGTGAGCTCCGGGGCCTTCCCAATTGCGCCGGCCAGGGGAGTCTGGGGGGAGAGTCTAGCCGGCACCTTGTAACCGGACTTACCAGAGGCGGGTTTCAGCCACCTCCATTTCCCGAACGATCTCGATCAGCTCATCGGCGAGTTCGTCGGCCGTGCGGTTGGCGCGACGATCCCCGGTGAAAGAGACGCCGAGGACAGGCTCGCTTTTCCACTCACCCTTGCCGACGAAGGTCCAGCCGCGCTGGCGCAGTCGCTGCCAGATGTCGGCGGTCCTCGATCCGAAGCTTATGGTCACGACGTCGGGCATGAGGTCGTGAAGCATCGTCGTTCCGCCGATGGCGGCGCAGGTCTGGGCGAAGCGCGTCGCAGCTGCGGAATGCGGCGAGGGCGGGTTGGAGCTGACAAGGCGCAGGAATCCCTGGCGACGTGGCCGCGGCGCAAGCGGGGAAGCGCGCCGTTCCGGCAATTTGATGACAACATGTTCCACTTGGCTGTTCCTTGATCCGAGGGTTGTTGCTCAACTCTTGTTGACGGTGACCTTGAGAAAGGTCGCGGGAATGTCGGTGTTCGCTCCACCGCGGTTTTGGGCGATGAAGAGCGCCTTCAATTCCCGTTCGAGATCGGCCGAGCGGCTATCCTTCGCGGCGGCCTCGAACGCATTCATCGTGGGCCCGTAGAAATCGCGGAAGATCTCGAAGAGCTCCGCGGGCGGGCCTTCGTGACGGAAGTGCCAGGTCGTGCGCTCGAACGTGATGTTCTCAGGGCGGATTCCCTGCACCGCAAATCGTGCGCGGACCTGCTCCTCGTCGCCCCAAAGCAGCGGCGAGATGAAGCCGGCAGCTGGTGCGGGCGTGTAAGCGGAGCTGATCCGCAAGATCTGCGCGACCAGCGTAGGGTCACCCGCGATCCAATTGCCCATGAC
>JBKPKE010000183.1:0-6718 GCA_046730955.1 Pseudomonadota bacterium
GCCTTGCCCAGCGCGAACTCCAGATGAAGCCTGTCCTCGTCGGCAAGCGCAGACTGTTCCAGAGCCTCCCGCATGGCCTCGACATCGGACGCGTCGAAATGAACCGTCTTGAGATTTGCCAGGCTCCACCAGGCTTCCCCGAAATCCGGCTTGAGCGCGATTGCCCGGCGATAGGCGGTTATGCCCTCCTCCTGCTGCCCTACGGTCTTCAGCATATGCCCGTAGCTCAGCCAAACCCGATGCTGGTCGGGCGCTCGCTCCAATACGTCTTTGTAAAGCTGGATCGCCTGTTCGAAGTCGCCCAGCCTACCAAGTGTGGCAGCCTTGAGGTTCCAGTGGCCGACCTCTCCAGGCTCCAGCGCGAAAACTTCGTTGAGAAGGCCCAGCGCTTCATCAGGACGCCCGGTCCGGCCAAGAATCAGCGCAAGATTGGCGCGCGCCGCCGTCCAGGCGGGAGCGAGTTCGACCGCCCGACGCAGCAGCGTCTCCGCATCACGCATCCTGCCAATGCGGGCAGCAAGCTCCGCGAGCATCCGCATCGCGCGAACGTCAAACGGATCTTCCTTGAGGTGCGGCTTCAGAAGGCGCTCCGCGACGTCGAGACGATTCTCGTTGAGGGCGACCGCAGCCTCCATCAATCGCGGATGCATATGCTGCGCGCCTGTGCTCACGACGTCGTCGTAGCCCGCCATTGCCACTCGCGCCAAGCCGGAGCCGCAGCTATGCGCGGCTCATGCGCTATTTCGAAGACCTGGAAGTTGGAGCCGAAACCTTCTTCGGCTCGTATGAAGTCACTCGCGAAGAAGTGCTGGAGTTCGCTCGCAAGTACGATCCGCAGCCGTTTCATCTATCGGACGAGGAAGCGGCGAAAACTCACTTCGGCCGGCTTGCCGCTAGCGGCTGGCACACCTGTGCCATGACGATGGCCGTCATCGCCCGCCACGTCGTCGACGAGGAGCAGGCGGGACTGGGATCACCGGGTATCGACGAGCTTCGCTGGCTGAAGCCCGTCTATCCGGGAGACACTCTCCAGGTCCGAGGCGAGATCGTTGAAAAAACCCCATCCCGGTCTCGTCCCGAGATGGGGTCTTTCAGATCGCAGATGATTGTGACCAACCAGGACGATGTCCCGGTGCTGCGGTTCACTTCCATCGTCCTGATCAGGCGCCGCCCCGAGGGCGCGCCGGGTCAGTCGTCCTGACTTCTGCGTTCGTGACGACGCTCGCCTTGGGCCTCGAGACGAGCTGAACGGCGATCATCCCGTTCCGCCGAGCGAGTGCTTTGGCGCGAGCTTCGTTCGTTGGAGCGAACGTAAACGCGATTTGCGTTCCCGTTACTGCTGCGAACTCGGACGTTGTTGTCGTCGCGAGCGCGAACGTTGTTCTCGCTCCGGATTCGAACGGTGTCAGTCGAACGGCGGCGATTGCTGAAGTCGCCCCACTGCGGCCTGGTTACGGTCGCCACCGTGGTGCCTGAGCTGTCATTGTGCCGACGAACATATTCCGCCCGGCGCCGTTCCCAGTATTGGCGCTGGCTGTCGCTCCAGCGGTATGGCCGGCGGCTGCTGTCGTAAACATAATAGCCCGTGCCGGGGTAATAGAAGCCGTCGTTCCAGCCATAATAAGGCGAACCATAGCCGTACCCGTACGGCGATCCGTACGGCGAACCATAACCGTACGGCGATCCATAGCCATACTGCGAGCCATAGCCGTACTGCGATCCATAGCCGTACTGCGACCCGTAATAAGGATCGTAGCCGTTGTTGTAGCCGACACCCATGCCGACGCCGCCATAGGGACCATAAGCGCAGCCGCTGAGGCCGACGCCCGCAACGAATGCTACCGCCGCGTTACGAAGATTGAAGACGCGCATAAACTTCTCCCGAACATCGGAGTTACCAACGCGCAATCCGCTTCACGGGGTGAACGGCCCGTGAACTAAATGCTCGTGATGTCAAAGCAAAAGCCGGGTCGGGCGGATCTTGCGAGATCCGCCTGGCCTCAGCCGGTAACGCCGGCCTTCCGTCTTGCGCGAGCGGTCTTCGCCTGGTTCTCCGGCTCCAGGGGGCCGGTGACCCGGACCTTCGCCTTATGCTCGCGCCAGATGTTCTGGTAGGCGAGATATGCAAGCGCCGTTGCGAGAGCCAAGAAGATCGTAACCGCAATGCCGGAGGCGTGTCGACGCGCAAGCTTCGGTTCCGCCGTCCAAACGAGGAACGCTGCCACGTCCGTCGCCATCTGGTGCACGGTCGGCTTCGGATTGCCCGGCGCATAGGTCACCTGCCCGTCGCTGGTCAGCGGCGGCGGCATGGCGATGTTGAGGTTCGCGAAGTACGGATTGAAGTGCAGTCCCTGCGGCGTCTTTGCGGCCGGGAACCTCTTCAGCAGCTCAGGCGGCTGTGCGCGATAGCCGGTCAGCAGTGAGTAGACATAGGCCGCGCCGCCTTCACGAGCCTTGGTGATGAGCGAAAGGTCGGGCGGGAGCGCATTGTTGTTCGCCGCGCGCGCCGCAGTCTCGTTGGCATATGGGCTGGGGAAGCGGTCGGACGGGAGCGCCTTGCGGGTCGCGGGCTCACCCGTTTCCGGGTTCACGCTGGGGACTTCGGTCTGCCACTGGTTGGCGATCGCCTTCACCTCGGCCTCATTGTAGCCAAGCTGTTCGAGGTCGCCGAAGGCGACCAGCTTCAGGCTGTGGCAGGCCGAGCAGACCTCCTTGTAGATCTGAAAACCGCGCTGCAGCTGCTGCTTGTCGAAATGACCGAACGGGCCATCGCTGGCCAGCCTCAGATGCCTGGGGTGGAGGTGGAATTCCTCCTCCGCCGTCTTTTCCGGCGGGCTGCTGAAGTAAGTCGAGACTCCGACGAAGAAAGAGAAGAGCAGCACGCCCGCAAAAGCGAGCCCGATCAGATACTTGCTGGCGCGTAACAGGAGTAACATTGATCCCCCTTAACCGGCGATCGTCGTCGAATGCGCCGGAGCGCCGACCGGTGCAGCTTCCTTCTTCTCCCCGTGCAACACCGATTCCGAAATGGAATTGGGCAGCGGCAGCGTCGTCTCGAACTTCGAGATCAGCGGCAGGATGATGAGGAAGTGCGCGAAATAATAAGCCGCTGCGAGCTGGCTCAGGCCCACGTAGAACGGGGTCGCCGGAGCACCGCCGCAATAGCCGAGGATCAGCACGTCGGCGACGAGCAGCCAGAAGAAAATCCTGAATAGTGGGCGATAAGAGCCCGAGCGAACCGGAGATCGATCGAGCCACGGCAGGAAGAAAAGCAGCAGGATCGAGCTGAACATCGCGAGCACGCCCCACAGCTTCGCCGGAAGGATGAAGTCCACGGTGAAGGCGCGAAGGATCGCGTAGAACGGCCAGAAATACCATTCAGGCACGATGTGCGCAGGCGTCGCTAGCGGGTTGGCCGGAATGTAATTGTCCGGGTGCCCCAGATAGTTGGGCGCGAAATAGACGAACAGCGCATAAAGCAGCAGGAAGCCCGCAGCGAACCAGCCGTCCTTCGCGGTGTAGAACGGGTGGAACGGCAGCGTGTCCTTCTCGTCCTTCACGTCCACGCCGGTGGGGTTGTTCGACCCCGGAATGTGCAGCGCCCAGATGTGAAGGATGACCACTGCCGCGATGACGAACGGCAGCAGATAGTGAAGCGAGAAGAAGCGGGTCAGCGTCGCCTGGTCAGGCGCATAGCCGCCAAGCAGCCAGATCCGGATTGGCTCGCCGACGAGCGGGAAAGCCGAGAAAAAGCCCGTTATGACCTGCGCGCCCCAATAGCTCATCTGCCCCCAGGGGAGGACGTAGCCCATGAAAGCGGTGGCCATCATCAGCAGATAGATGACGAGGCCGAGCATCCAGACCAGCTCGCGCGGAGCCTTGTACGATCCGTAGTAGAGCCCGCGGAAAATGTGGATGTAGGTGGCAATGAAGAAGAAGCTCGCGCCGTTCATGTGCGCGTAGCGGATCACCCAGCCGGCGTTCACGTCGCGCATGATGTGCTCGACGGAATTGAAGGCTCCGTCCGCGCTCGCGTAGAACCACATTGCGAGAACGATGCCGGTAACGATCTGGATGGTCAGGAAAATGCCGGCGAGCACGCCGAAATTCCACCAGTAGTTCAGATTGCGCGGAACAGGATAACCGCCGCCGATTGCGCCGTAGACAAGGCGCGGCAGCGGCAGGCGCTCGTCGAGCCAGCGCATCAGCGGATGCTTCGGTTCGTATGGCTTAGCCCAGGCGAAGCTCATTTTTCGGTGTTTCCCCTCAGCCGATCCGAACACTGGTGTCGGAAATGAATTCATAGTTGGGCACGACGAGGTTCTTCGGCGCCGGTCCCTGCCGGATACGCGCCGCCGTATCGTACGCTGACCCGTGACATGGACAGAAATATCCGCCGAATGGCCCGCGGTTCTCGCCCTCGCCCGTACCCAGCGGCACGCAGCCCAGGTGGGTGCAGACGCCAAGTGTAATGAGCCAATTCGCCTTGCCCGGCTTGGTGCGCTCGGCAAGCGACTGCGGATCGCGCAGCTCGCTCAGCGGCACGGCGTTCGCAGCCTGAATCTCCTGCGGTGTGAGATTGCGGATGAATACCGGCTGCTTGCGCCAGACGGTCTTGATCGCCTGCCCCGGAGCGATTTTGGAAATATCGACTTCGGTCGACGCCAGCGCCAGGACATCGGCGGGCGGGTTCATCTGGCTGATCAGAGGGATTGCGACCGCAACGACGCCGACCCCGGCGAAGCTTACGGCTGCGACATTCAGGAAGTCGCGACGGCGGACTCCGTCGGTCCCCTCGGTGTGATCGGTAACCTCAGCGGATGCCTTCGTGGCCATGCTCACCCTTGACGCTTGTGATGCTGACAGTGCCCGGGAGGGCACATAAGCGACATCGCTCCCAAGAGGCCCCGGAAGCGATTGGCGGGCCTGATAGCGAGCGCTTTCGGCACTGCCAAGGCGGAATTGTTCAGCCGATTTCGCCCGCAGCAAGCATGGCATCCCGGCTGACACGACGATGGTTGCGCGAAGCGTGGAACATCACGGCCGACGCATAGAGGACGACAAACGTCACCAGCCAGCGCAGCAGATACAGCGGCATGTCCCTGATAACGAATGCGGCGAGTAGCACCGCAGGGATCCCTCCGATCGCGATCCCGAAGGCGACCTTGAGATCGATTTGCCCGATCATGATGTGCCGCGTGCCTGCCGTGGCGATGGTCAGGGCTCCCCCCGTCGCCATGATCGGAAAGGCGAGCCTCGGATCGAGGCCCATCAGGCTCAGCAGAACTAGGCTCGGCGCATAATGACCGATCCCGAAATTCAGCAGTATTCCGAAGATGAACCCCGCGACGATGGCGATCGTCGTAAGCTCGAACGGAAGGGCCGTCGCCGTGCCTCCGGCCGGGAACAGGTTGAGGTTCGTCATCGTGTAGAGGACGGCAGCTATCAGGAGCGCGATCGCCACAGCGAGCTGGACCACCCACACCTTCGCTTTCGCAACCAAAGGTACACCTACGACCCCGCCCATCATCAGTGCGACTGCAAAGCCAATGATCAGCACCGGATCGACCAGCGAGCCGAGCAAGATGAGAAAGATAAACGCCTGCAGGATCGAAGGCAGGGAATGACCGACCAGCATCGTCTGCGGGATGATCCGGTCAGGCACGAGCTGGCGGAACTTGAACCAGGCCATGGTCGGCGCGAACGACCCGATGCCAAGCGTGTCGAAGAAATTGGTCACGGCGCCAAGCAGGAGACTCTCGGCGCTCGGCAAAATTCTCTTTTGCAACGCGGCGCGCACCAGCACGAAGCTGAAAACCAAAGTTCCAAGAGCTAGCGGGACCAGCAGGGCGATGAGCATCAGCTTCCCCTTCGAGCGACGGGCCTCCTCCGCCGTTGTAGCGCACGAGCCTCACGGTCTAAAGGCCGGCGCCATGTTGCCACTCGACGACCAACAACAGGCCGCACGCGACTGGTTCGAAAGTCTGCGCGACCGCATTTGCGCCGAATTCGAGACCATTGAGCGCGAGGCGGGAAGCGACGCCAGCTTTAGCTACATCCCATGGGAGCGCACCGACCCGTCCGGCCGCCCGGGCGGTGGCGGCGTCCGGGGCCAGATGACCGGTAAGGTATTCGAGAAGGTTGGCGTAAACGTCTCAACCGTCGGCGGAGCCTTCTCGCCGGAGTTCGCCTCGAGTATTCACGGCGCTTCCGATGACCCGAGTTTTTTCGCGACGGGCATCAGTCTTGTTGCGCACATGGCGAACCCGCACGTGCCGGCAGTCCATATGAACACGCGTTTCCTGACCACCACGAAGCGGTGGTTCGGCGGAGGAGCCGATCTCAACCCGGCGATCCCCTACAGGGAAGACACGGAAGCCTTTCATGCCCGTCTTAGGGCGGCATGCGCCGCTCATGATCCCACCTTCTATCCAAGCTTTTCCAAATGGGCGGACGACTATTTCTTCCTGCCGCACCGAGGCGTGTCGCGCGGTGTCGGCGGAATCTTCTACGATCACCTCGACGGCCACTTCGATCCGCACTTCGCCTTCACCCGCGAGGTGGGCGAGGCATTCCTCGACATTTTCCCGAAGATCGTTCGTGGGCGAATGAACGCCGCCTTCACGGATGAGGATCGGCAGCGCCTGCTCGAGTTTCGCGGCCGTTACGTCGAGTTCAACCTGCTCTATGACCGCGGCACGCTCTTTGGGCTCAAGAC
>JBKPKE010000184.1:0-13175 GCA_046730955.1 Pseudomonadota bacterium
TGCGGCATCATGGTGCACCTTATGCTCCAATCTAGGAACGGGAGCACAACTGGTCTCTCAGCCGCCGGGGCAAGACTCACTGCCAGCGATGACTGCCAGTAGCACGTTCGAGGTATAATGTCCGCTTTCCACCCAAAGCACACATTAGGTGGCCTCGGTCTTTACGTTCGCAATATGAGCATGTTGTGGCCGCCGGCTGCTGCGATCTCCAGCGCCCTTTTCGCCACCTCCTGACCCTTCACCTGCTTCAGGTCTGGGCCGCTGCCATAAACTTCAGCTTCGCCTGGCTCAGGTGGCTGCAAGACACTCGTGCCTTTCAAATGAGCAAGCAGAGCGAGCAGGTCCGGAGCAGCAATGACTTCGACGCTGCCTGCCCAGGCAGCCTCGCTGCCCTGTGAGACCGGACAAATCAGCCCCTTGTTCTCAACCGAGGCGTGAAGGGCCGCAAGCAACACGCCGGGGGAGGGCGCGATGCGGCCGTCCAGTTTCAGCTCGCCGACGATGACGTAGTGCGAGAGCGTTTCAGCGTCAGCGGCGCCAATGGCGGCAAGCAGACACAATGCAATCGGCAGGTCGAAATGCGACCCCTCCTTCGGCAAATCTGCTGGCGACAAATTCACCGTGATGCGCTTCGGCGGAAGCGCTAGGCCGATCGAGGCGAGTGCAGCGTGAACCCGCTCGCGACTCTCCGCGACGGCCTTGTCGGGCAAGCCGACGATCGTAAAACGTGGCAGGCCGGCAGAAAGCTGGACCTGGACTTCGACGGATCTGGCTTCGAGGCCGAGATATGCGACGGTTGCGACGGTGGCGGTCATGCCGCCCCACCGCTGGTCACGATCACACTAGGCAGACACCCCCCTAACTCGGCGCGCTCCTGCTAGCCTGCCGTAGCGGCGCACTGCAAGTCCTTGCGGGCAAGGTCGTCCACGCCCACATCCCCGCAATGATCACGAAGGATCAGTGGCGTAAGTTCATCGACAGTCCCGTGGTCGAATGGACCATTTTCGTCGTTGGGCTTCTTCTCTTGTTCGTCGTCGCGCCGGTGGTCGGAGCCTTGCCGGGTCCGGGCGGCATCGTCGTTGCCGGGATTGGACTGTCTCTTGTTCTGAAGACCAGCCTATGGGCGAAAAGGCATTATGTCCGCTTCAAGCGCTGGCAGCCGAAGGCCGGCGGGTGGACCGACTGGGCTCTTCGGCGCGACAGCGCGAGAAGGCGGCGAGCGCTGGAAAAAGAGCGCGAATCTGCGGCGCTTGATGAAGGCCAGGCGAATTGACTTTGCAGGCCGCCTCCCCTATCGGCGCGCTCGACAGCGGCTGCCCGAACGGCGGCCCTTTTTCTTTAGATTCTGTTTTTGAGGCATGAGCGATGAAGCGCACCTTCCAGCCGAGCAATCTCGTCCGCAAGCGCCGTCACGGCTTCCGGTCGCGGATGGCCACCGTGGGCGGACGCAAGGTTCTGAACGCTCGCCGCGCGCGCGGCCGCAAGAAGCTCAGCGCCTAACCATCCTTCGGAAACGCTCGGATTTCCTCGCTGCGAACGCCGGACGGCGCGCGGCAACGCCGGGATTCGTCCTGCTCGTCCGTAATCGCGACGACGGCGACCTTTCAAAACGCGTCGGGTTCACCGTCAGCAAAAAGGTCGGCAAGGCTGTCGTCCGCAATCGCATGAAGCGCCGCTTCCGCGAGCTCGCACGCGAAATCATCCCGCTCGGCGGTCCCCCGGGTTCCGATCACGTCATGATCGGGCGCTCCGGCGGAATCGAACGAGATTTCGATATGCTCCGCCAGGATCTTACGCGCGCGCTGGAAAGGACGAGCGCGTGATTGCGAAGCTGCTCATCCTCATTGCCAAAGGATGGCAGAAGGGCCCCTCCCAGATCCTGCCGCCAAGCTGTCGCTATCAGCCGAGTTGTTCGGCCTATGCGATCACCGCACTTCAACGCTATGGAGCCGCTCGTGGCGGGTGGCTCGCGATCAAGCGGATCATGCGTTGCCATCCCTGGGGCGGCCAGGGCTACGACCCCGTCCCGTGAGACCCTAGTCGAGGATCAAGAGTGAACGAGAACAAGAATATGATCCTCGCGATCGTGCTGAGCGCGCTCGTGCTGCTCGGCTGGGGCTTCCTTTCCGAGAAGTTCCTACCCGCGAACCCGCCCTCGACGAAGGTCGAGAACGGCAAGGTCCAGCCCGCTCCACAACCTCAAGCAGGCCCGGCCGTGAACACGCCCGCTCAGCTCCGCAACCGGGCGGTTGTGCTTCAGGAATCTCCTCGCGTCAGGATCCAGACTCCCGCGGTCCAGGGATCGATCAACCTCAAGGGAGGTCGAATCGACGATCTGGTCCTCCTCCGGCACCGCGAGACGATCGCCAGGGACTCTGCGCCCGTGCGGCTGCTTTCCCCGGCGGGCGCGCCGAACGCTTACTTCGCGTCCTTCGGCTGGACCGGCCAGGGCATCCAGGCACCCCCCGCCGACGCCGTCTGGACTGCGAGCGCGCCTGTGCTCGAGCCCGGGAGCCCGGTCACACTGAGCTGGTCGAACGGTGGTCCGAAGTTCGAGATGATCTTCTCCGTCGACGACAACTACCTGTTCACCGTCGAGAAGAAGGTTTCCAACACGACGGGCAGCGCAATCGCCGTTCGACCCTACGGCCTGATCAGCCGCGCCAACCAGTCGCTCGACAAGGACAGCTGGACTGTCCATGTCGGCCCCATTGGCGTGCTCAACGGCGCCGCGAACTACGACATCAACTGGAAGGATCTCGACGAGGATCCGAACGGGCAGCAGTTCAATACGAACGGCGGCTGGCTAGGCTTCACCGACAAGTTCTGGCTCACGGCTCTCGCTCCGGCGGGAGACGCCAGTTTCGCGGCGAGCTTCCGCAAGGCTCCGAGCGGCGCATATCAAGCCGATTTCGCAGGAGCCCCGGAGATCGTGCCTCCCGGCAAGTCGGTCGCGACTAAGACCTGGCTGTTCGCCGGTGCGAAAGAAAAGAATCTCCTCAGCCAATATGAGCAACTCGGTATCGCCAAGCTGTCCAAGGCCATCGACTGGGGCTGGTTCGAGTGGTTCATGCGGCCGATCTTCGACCTGCTGAGCTGGTTGTTCCATCACATCGGCAATTTCGGCGTCGCGATCATCTGCCTGACTTTGATCGTGCGCGGACTGATGTTCCCGATCGCCCAAAAGCAATTTCAGTCGATGGCTGCGATGCGCAAGCTTCAGCCGAAGATGAAGGCGATCCAGGAACGGTACAAGGACGACAAGCCGAAGCTTCAGCAAGAGATGATGAAGCTCTACCAGGAAGAGAAGATCAATCCGGCGGCCGGATGCCTTCCGATCCTGCTCCAGATCCCCATCTTCTACGCACTCTACAAGGTGCTGCTGGTTAGTGTGGAAATGCGACACCAGCCCTTCGTGCTGTGGATCCGCGACCTTTCGGCACCCGATCCGCTAACCCCGCTCAACCTGTTCGGCTTGCTGAACTTCACCCCGCCGGCTTTCCTCGCCCTAGGCGTGCTTCCGATTATGCTCGGGATCACCATGTGGCTACAATTCAAGCTGAATCCGGCGCCCATGGACCCGACGCAGCAGCAGATCTTCTCGATCATGCCTTGGGTGATGATGTTCGTCATGGCGCCCTTCGCGAGCGGGCTGCAGCTTTACTGGGTGACCAGCAACGTCCTGACGATCCTGCAACAATGGTGGTTGTACAAGAAATACGGCCTGCATTTCGCGGACACGCATCCGGCGACGACCTGACGTGGATGAGGATCGTGAAGACCTGACTGAGCGGGCGCGGAGGCTCTTTGCGGGACCCGTCGATTTCCTGAAATCGGCACCCGGCCTAAAGTTCCTGCCCGACCCGGAAGCACCGGAGATCGCTTTCGCCGGTCGCTCGAACGTCGGGAAAAGCTCACTTCTGAATGCGCTCACCAATCGAAAGGGGCTCGCGCGCACCTCGAACACGCCTGGACGCACGCAAGAGTTGAACTTCTTCGATGTCGGCCGCCCCCCACAGATCCGGCTCGTCGACATGCCCGGCTACGGCTTTGCTGAGGCGCCGAAGGATTTGGTGAAGCGTTGGCGATTCCTCGTGAACGATTTCCTGCGCGGACGTTCTGTGCTTCGGCGAGCATTCGTCCTGGTGGACTCGCGGCATGGGCTCAAGCCGGTAGACGTCGAGATCATGGACATGCTCGATGGCGCGGCAGTGAACTATCAGCTCGTGCTGACCAAGGCCGACAAGGTGAAACCGACGGCCCTCGCCGAGGTTGTCGGGCAAACCGCTCTGCAATCTGCTAAGCACCCAGCCGCGCATCCGCAGTTGATCGCAACGTCGAGCGAAACCGGTGAAGGCATCGCCGAATTACGAACTGCGATCCTGGAAGCGGCGACATCCTAAGGAGGGAGCGACTTGCTCAAGCTCATCATCGGCAATCGGGCCTATTCAAGTTGGTCCATGCGCGGCTGGCTCGCGCTCAAGCAGTCCGGCGAGGAGTTTGAGGAACTGGTTGTGCCGATGTTCGACGAAGATTGGGACAAGCGCCGGGAAGGCGACGAGTTCGCCCCGTCTCTCGGCAAGGTTCCGATCCTCTGGGAAGACGAATGCGTCGTATGGGACAGCCTCGCGATCGTGGAATGCCTGGCGGACCGCGTCGGAAGCGAGATATTCTGGCCGGAGGACATGAAGGCTCGCGGCATGGCACGCTCAATGGCTGCCGAGATGCATTCCGGCTTTGCCAATCTCCGCCGCGAGCTTCCTATGAACGTTCGCAAGAGCTACCCGGCGCGCGAGCTTTCCGACGAGGTTCGGAACGAGATCAATCGGATCCTGCAGCTGTGGGCTCAGGCTCGGGCGCGATTCGGTGGAACGGGCGAGTTCCTCTTCGGCGACTGGTGCGCGGCGGACATCATGTACGCGCCCGTCGTGACTCGTTTCATCACCTATTCCGTGCCCGTGCCGCCCTTTGCCGCAAGCTACATGAAGGCAGTTCTGTCACACCCAGACGTCATGGAGTGGATCGACAAGGCGCAGGACGAACCCTGGGTGATTGAACAGTACGAGATCGAAAAGGCGGCCTAGGCCAGCGCCTCAACGGAGGCGCTCGGTATCGTAGGGCGTTCCATCCTTGCGATAGTAAGCGTCGTTATCAAAGATCATGTCGATGTCGCTGTAGCCACCCTTGCCGCGAGGGCCGGCGCTGATGGCAACAAAGCTGCAAGGCTTATCCGATCGATTGATCAGATGATGGCCGTTGGTGCTGCCCTTGGCCCAGGCAAGCACGTCGCCCGGCACCACCTCGGTTTCGCCATCGTCTTCAACGAGCACGGCATGACCGGACAGCATCACTACCAGCTCGTCTTCGCTGTCGTGCCAGTGCCGTTGGCTCGACCATGCTCCAGGTTCCAGCGTCACGTGACTGGCCCCCATCTCGGTTAGCCCCGCAGAAGGAGCGAGACGTCGGTACCAACGCCCCGCCACCTGCTTATCGAACGGCGATGGATATCCCGTGCGGTTCACCTGCTCGATCGATTCAAGGTCCACCTTGGGCATCCACCGCTCCTTTGCTACGCGACGCTATGGCCGTTTCCATTGACCCAATCGCTCTTGCTCGCGACCTGATCAATACTCCAAGCGTAACTCCCGCGCGCGGCGCGGTCTTCGACGTCCTCGAGCGCGCGCTTGAGCCGCTTGGCTTCACCGTCCATCGCTGGGTTCTGGGCGAGGAGCCCGACGGCCCGACCGAAAATATGGTGGCCATTCGCGGATCGGGCGGACCGCATTTCGGATTCGCGGGCCATCTAGACGTGGTTCCGCCAGGCGAGGGCTGGAGCAGCGACCCCTTCGACACGGTGATCGAGAACGGCATCCTAACCGGTCGAGGCGCTGCGGATATGAAAAGCGCGATTGCCGCCTTCGTTGCGGCCGCCGCGCGCGTCCCGCCTGAGACCGGAACGACATCGCTGCTCATCACCGGCGATGAGGAAGGTTTTGCGACCTATGGCACGCCGCGGATCATCGACTGGCTGAATGAACAGGAAATTCGCCCAGACATGATCCTGATCGGCGAGCCGACGTCAGTCGACCGTCTTGGCGATACGGTGAAGATCGGGCGCCGCGGCTCGGTGAACATGTGGATCGACGTTCCCGGGACACAGGGACATGTCGCCTACCCACACCGAGCCGACAATCCAGTTCCAAAGCTGGCCCGAGTGGTGGACGCCCTCGAGGCACTGTATCTAGACGACGGCACGGACGCCTTCCCGCCGTCGAACCTGGAGTTCACCGCGGTGAGCACGCCGACGCAGGCGAGCAACGTGATCCCCGCGTCGGCAACGGCTCAGCTCAACATCCGCTTCAACAATCTCCACCGTGGGGCGGATCTCGTTCGCATGGTCGAGGAGATCGCTGAGCGAGAGGCGCCCGGATCGACTGTTCGCTCGCGGATTTCCGGCGAAGCTTTTCTCACACCGCCCGGCAAACTCTACGACGTGATCGTCGAAGCGATCGAAGAAGAGACCGGCCTCAAACCCGAACTTTCCACTAGCGGCGGCACGTCCGATGGCCGTTTCCTCATCCAGCTCTGCCCGGTGGTCGATTTCGGCTTGCCTAACGCGACCATGCACAAGCTCGACGAAAGCGCCGCAGTCCAGGACATTGAGACTCTCGCCAATATCTACGAGCGCGTCTTGCAGAAGGTGTTCGCCGGCTAAACCCTTCTTGCTCCGAGGTTGGTGACCCTGACGGGAATTCGGGAAACCCCCGGCTTGTAATGGGCCGTCCTCCGCATGATGCTTTAGGAGCTTCAAGAGTCGGAGGCGCGAATGTCGCAACACTCTTCGATTGCCGTGCTTCTAAGCTTTTCGCTGACCTTGTCGGCCTGCGCGGTCCCCGAAACTGCACCGGAGGAAATAGCGGTCCCAGCATCCAGGCCCGCACCGACGTCCTCCTTCGCCCCGATCGTAAAACGCGTCTCTCCAGCAGTTGTGTCGATCGACACAGTCTCCCCTGGCGGGGACCCCGTGCCATGGATCCAGGAGACTCCCGAAGGAACGGTGGCGGGGCTTGCCGCGCCGGTGCGGAGAGGGGCAGGCTCCGGATTCTTCATCACGCCGGACGGCTATATCGTAACCAATGAGCATGTGATCGCCGGCGCGACAAAGATCACCGTGAGCCTCAAGGACGGGCGCCAGTTTCCGGCACGTCTGGTAGGCGAAGATGCGCCGACAGATTTGGCCGTCCTGAAGGTTGCAGCCAACGACCTGCCGTTCGTCAGCTTCTCCAACTCGGCGCTTCCCGAGGTTGGAGATTGGGTGGTCGCCGTGGGCAATCCATTCGGCTTTGGCGGCACGGCAACGGCCGGCATAGTCTCTGCCCATGGGCGAGAGATTGGTGAGGCGCACGTCGGCTTTCTTCAAGTCGATGCCCCGATCAATTCAGGTAACTCTGGCGGGCCATCCTTTGACCTGGAGGGCCACGTTGTCGGCGTAAACACCGCGATCATTTCCCCCAGCGGCGGCTTCGTTGGCATCGGTCTTGCGGTCCCCGCCGAGCTGGCGAACGAAATTACTCAGGAACTCATCAGGACCGGCCGGGTAGCCCGCGGCTATATCGGCGTGGGCATCCAGGATCTGACACCTCCCATGGCGTCCAAGCTGAATCTGGACGGCCAACGAGGGGCCGTGATTGCCAGAGTCTCCCCCACTGGACCTGCGGCAAAGGCTCTTCGGCCTGGCGACGTCGTTGTCGGTGTCAACGGCGAGAAGGTCGAGGGTGCAGGAACTCTGACCCGTGCGATCTCCGGGGCGAAACCGGGCGACCGGCTCGATTTGAAAGTGGTCCGCGGCGGTCAGACCTCCGAGGTCACTATTGTCGCCGATCGTCGACCCGATGGAATTTGAAGCTTTGCCGCAAGCCATCGGCATGACGGCCGAATCTGTGGTAAACGCCCCCCGCCGGCTCCCATTGCTCGGTTGCGGGGCCTTCCTGCCGCGCTCATGCGGCGTGAACAGCGAGGTGCCCAATGCGCAAACCGATTCTGTTCCTATGCGCCGCCGCAACGTTGGTCGCGGCCGGCTGCAGACCTCGATCTGAGCAACAGAACGAAGCTCAACCGGCTACCCGGAATGAGTCGGCCGAAAGCCAGCTGGCCCTGAAGGGCGTGCCCGCCCCCGCGGCGGACCCTTCGAAGTGCCCTATCACGAGGAGCTTCGACTGGAGGGCGATCGTGGTGCCGCAGTCCGCCGGCGGGCCTGAGGCACTCTATGTGATCGGCGACGTGGAGACAGCGACAACCGGCTACGAGATGCATCTGGTGCCAGGACCGTTGGACAGGGCCCAGCCTCCTTCGCAGCGGTTCAATCTGGAAGTGACCGATCCGACCGGGATGGTCCTGCAGCTTGTGACCACCCATCCAGTGTGGGCGACCGTGACTCCGGCGCAGCCTCAATATCGTGACATCATCATAAGCTGTCGCGGCCAGGAGCTTGCGCGCATCAATGTCGAGCGCTCCAGCTGACCGGCTGAGGCTTGGCGGGATTGATTGACGATTAGGCGACGGAGCGGGCGGCTGCCGGTACCGCGTCGCGGGTCCAATCGAGGTACTCGCTCTCGAACATCGGCTCGGCGAACACATAACCCTGGATGGTGTTGCAGCCCATGGCTCGGAGAATGTCGGCCTGCGCGGCAGTTTCAACAGCCTCGGCCACAATCTCGCAGCCGACCCCTTCGATCAGCTTCATGACGGCCTGAACGATCACGCGCGCTTTCTCCGACGTCTCGATGTCTTCGATCAGCGAGGGATGAAGTTTGACGCGATCGATCGGAAGCGCGCGCAGTCGTGCAAGGTTCGAATAACCCGTTCCAAAGTCGTCGATCGATATGCAAGCGCCGTCGCGGCGGAGAGCAGCGATCTCGCCAATGACGGTATCGTTTGCCTTCATTGCAGCGCTCTCGGTGAATTCGAGCTCTACCGCGGATAGCGGGACGCCTTCATCCTCGAATACGCGGCGAAGGCGTGCGAAGAAGTCGTGACGGTCGAGCTGACGGGGGCTGACATTGAAGCTCAGGCGCCGGGCACGCCCCTCCCGATGCCAACTGCCCAAGGTCGAGGCGACCTCGGCAGTGACCCACTCCCCGATCTCGGCGATGAGGCCCGTACTCTCGGCAACCTGGATGAATGTTCCGGGCGTGCGCAACCCTTCCTTCGGGTGGTTCCAACGGAGCAGCGCCTCGGTGCCGACCAGCTCTCCTGTCACCAGGCTGAGCTGCGGCTGGAAAGCCAGGAGGAACTCGCCGCGCTGGCAAGCTTCCGTCAGCGCCTTCTCCGTATCGACCTTGCGCTGATGCTCGGCGGCAAGTGCATCATCGAACAAGCAGTGCTGCCCACCACCGAGCGCCTTGGCGCGGTACATGGCAATGTCGGCTGCGCGCATCAACGATTCGACGGTCGTTCCATGATCCGGGCAGAGCGCGACGCCGATGGAAGCACCGATGTCCACGCTATGGCCGTACAGCTCGAACGGCTCCGAGATCGCACTGGCAATTCGACGCGCGACCCGTTCGATTTCCTCCGTCGACTCCGCATCGGAGAAAAACAAAGTGAACTCATCGCCGGCAAGACGTGCGAGCAGCGGTCGTTTGCAGGATTTCTCGGCAATTTCCGCCGTAACGACCACGCGCAAGCGGTTTGCGACCATGATCAGCAACTGATCGCCGCGCGCATGACCGAGGCTGTCGTTCACGGTCTTGAAGCGGTCGAGATCGACGAAGAGCATCGCTCCGCGACTTCCAGCCTTCGCGCAGCCAAGGAGTCGGTCCGCCTCCGACCGAAAGTGCAGCCGGTTCGGCAAGGACGTGACGGGATCGTACATGCCCAGCGCCTGAGCATTCTCGATCGAAGTCCGAACTTCCGAGAAAAGCGTGTCTACCGCAGCCGCGACCTCCGGCATGTTCCGACGCACAATCGCCGGCGGCGGCGAGATGAGATCACCGTCCTCGACAGCCAGGAGGCGGTCGCCAAGCGCCGCCAGGGCGCGCGCATTTTCGCTGTTCGGACGCTCGGACGCGAGATAGCTGATGAGCAGGCAGAAGACGCCGGCCGTAACGGAGGCGGCAATCTGCTCGGGCAGTCCCGTGACGTAAAGGAAGACGGCCAGGGAGAAGACGAAAGAGGCCAGTCCCGCCGCGCCCGAGAGTACGGCGTTGCTGACTTTCTGGACTGTCCCTTGTTTCATTGACCGCGCGCATCCCGAGCGACGGCAATTCGCCGTTCAAACGGCACTAAATCGGCACGGTTAATTAACGGTGCTGTGAAAAGGTTACCGGCGCCTGAGCACTATATAAAGACTCCCGCCGCCGCCGTGCCGGGGATGCGCCCCGCGAACCGCTGCGATCCTTCCAGCATGCCGTGAGACGGCGAGCCAATCGTGAACAGCTGCGCGAATCTTGCCCCTCTGCACCGGTGGTTCGCCCCGGCGCTGGTGGCCGGTGACGAGCAGGATCACACGGTCTCCGGCGTCCTCCGCACGCTCGAGAGCGAGGTCGATTGCGCGCCACGCGCTGTCCAGGCTGTGACCATGGAGATCGACGATGCGATCGGGTTGAACAGAACCGGAGCGAAGTTTCCGGTCCCAGGTGCCGTCAAGTGTCGTGCCGGGGCGAACGGGGCGCTGCAGTTCCTCTCTGGAAGGGGCAGGCGGCGGTTTCGCTTTAGCGGAACTAACAGGTTGCCCCAGTTCCAGCTGCTCTTCAGCGGTCGGTGCCAATTCCCGTTTCGGGGAGGAATTCTGCGGCTCGCGGGACAGGGGCCGGATGGACGCGGTCACCCGGGCCCAAAGCTCGGACTCTTCAGGGCTGAGTGAGCGGGCCATCGGGCTGCGAAACGCGCTGCTGAACGCTGCCCTTGGGGACGAGAATCATCGCAACGCCGGAAGATGCCATGCCGCCGGCAATGCGGGTGGCATCCTCGCCCGCGCCCCAGAAGGTATCGAAGCGATTGGCCCCCTTGATTGCCCCGCCAGTGTCTTGCGCGACCCAGAAACCATAGATTTCGGGACGGTCAGCAGCCAGGAAGATCGGCGCGCCCAAAGGAACAAAATTCGGATCTGCAGCGACGGTCGCCCGCGGAGTTACCGGAACGTTGATAGCTCCAAGGGGACCGGGACCGGTCAACTCCTTGAAGAATATGTACGAAAGGTTCTCGCGCATGAGCTCCCGCCCCTGGTCGGGCTGCGAACGCATCCATGCCTTGATCGCCTGCATATTCGTCCCGCCCGACGGGAGGACGCCCCTCTCGCGAAGCAAACGGCCGATGGCGACATATTCGCGACCATTCTGATCGGCGTAGCCGAGCCGCATCACGCCGCCATCGGGGAAGCGGACCCGGCCGGATCCCTGGATTTCCAGGAAGAAGAGGTCGATTGGATCGGCCGCCCAGGCAAGGATCGGCGCCTTGTTCAAAAGCGCACCGTCCTCAATCTCGGCACGCGTGTGATAAAGGGTGCAGACGCCTGTTTCGTCGACGCGGCCCCTGCCCGTCCCCCCGTCGGGCCGTGTGCAGCGGGTAAGGTCCGCGGGCACGCCGTGAATTGGGATATAGCCAGGCTGCGCTGTCCGCGAACCTGTGATCTCCGGCTCGTAATAGCCGGTCGCGAACGCCTTCCCGTTACCGACGCTGACCCAGTCGAAACGGTCGCGGAAGAAGGCGGCGGCGTTGGCCGCAGTGACGCTCTGCGCTTCCGCGCAAACGCCGGCCCAGGATGCTGCTGTCGTCAGGCCGGAACGGTCGTGACGGCGTACGAGGACCGGACAGCTCGCCCGGAAGGCCTGCAGAGCGCGACCCGCATCCAGCTGAGTCGCGAATTCAGGCGCTGCGGCGAGCACGACGCCCGCAGCGATTGCGTTCGCGGGTGGCGGCGGCACTACGACGACGGGCTTCGGCGGCGGAGCGGGCGCTGGAGTCGGAGTCACCACTGGCGACGGTTCAGTTGGCCGCGTGGCGCAGGCAGCAACGAAAAGGGACGAGGCGAGGGCAAGCGCTCGTAACGCGGACCTCACTCTTCCTCGTCGGTCTCGATCAGAGCCCAATTGGGATCGCGCGAGCCTATCGCCCGCTTGAAGGTCCACAGATCGCGAGTCTGCACAGCATCGCTCAACGAGCCGGCCACGACCTCGCCGTCACGATTACGCGTTACCGCTGCAATATCGGCTTCGAAGCGCACGGTGACGATCGCGATATCTCGCTCAGCCGAGGCGGCCGTGATCAGAGCCTGCTCCACGTTGACGAGACGGTTATCGAGAACGAGGCCATCTTTTTCGCGCTGCTCAATAGCGGACGAGAAAGTCTCGAAGACATGATCATCGACATACGGTCGAAGGCCCGCCGACTCGCCTTTCCAATAGGCCTCCAAGACCATTTGATAGGCGGACTTCGCGCCTTCCAGGAACCGGGCAACATCAAAGGTCGGATCGGCGGCGAGCAGAGCGCGGACGCCGGGACCGGCCGTCGGGAGATAAGCCAGGTCCGAACCGTCGCTGACGCTCGGCTGGACGGTCGCTGGGCGATTGATTCGCGGTTCGACCACCGCCTCAGGATCGGCAGGTTTCAGAATTGGCTGCTGCTCATGCCCGGTCCGCTCTCCGAGCACGCTGTAGAGCCTCAAGCCAATGAACAATGCCACCAGTGCGAGGATGACGATTACGGTCAACTCTTCAGTTCCGATCCTTTGACGTTCAATGTGCGAACATAGTGCGCAAGGCCGCCATATTCAAAGCCCGCCTTTCATCCCGTCGCCGCCATTGCGCGCCCGTTGGGCGACTGCTAGTCGCGCTTCACGCAAACGCTCGCGGGCTCAAGCAGGTCCGGCGCTCCCAAATCAATTGAGGCGAAGCAAACATGGCCGATCAGGATTTACCGACTCCCGGAAACGGCTCCGGAGAAGCGAACGAGGGACCGCAAGCGGCCACTCTCGCCCAATATATCAAAGACTTGTCGATCGAGAATCCCAACTCGCCTCAGGTTTACCAATGGCAGGAACAGCCCCGCGTCGACGTTCAGTTCAATATCGATGTGGCCCGGATTTCGGATGAAATCCACGAGGTCACGATCAAGCTGGAAGTGTCGGCTCGGTCCGACAATGGCGTCCAGTTCCTCGTCGAGCTGAGCTACGCCTG
>JBKPKE010000185.1:0-20661 GCA_046730955.1 Pseudomonadota bacterium
CGTTCGAAGAGGTAGAGGCAGATACGCGCCGCCTGTCCGCGCGGGCCGGACAGGCCACCGTCGCGGTCGAGAAGCAACTGCGCATCGCTTTGCGCGACGGGCGCCAGTTCCGCGACGTCTTCCGGCTTGGCAACGCGGAAGCCGACTTCGCCGGACTGCCGCGTGCCAAGGATTTCGCCCGGTCCGCGCAGCCGCAGATCCTCTTCGGCAATCCGGAAGCCGTCCGTGGTTTCGCGCATTAGCGCCAGGCGGGCGCGACCGGTTTCGCTCAGCGTCTGGCCGCGGACCAAGAGGCAGGTGCTCTTGCCGGAGCCGCGCCCCACGCGCCCACGGAGCTGATGCAGCTGGGCGAGGCCGAATCTTTCTGCGCCTTCGACGATCATCAATGTCGAGTTTGGCACATCCACGCCGACCTCGATCACGGTCGTCGCGACGAGAACGGAAAGATCGCCTGCCGCAAACCGGCCCATGACCGCATCCTTTTCAGGACCCTTCATGCGCCCGTGGACGAGACCGATCTTGTC
Organism: Pseudomonadota bacterium; assembly: GCA_046730955.1. Taxonomy (GTDB): domain Bacteria; phylum Pseudomonadota; class Alphaproteobacteria; order Sphingomonadales; family Sphingomonadaceae; genus Sphingomicrobium. The sequence goes on from JBKPKE010000185.1 coordinate 525, forward strand.
ATCGCCAAGGCGAAGGCGAAGGACCCGCGCGCGCTCTTCGGCCGCCGCTGCGTCACTCTTCTCGCTTTCTTCCACCAGCGGACAGACCCAATAGGCCTGACCGCCTCCCGAAACGTGACGGCCGAGGCCATCGATGACGTCGGGTAGCTTTTCGTCGCTGATTACGCGCGTCTCGATTGGCGTACGCCCGGGCGGCATCTCGTCGATCCGGCTGACGTCCATCTCGCCATATTGAGTGAGTGTCAGCGTCCGCGGTATCGGCGTCGCGGTCATCACCAGTAGATGGGGCGGCCGTTCTGCCTTCGACGCTAGCAGCAACCGCTGCGAAACTCCGAACCGGTGCTGCTCGTCGATGACCGCGAGGCCCAAGTTCTTGTACGCCACCTTCTCCTGGAAGATTGCGTGCGTCCCAACGAGAATGTCGATCGATCCGTCGGCAAGCCCCATGAGCACGGACTCACGCGCCTTCCCCTTCTCGCGACCGGTAAGGATCGCGACGCGCACGCCGATGCTGTCGAGCTGGCCCAACAAGGTCGCATGGTGCTGTCGGGCGAGGATCTCGGTCGGAGCGAGCAAAGCCGCCTGAGCACCGGATTCGATCGCGGTCAGCATCGACATCAGGGCAACCAGCGTCTTGCCCGAACCCACGTCGCCCTGAAGGAGGCGGAGCATCGGCGCGGACTGGGCCATGTCCCCGCGGATTTCCTCGATCACGCGGCGTTGGGCGCCGGTAAGCTGGTAAGGCAGCTTCAGCTTGCCGATCAACTCGCCGGTTCCGGCCAGCGGGACGCCGTGCTTCCGCCGTGACGCCTGTCGCAGGAGCACAAGCGCCAGCTGGTTGGCGAAAATCTCATCATAGGCGAGCCGCCGCCGCGGATCTTCGGTCCCGGGATCGCGGTGGGCTTCTGCAATGGCGCCGCGCCATGGCCGCCACGCTTCGCGCCCGAGGAGCCCTGGCTCGATCCATTCGGGCAATTCGGGCGTTCGCTCCAAGGCCGCTGTCGCCAGCTCCCGGAGCCGCTTGCCGGTCATGCCTTCGGTCAGAGGGTAAACCGGTTCGCGGATCGACAGCTCGGCGCCTTTGTCGGCGGCAAGCACCTCAGGATGAATGATCTGCCATTCGTCGCCGTAAGCCTCGAGCTTCCCGGCGACCGTCCGCTTCTCGCCTATCGGCAGGCTTTTCTTCGCCCAGCCCGGATTGTTGAAATAGATAAGGCTGATCGTGTTCCCGTCGCCGTCCGAGGCGAACACGCGCATCGGCCCCCTTCCCGATCGCGGCTCGCGGGTCTGGAACGGAGTCAGGTCGAGAATGACGTTCAACCCGAGCAGGCTCGGCGCAGCCGCAGGCGCACGTACGCGCTCAATGACCCCCGTCGGCAGATGATAGAGAAGGTCGACGACGCGAGTGACATCAAGCTTCTTCAACAGCTTGGCGACCTGAGGACCCACGCCGGGAAGCGTCTCCACCTCTGCAAACAGCGGATTGAGGATGTCCGGACGCATCCTAACGATCAATCGCTTCCGACCGGTCAGACAAAGCTGAAGTTGACCCCGCCCGGCGTCAGCTGCCGATCAAACGCCTCCTGAGCAAATGGACCGTTCCGATCAACGTAGTGCAGAAAGAGGTGTGCCGACCAGCCGTTCCGGTTAGGCTTGGTGCGACCGTGGGCATAACGAGTGCCCTGGTAAAGGACGGCGTCGCCCACCTGCATCGCGACCGACGAATGACCCAAGCCCGCGAAGTCATCGCCAATGAACGTGTATGGCTCCGATTCTTCTTGCGCGATTTCGAGATCCCAGACTGCTCCGTCGCTATAATCAAGAGTCAGGGAAAGACTGTGCTCGCAGGCCGGACGATCCGTGTGGACACGGCACACATCGCCTTCCCGATAGAAGCGGAAAAAATCGTAGGTGGGGAGAAGATCCCGGCCCACCAGTTCACTTACCGTGGGTGTCAGCGCCCACAAAAAAAACGCCATTGGTTTGTGGAAATTTCCATAAACCTCAAACGCCGATTGCCGCAAAATGCTGGGTACTTTGGCCATCCGGCTAGCCGGTACCGGCCCATCGCCAAGGTCTTCCTTCAGCGAGAGCATGAACGCTTGCGCAACTTCGACCGGAATCAAGTTTTGGACATGGGCGTACCCATTCCGGTGATAATCGCCGTCAACCCTCATCGAGGCGTTGGCTAGTCCACGGTCCAGTCCAGGGCAAGGATCGACCGAGAGCGATGGTATCGGGCAATAAACCAACGAGCGGAGATGCCGCCTTCCATGGACTGCTTCTCGCTCCTATCTGACCGCAATGCATTTCGACGAGGAATTGAGACGCCTGCATTGGCGCGCGCACCATCGCGGCACGCGTGAGGCGGACATGATGATCGGCGGCTTCTTCGACGCGCATCACGCGTCGTGGAGCGCAGACGATCGCGCGCTATTTTCCGAGATGCTCGAGGAGCAGGACGTCGACATCATGGCTTGGGCCATAGGAACCGCGGAGCCTCCGGAACGCTTCGAAGGTCCCATGATCCAATCCTTGAAGCGGCTCGACTACATCCGGGTCGCACGATGACGGACACGCTGCAGCGCGTTCTCCGCGCCACCGAGCCTTTGACACTCGCCGGAGTGCCGTCGGGCTTCCTACCCTGGCTTGCAGCCGATCTGGCACGTGCCGCGCACGGCTCTTCCAAAGGTGGGCGGGCCGTCATCATTGCTTCTGACGAAGCGGCTATGCGCGCCTTGGCCGAAACGGCGCCCTTGTTCGCGCCGGAAGTAGAGGTTCTCACCCTGCCGGCCTGGGACTGCCTCCCCTACGACCGGACGTCGCCTGCACTGCGCGTCATGGCGGAGCGGCTCGCAACGCTCAATGCGATCCAGGCGAAGTCTAAGGGACCTCAACTCCTCGTCACGACTGAGAATGCAGCCACCCAGAGACTGCTGACGCCGTTTCGCGTGCGCCAACTGACGCAGCGCATCGAGGAAGGTGCGCGGATCGAACGAAACGGGCTGGTCACGCAGCTCAACTCCCTCGGATATGAGCGCGTCGAGTCCGTTGCCGAGCATGGCGAATATGCCGTTCGCGGCTCGCTCATCGATCTCTTCCCCGCGGGTGAGACGCACGCGCTCCGGCTGGACTTCTTTGGCGACGAGATCGAAAGCCTGCGACGCTTTGACCCCGCCGATCAGCGTTCGACGGATCGAGCGAAGTCTTTCACCCTCATGCCTGCCTCGGAGGCTTTGCTGGACGAGGAGACGATCAAGCGATTTCGTTCGCGCTATCGGGAAGCGTTCGGCGCAACCGCGACCGGCGACTCATTGTACGAAGCCATTTCCGACGGCCGCCGGATGAGTGGCATGGAGCATTGGCTTCCCTTGTTCGAGGAGCGGCTGACGACGCTCTTCGATCATCTCGGCGGTAGCGACCTCATCCTGCGCGATGCAGGTGTCGACCAGGCCGTGTCGGCGAGGCGAGAATCGATCGACGACTATTTCGCCAATCGCCAGAAGACGATGACTGGCGAGGCGGGCAGCTATCGCCCGCTGGAGCCGGATGCGCTCTATCTGTCAGCCGAAGAGTGGGTGACGGCGATTTCCGATCGTCCGATCCATCTGACCTCGCAATTTCCAGAGCCGGAAAGCGCGCGGACGGTAAGCTTCGAAGTCGAGCCCGCGCGCGACTTTGCACCCGAGCGCACGCGGCAAGAGAATATCTACGAAGCAGTCGCCGACCACGTCGGCAAACTGCGCAAGCACGGCAAGAAGGTCGTTCTCGCAAGCTACACGACCGGCGCCCGTGAACGCCTGAGCGGCCTGCTCCACGATCACGGGCTAAAGACCCAGAAGCTCGTCGATACATGGCAGGAAGCGCTAGGCAGCAAGACTCAGCCCGCGCTGATGGTGCTGCCGCTCGACCACGGCTTCACCGGTCCGGAGGTCGCGGTGCTGACCGAGCAGGACATGCTCGGCGACCGGCTCGTCCGCCGTCGACGCAAGCGGAAAGCGGCTGCGGCCTTCCTCGAAGAACTTGCGACGCTTTCCCCGGGCGATCTCGTCGTCCACGCCGACCATGGCATTGGGCGGTACGAAGGGCTGACGTCCATCCCAGTCGCCAAGGCACCTCATGACTGCGTCGCGCTGGAATATGCAGGCGGCGACAAGCTTTACGTCCCCGTCGAAAATATCGAGCTCCTGACGCGCTACGGAAGCGAGAGCGAGGGCGTCGCCCTGGATCGGCTCGGCGGCGAGGCCTGGCAGCGGCGCAAGTCGCGGATGAAGGAGCGGATCCGCGAGATCGCCGGCGAGCTCATCAAGACGGCCGCGATCCGAGCCACGCGTCCCGGCGTCGTGGCCGAGCCGGACAGCGCCTTCCCCCAGTTCGTCGACCGCTTCCCCTACGAAGAGACGGACGACCAGGACCGCGCGATCGAGGACGTGCTTGCCGACCTCGAAGCCGGCAAGCCGATGGACCGACTCGTTTGCGGCGACGTGGGCTTCGGCAAGACCGAGGTCGCGCTCCGCGCTGCGTTCGTCATGGCGATGTCGGGGAGGCAGGTCGCGGTGATCGCCCCGACGACCTTGCTCGCCCGCCAGCACTACCGCAATTTTACAGAGCGGTTGGAAGGCTTTCCGATCAAGGTTGGGAGGCTCTCCCGTCTCGTCTCATCGACCGAAGCGAAGAAGACTAAGGAAGGCCTGGAAGACGGCCAGGTCGACATCGTCATCGGCACCCACGCGCTTCTGGCAAAGGGCATAAAGTTCAAGCGCTTGGGCCTCGTTGTTGTCGATGAGGAGCAACATTTTGGAGTCACGCACAAGGAACGGCTGAAGGCGCTGAAAGCCGACGTGCACGTCCTGACCCTCACCGCTACCCCGATCCCGCGCACGCTGCAGATGGCCATGTCGGGCCTGCGCGACCTCAGCGTCATCCAGACCCCGCCAGTCGACCGTTTGGCGGTTCGCACCTACGTCAGCCCGTGGGACCCAGTCGTCGTACGAGAAGCGCTTCTTCGTGAGCATTATCGCGGTGGCCAGAGCTTCTTCGTCGTGCCGCGCATCGCGGATCTTGCCGACGTCGAGGAATGGCTTCGCGAGGAGATTCCCGAGATCAAGGCGGTCACGGCCCACGGCCAGATGAGTCCGACCGAGGTCGAGGAACGGATGAGCGCGTTTTACGACCGAAAGTATGACGTGCTGCTATCGACGACGATCGTCGAGAGCGGCTTGGACATTCCCAGCGCGAACACGTTGATCGTCCATCGCGCCGATCGCTTCGGGCTCGCGCAGCTCTATCAGCTTCGCGGACGCGTAGGCCGAGCGAAGGTGCGCGCCTACGCTTATCTGACGACACCCGCCGACCGCTCGATCACAGAAGCAGCACAGAAGCGTCTGCAGGTTCTCGCCAATCTCGACAGCCTGGGCGCCGGGTTCCAGCTCGCCAGCCACGATCTCGACATTCGCGGGGCGGGCAACCTTCTCGGCGACGAACAGTCCGGCCATATCAAGGAGGTCGGGTTCGAGCTCTACCAGTCGATGTTGGAAGACGCGATAGTCGAGCAGAAGTCCGGTGGGATCGCACCGAAGGAAGAATTTACCCCGCAGATCAATGTCGACGTGCCCATCCTCATTCCGGAGGATTATGTGCCGGACCTCGATCTGCGCATGGGTCTTTACCGCCGCCTCGGCGAGCTCGACGACAAGCAAGCGGTCGAAGAATTTGCGGCCGAGCTGATCGACCGCTTCGGGCCCCTTCCGGGCGAAACGCAAAACCTGCTGAAGATCGTTGAGACGAAGCTTAACTCAAAGAAGGCGATGATCGCCAAGCTGGACGTCGGACCGAAGGGTGCGCTCGTGACATTTGCCGAGAGCGGATTCCCGAGCATCGACGGCCTCCTCGGTTACGTCCAGCGTCTCAAGGGCGCCGCCAAGCTTCGCCCGGACAGCAGGCTCGTGGTGACTCGCGACTGGTCGACGCCGGAGGCACGTCTCAACGGGGCATTGCAGCTTTCGACAGGCCTGGCCCGCGTCGCGGCGGCCTCCGAACGCGCGAAGGAGTTGGAGCCCGCCTAAGCGGCGTGGTTCAACGAAACCGCGACGAAGCGGGAAAGCTCGGCTTCGTCCAGGGCGCCCGCGCCGAGAAAGCCTTGATAGAGGTCGCACCCCCATTCCGCGAGCAGGACAAGCTGCGCGGTGCTTTCGACTCCCTCAACGACCACCGTGAGCCCAAGGTCACGAGCGAGGCTGAAGATCGAACGTACGACGATCCTGTCGCGCTCGCTGGTACCGATCCGCGTAATGAGGCCCCGGTCAATTTTGAGCGCGTCCAACGGCAGGGTGCTCAAATAGGAGAGGCTCGCATAGCCCGTGCCGAAATCGTCGAGCGCAATGCGGATTCCCGCCTCCCGAAGTCGCTCCAGTCGGGCGCCGACGGAGTCCAGGTCGCTGAGCAAAGCATTCTCGGTGATTTCGACGGTGACCCGCATCGGGTCGATCCCGGCGGCGTCCACCTCGTCCAGGAGCCAGTCCTCGTAACCGTCCTGGATGATGTCATCTGCGAGGAGATTGATCGAAATGTGAAGGCGCCGGAGCGGACCCTCCCAGGCCGACGCAGCGCGAAGCGCCTTGCTCTGAACAAGGCGCGACAGGCGCTGCGACAGGCCGGCGACCGCCGCACGACTGAACAATTGTTCCGCGCCTGCTACCTGGTCCCAGCGGGCCAGTGCCTCGGCTCCGCTGACCTCGCCAGTGACTGGATTGATCTGCGGTTGGAAGACGACGGCGATCTGACGATGCGCAATTACCGCCGCCAGAAGATCGTCGCGCCGAACCCCGTCGGATTTGTCCGCAGCACGGCGACTCGCCACGCGTTGGTCCATTACTTCGCCATCCCCATGCATGAGGGGTGGCTAACGCTGCGGCGGCCCGCCCGAAACGGGCCTTCTTGGCCCCGCACCACAACGGGACAGTGGCGCGTTCATGCAAATCGCCTATGTTCGGCAATGAAAGGAACGGCGTTTGAGCGCGGATGCGGCCAAGCTCGGAGCAAGTGACGGGACAACGGATCTCGCCAGCCTGAAGATCGGCCTCCTGTCGTCCCATACGGACGTCGCGCAGGCCGCCGAAGCCATGCTGCGCCGAAGATATAGCTGGGCCGACGCCGAGGAAGCCCAGACGTTGGTCGCACTGGGCGGTGACGGCTTCATGCTTCAGACGCTGCATCGGATGCTCGACGAAGGCTGCCCGAAGCCAGTTTTCGGGATGAACCGCGGCACGGTGGGGTTCCTGATGAACGACTGGCGGCTCGACCGCCTTGCCGAGCGCATCGCCGGAGCCAAGCCCATCCGCGTCGCACCATTACAGATGGAAGCGACGACAGTGGACGGGAAAATCCATCGCGCAGCCGCGATCAATGAGGTCTCCCTGCTTCGTGAAACTCGTCAGACGGCCAAGATAGAGATCTTGGTCAATGGTCGCGTCGCGCTGCCGGAACTCGCGTGCGACGGGGTGCTCGTGGCGACACCCGCAGGGTCGACCGCCTATAATCTCTCTGCCAGAGGCCCCATTCTTCCGCTTCAGGCCAAGATGCTGGCCCTGACGCCGATCAGCCCCTTTCGCCCCAGGCGTTGGTCAGGTGCGATCCTGCCCGACGACACGGCGGTCTGCTTTCGCATTCTCGAAGCGGAAAACCGGCCAGTTTCAGCCGTTGCCGACCAGGATGAGGTCCGTGAAGTCTGCCGTGTCGAGGTCCGCCTCGATCGCGAACGCTCACTCACCCTGCTGTTCGATCCGGAGCATGCCCTCGACGAGCGAATTGCGATGGAGCAATTCGCCACCTGAGCACTTGCCTTTAGAGACTGGAACGCTATCTAGCCCGCCTCGCCCTGCTGCAAATGCGGGTCGCTCCCCGGTAGCTCAGCGGTAGAGCATCCGACTGTTAATCGGACGGCCGCCTGTTCGAATCAGGCCCGGGGAGCCATTTCTTGCTCCCACGCACGTATCCGCTCGGCAAATGACCGTGGGCCTCGGCCCGCTCACCGTGAATCCCGGAACGTTGGTCCGAAGGAGCGGTTTGTCTCTCTGCCCAACCACAGGAGAGCAAACATGCTAGGCAAGGCCGACGCCACGCCGATGATTGCGGTCAAGGATATCGAACAGGCGAAGCAGTTCTACGAGGAAAAGCTCGGCATGAAGCCGTTCCAGGAAATGGGCGGCGAATTTTTCATGTTGAAGAGCGGCGACACCCAACTCAACGTCTATAAGTCCGAGTTCGCGGGAACGAACAAGGCGACTTTGCTCACGTTCGACGTGGATGACATCGCAGCTGAAGTCAGGGATCTCAAGGCGAAGGGCGTTTCCTTCGAACACTACGACCTCGAAGGACTGACTCCGGAAGGCGATATCTACCGCGGCGAGGGCATGAAGACCGCGTGGTTCAAAGACCCCGACGGCAATATCCTCAGCCTGATAGAAGAAGCCTGAAGCTGGGTGGTGCCAAAGAAGTACGAGGCGGCCGTTTGACTGGCCGCCTCGCGCGAGGTGCGTTCGTGTCTGGGAAGACCACCCCGCGCGATAACAACGGCCGTTTGCTTCTCCCGCTCCGCGCAGTCCCGTGAGGGGACAAAAGGCACAGAATCAGCCGTCGATTGCAGCCATCAAGCTGGCATTCCCACCCGCGGCAGTAGTGTCGATGCAGGTCACCCGCTCTGTCGCAAACCGGGCGACATAGTGAGGGCCGCCAGCCTTGGGACCAGTTCCCGAGAGACCCTCGCCTCCGAACGGTTGGCTTTCGACGATCGCGCCGATCTGATTGCGATTGACGTAGAAGTTGCCAACTCGCGCGTGCTCCTCGACATAGTCGCGGACAGTATCGATGCGGCTCTGCAAGCCGAGCGTGAGGCCATATCCAGTCGCGTTGATGGCCTCGACGACCTTGTCGAGCTCATCGCCAGCGAAACGTATGACGTGAAGGATCGCGCCGAAATTCTCACGATTCAACTGGTTTAGCGCCTGAATTTCATAGAAAGCAGGAGAAACAAAGCACCCGTTGGCTGCCTCCTTGGGCGGCTTTAGCCGGCAAATCTTCTTCGCATTCTTGTCGAGCCAGTCGAGGTGCTCATCCAGTACCTTCTTTGCAGGCTCGTCGATCACGGGCCCGACGTCGGTCTTCAGATCGCTCGGGTCACCCACCGTCAACGCTTCCATCGCGCCGGCAATCATCTTGATCATCGCATCGGCGACGTCTTCCTGGACGAACAAGACTCGTAACGCCGAGCAGCGCTGGCCCGCGCTCTGGAATGCCGAGGAGATGACATCACGGGTCACCTGTTCAGGGAGCGCGGAGCTGTCCACGATCATCGCATTCTGGCCGCCAGTCTCGGCGACGAAGGGAATGATCGGCCCGTCGCGCTCGGCCAGCGTACGGTTGATCATCCGGGCGGTCTCGGTCGAACCGGTGAATACGACGCCCGAAAGCAGCGGATGCGCGGTCAGCGTCCCGCCGACGATCCTGCCTGAGCCAGGCGCGAGCTGGACGATGTCCTTCGGAATGCCCGCTTTATGCATCAGCTCGATCGCCAACGCGCCGATCAGCGGTGTTTGCCCGGCCGGCTTTGCGATGACTGCATTCCCCGCAGCCAACGGCGCCGACACGAGGCCAGTGAAGATGGCGAGAGGAAAGTTCCAAGGCGAAATCGCCGCAATCACGCCCCGGCCGTGCAGTCGGAGCTCATTCTGCTCGCCGGTCGGACCCGGGAGCGGAAGCGGCTTCGTAAACTGCCGGCGCGCTTCCGAGGCATAGAAGCGGAGGAAATCGACCGCCTCGCGCACTTCGAGCACCGCATCGACCAAGGTCTTTCCGGCCTCGCGGACGCAGAGCGAGAAGAATTCTTCCGCGTGCGCCTCGTAGAGGTCGGCGGTGCGTTCGAGCAGTCTCGCCCGGGCTTCGCCACCAAGCGCATCCCAGTCGACCTGCACATCATGCGCGGCTCGGACCATGCGATCGACTTCACCTGCCGTCGCCTCGTACGTCGTGCCAACGGTGATACGATGGTCGTGAGGCGACACGATAGGCCTGCCCTCGCCCTTTCCCAGGCCGGGCTTCGCGGTCCAGCTGCGGGTTTCGAGCTTTTTCAGCCGCTCCATCAAAGGCTCGCGCACCAACGGGTCGCTGAGGTCGACGCCGGCGCTGTTCCGACGACCGGCGCCAAAAAGGTGGGTTGGGAGGATGATCTTCGGATTGCGCTTGGGCTCCAGCGCCTGGAGGTCCGCGACGGGGTCACGCACCAGCTCGTCAAGGCTGACCTGTTCGTCCGCTATGCGGTTCACGAAGGACGAGTTGGCTCCATTTTCGAGAAGCCGGCGCACGAGGTAGGCGAGCAGCTCCTTGTGGCTGCCGACCGGAGCGTAGATGCGGACGGGCGTACGCTTGTCCCCGATGGCCTTTTCGAGCTTCGCGACCTCGCCGTAGAGCGCCTCGCCCATGCCGTGCAGCCGCTGGAACTCGAACTCGGCCGAGCCCGCAAGTGCCTTCACCGCAGCGATCGTATTGGCATTGTGGGTGGCGAAGGCCGCGTAAATGACATCGTTCGCCGCGAGCAGCTTCTTCGCGCAGGCGAGATAAGACACGTCAGTCGCGATCTTGCGCGTAAAGACGGGATAGTCGGTCAGGCCCGCGACCTGCGCTGCCTTGATCTCGGTGTCCCAGTAGGCGCCCTTCACGAGGCGAACCATCAGGCGGCGGCCATGTCTGCGAGCGGCCTCGGCAACCCAATCGCATAATGGAGCCGCGCGCTTTTGGTAGGCCTGGATGGCTATGCCGAACCCGCCCCAGCCATTGGCGAAAAGCGCGTCATCGGCCAACACCGCCTCGAACAAATCCATCTGGAGCTCGAGCCGGTCTGCCTCCTCGGCATCGACGGTCAGGTGGACGTCTGCCTTGCTCGCCTTCGCCGCCAGTTCTCGCAACACCGGCAAGATGTAGGCCTTGGCCTCGTCGGCGTGGCTCCATTCGTAGCGCGGGTGAAGCGCCGAAAGCTTGACCGAAATGCCCGGCGAGAGGGTGAAGCCGCCTTTCGCTTCCTTCGCGATGCGGTCGATCGCATTGCGGTAGCTTTCGGCGTAGCGCTCTGCATCCTCGAAGGTTCGGGCCGCTTCGCCCAGCATGTCGAAGCTATGGCTGAGGCCCTGCTTCCGCTCCGGAGCCGCGCGCTTCAGGGCTTCGTCGATGGTCCGGCCGAAGACGAAGTTGCGGCCAAGGATCTTCATCGCTTCGCGCACGGCGGTCCGGACAACCGGCTCGCCCAAGCGGCCCACGGCCCGGCCGAGCGCCGCCTTCCAATTGTCGGAGCGATCTTGCGCGCCCTCAAGAACCTTGCCGGTCAGCAGAAGCGAAAATGTCGCCGCATTGACGAAGGAAGAGTCGGACTGGCCAAGCTTATCGGCCCAGTCCGGGCCCGCAAGCTTGTCGGCGATCAGCTCATCAGCGGTATGCGCGTCGGGAATGCGAAGCAGTGCCTCCGCCAGGCACATCATTGCGATGCCTTCGTCGCTGCCGAGATCATAGGCCTGCAGGAAAGCGTCGAGGCCAGACGGCTTTTGCGCACGAACACCCTTCACCAGGGCACGCGCCGTCGCGTTTGCCTCGCCGAGGAGCGTCGCGTTGAACCGCGCCTGATCGATGCGTTCACGCGCGACGACTTCCTCGTCGGCGCGATAGGCGAGCCTCAGCTCGGTCCGGTTCACCTGCCCCACCTGAGCCGCCGTCAGGCGAGCTGCCCGTGGCAATGCTTGTACTTCTTGCCCGATCCGCATGGGCAAAGAGCGTTGCGGCTCAGAGGCGCCTCGACGACGCCCTCGCCCTGCGGAAGATCAGGTTTGGGGATGTTCAGGGACTGAATGCCCAGGCTCGACAACAGGGGCGAGCCCGCCGAAGTATCGACGTCCGCCGTGTCGTCCTCACCGGAGAACGGATCGATGTGCTGCGTGATGAAGTCCGGAAGCACAAGAGGCGGCGGTTCCTGGATCTGCACCTGGGCACGCATCAAGACGCGCGTGACTTCCTCGCGGATCGAGATGAGAAGCCGCTCGAACAGCAGGAACGCCTCCTGCTTATACTCATCGATCGGCTTCTTCTGAGCGTAGCTGCGCAGGTGGATGACCGCGCGAAGGGCGTCGAGCGTCGCCAGATGCTCTTTCCAGAAATGGTCGAGAGTCTGGAGAAGGATGTTCTTCTCGACCTCGTTCCAGCGGTCGGGCTCGATCTCACCGAGCTTGTTGGCCATGGTCTCATCGGCAAGCGACTGAAGACGCTCGATGATGGTCTCCTGCTCGACCGCTTCTTCCTGAAGCCAGGCATCAAGCGGCGGCTGAAGGCCAAGGACCTCGTCGACGCTTTCCTTCAGGCCGGCCAAATCCCACTGTTCTGGATAAGTGCCGGGGGGGCAGAATACTGCAACGAGCGACGCGACCGTCTCGGAGCGCATGTCCACGACCACGTCGTTGACGGTGTCGGCGTCCATGATCTCGGCACGTTGCTCGTAGATGACCTTCCGCTGGTCGTTCATAACGTCATCGAATTCGACGACCTGCTTGCGGATGTCGTAGTTGCGCGCTTCGACCTTCTTCTGAGCAGTCTCGATGGCCTTGGAAATCCACGGGCTGACGATCGCTTCGCCGTCCTCGAGATTCTTGTTCATCAGCCGGGCGAACATGGTCTGCGGCCCGAAGATGCGCAGCAAGTCGTCATCGAGGCTCAGGTAGAAGCGAGACAGGCCTGGGTCGCCCTGGCGTCCTGAGCGTCCGCGGAGCTGATTGTCGATGCGGCGGCTTTCGTGACGCTCCGTGCCAAGAACGAAAAGGCCTCCGGCTCCGAGCACCCGCTCCTTCTCTTCAGCGATCTCGGCGACAACTTTCTCAGCACGGGCCTCGAATTCAGGCGTCCCGTGCACGAGGTCGGGATGCTCGTCCCGCATGCGGAATTCCAAATTGCCGCCCAGCTGGATGTCCGTCCCGCGGCCCGCCATGTTCGTGGCGATCGTAACGGCCTTCATTCGGCCCGCCTGGGCTACGATGTGCGCCTCGCTCTCGTGGAAGCGCGCGTTCAGGACCGAATGCTTGATGCCCTCGCGCTCCAGATATTCCGAAAGCATTTCCGATTTCTCGATGGAGACCGTTCCGACGAGCACGGGCTGACCCATGTCCTGCCGCTTTTTGATTTCCTTCGCGATGGCCGCGAACTTGTCCGTCATGTTCTTGTAGAATTCGTCGTCCTCGTCGCGCCGCAGAACTTCGACGTTCGTGGGAATCGACACGACGTTCATCTTGTAGATGTCGAAGAATTCCGGAGCCTCGGTCATCGCCGTGCCCGTCATGCCCGACAGCTTCGGGTACATGCGGAAATAGTTCTGAAAGGTGATGGAAGCGAGCGTCTGGTTCTCGGGCTCGATCTGGACGTCTTCCTTCGCCTCGACGGCCTGGTGAAGCCCGTCCGACCAGCGCCGGCCATCCATCATGCGGCCGGTGAACTCGTCGATGATGACGACCTTCCCGTCCTTCACGATGTAATCGATGTCCCTCTTGAACATGACGTTCGCCTTGAGCGCCTGATTCAAGTGATGGACGACCTGCGTATTGGCGATGTCGTAGAGGTTGCGCCCCTCGATCAGCCCGGCGGACTCGAGCATTCGCTCGGCCTTTTCGGTGCCGTCCTCGGTAAGGACGACGCTCTTCATCTTCTCGTCTTTTTCGTAGTCCTCGGCGACGAAGCTTTTCACGATAGCGTCGACGCCGATGTAAAGGTCAGACTTGTCGTCCGTGGGGCCCGAGATGATGAGCGGGGTCCGGGCTTCGTCGATGAGGATGGAGTCCACCTCGTCCACGATCGCGAAATTGAACGGCCGCTGGACCATCTGGTCCCGCGAGTATTTCATGTTGTCGCGGAGGTAGTCGAAACCCAGCTCGTTGTTCGTCGCGTAGGTGATGTCGCAATTGTACGCATCGCGGCGAGCCTGATCGACCATGTTGGGGACGATGATGCCCACGGTCAGCCCGAGGAACTGATAGATCTGCCCCATCCATTCGGCGTCGCGGCGGGCTAGATAGTCGTTGACGGTGACGACGTGGACGCCCTTGCCGGGGAGAGCATTGAGATAGGTTGCGAGCGTCGCGACCAAGGTCTTGCCCTCGCCGGTCTTCATCTCGGCGATCTCGCCGCGGTGGAGCGCGATGCCGCCGATCAGCTGCACGTCGTAATGACGCTGACCGAGCGTACGCCGGGCGGCCTCGCGAACCGTTGCGAAGGCCTCCGGAAGCAGGTCGTCCAGCTTCGCGCCTTCCGCGAGGCGGCGCCTGAATACCTCGGTCTGACCGCGAAGTTCTTCGTCGGTCAAAGCGGAAATGGTCGGCTCGAAGCCGTTTACAGCATCGACATACTTACCGAGGCTGCGGACATAGCGGTCGTTAGCCGATCCGAAGATGCTCTTGGCCACTGCGGCGAACATGGGAATCCTTCTGAGCTCCGGCGCTGTTGAGCGAAGGGACCATCGCCCTCGCGCGAGCGTTACGGCGGGCGATGTAGGGAGCGCCCTACTGCTAGTCAATTAACGGAGGGCCCATGAAAAAACGTTCCGGTGGATGCCTTTGCGGAAGCGTTCGATACGAGCTTAACAGCGAGCCATTCGACATGGGCTGGTGTCACTGCCGTACTTGCCAATTGTGGAGTGGCGTTCCGGCCATGCCGTTTGCCTCAGTTGCGACAGGCGACTGGCAGTGGACGGAGGGTCCGGACAAGGTGCGGCGCTTCCGCTCTTCCAGCTTTGGGCATCGCGAATTCTGCGGCGAGTGCGGGACACCGCTTCGCGTGCAGGTCGATTATCAGCCTGAAACGATCGACTTCCCGATCGTGACGTTGGATGAGCCGGACACGGTCCGGCCCCAGTTCCACATCTTTTACGGAACCAGAGTAGCCTGGTTCGATACGGCCGACGACCTGCCAAGGCATGAGAAATTCAGGCCGAACACGCGCGGCCTCGACGGAACCGAGCCGCCGGACGAATCCTCTTTAGCCGGCGGAACGGTTCGCGGTCTCTCCGAGGTTTGATTCCAGCCATTGCTGGATCTGGCTGCGCGGCGCAGCGCCGACCTTCTGCGCGACCGGCTGGCCGTCCTTGAACAGCAGCATGGTCGGGATCCCGCGAACGCCGTAGCGGCCTGGAATATCGGGATTTTCGTCAATGTTGAGCTTGGCGATCGTTACCTGGTCGCCGAGGTCGTTGGCGATCTCTTCGAGTGCGGGGGCGATCATCCGGCACGGACCACACCACTCCGCCCAGAAATCGACGAGGACGGGACCCGGAGCACCCAGAACGTCGGTCTGGAAGCTCTGGTCGGTGACAGTCTTGGTGGCCATTGGGGGAATCTCCGTCGCAGCAATCAACGCACATATGGGGATGGTAGTTCGCCGCCTCAACTCTGCAGTTCAAACAATCGAGGCCCGCCGGTGTAGAGCAGCGCCGCGCGTACGTCCCTTTCCGGGAAAATGACTCGAAGCGCTTCGGTATAGGCGCGCATCTGGGCCCGGTGCGAGGCAGGAATCATCCCGTCGGTTTCCGGGACGCGACCGGTCTTGAAGTCGATGACGGAAACGCGATCCGCCTCGACGAGGAGGCGATCGACCGTGCCCGCAACAACCCGTCCGTCCGGCAGGACCGCCGCCAGGGGAGTCTCCGCGAGCGAGCCCTCGCCGAAGAGGGGCGAGAAGCGGCCGTCCGAGAGTACTTCGCAGACGGTATCCGCGATCTCCTGCCGCAGTTCGGGCGACGTCATGCCTGCCGAATGTTCGAGCCAGCGCAGCGCCGTGGCATGCCTCTCCTGTTCCTCTACAGCGGCCAGCCGCTCTAGAAGCTGGTGGATCAGGGTTCCGCGTTCTGCCGCCGCGCGCTGCGCTTCGGATGGCGGAGGAGCGGCCTCAGTATCGTCGGCGATTGCCGACGGCGCCAACGGCCGCGGAGGCCGCGCTTCGGGACGTGCCGCGGTCCGCGCCCATTCGGGCACCTCAACAACCGGCAGCTCAACCCTGTCCCTTGCCAGCTTTGCCGGGCCGCCCGCCGAGCCGTAGAACTGAGCGACATACCCGACAGCCGGAGTTGCGATCGGACTCATCGCTCGCTCGACAATCACGTGCCAGCTATTGGCCGGCCGCGGGTCCGCGCCATCCTTCCGAGCTTTCGGCATGACTCCGCTGACGACCAGTCGGTCGGCGGCGCGGGTCAGGGCGACGTAGAGCAGTCGTAAATGTTCCTCGAGGTCTCGCTTCTCCTCCGCGGCGATGATCTCCTCGAATGGCGGGCAGCGCTCGTCCTTCTTTGGCCGTAGCAAAGGCGCCACGCCCGCGGCGTCCACCTCGACATCCACGGTCAGCGGAATACGGCCGAGCCTCGCAGGGTCGGCGGTGGCGTCGGCCAGGATCACGACTGGAGCCTCCAGTCCCTTGGCGCCGTGTACGGTCATTACCCGAACCTCGTTCCCCGGCTGGCCGGGGTCGCGCTGGACGTCGACCGTGCCTCGGGAAAACCAGGCGAGGAAGCGGTCGAGCGATGCGATCTCGTTGCGTTCGAACTCGAGCGCACTGTTCATCAACTCGTCGATAGCATCCCGCGCAGCCATGCCGAGGCGCGAATAGAGTTTGCGCCGTCCCTCCATTGGGCCGCTGAGGATCGTTTCGAAGAAAGCCGACGGAGTTACGAAATCGGCGATCCGCAGAAGCTCGGCGAGCGTGTCATGCGCTTCACGAAACTCGTCGGCGCGCCGCCGAAGCTCCCGCCACAGCGAGACCTTCCGACGATAGGCAAGCGCGCGCAGCCGATCCTGGTCCCAATCGATCAGGGGCGAGACTAGCAGGCATGCCAGGCTGAGATCGTCGTTCGGCTGCACCGCAAATTTCACTGCGGCGAGCAGGTCTTGCACTGCGAGGGGCTCATGCAGGTGCAGGCGGTCGACGCCGGCGACCGGAACGCCGGCCGAGAACAGTCGGGCGACGATCAGCGACGCGAGCTCTCCCCGGCTGCGTACCAGGATCAATATGTCTCCCGGCGTTAGCGGCCGGCCGGTCGAAGGCAGCACCGGTGCTCCCGCCATCATCCGCTTGATGCGTTCGGCGAGCTCTTCGGCGTATCGCCGGTCGCGCAGGCTGACCCAGCGCTCTTCGCCCTCGTCGCTCTCGTCCGGCGAGTCCTCGACGGCGAAAGGGTGCCATAGCTCGACCGAGCCGGAGCGATCGAGATGGTGCGCACGATGGGCTGGAGGCGGCTCGCTGAGCGCCATCGCCTCGTGACCGACGGTGTTGATGACGGCATCCACGACGTCCAGAATGGGCTGGGACGAACGAAAGCTGGCAGCGATGGAAAGGTCGCGGAATTCGCGCGCTGCCCGCTGGTAGCTGAACAAATCGTCGCCGGTGCTGAGCGAGGCGGCGCGCTGTTTGAAGGCCTCCCGAGCGATCTGGAACCGGCGCGGATCCGTCCCCTGGAATCCGTAGATCGCCTGCTTGAAGTCGCCGACCAGGAATAGCGTTCGGGCACGGCCATCGCTCTCGCTGGACCCGCTGAAGAATTCATCGACGAGGTGATCGATGATCTCCCATTGCGCGGCGTTCGTGTCCTGCGCCTCGTCGACGAGCACATGGTCGACCTGCCGGTCGAGCTTGTAGCGCACCCAATCGCCCATGCCCGGTTGCTTCAGAAGCTGTCGCGACCATTCAATCAGATCGTTGAAATCGGCCACTCCAGCCGCTCGCTTGGCCTGCGAGTATGCCTTGGCGAAAGCCTGTCCCGCCCGAAGCCCGGCAGCCATGTCCGCGGCGAGGCTTGCGCCATTCTGCAGTCGCAGCAATTCGCCTATGAGGTTAGCGATGCGACCGGCTTGCGTTTCGTATTCGGGGTCTGCCTTAACCTGTCCCGGATAAACTCGTTTGGCGATCTTCAGAATGTCTGAAAGCTTCGCCGCTCGTTCGATGGGGCTCAGCGCGAGCCATTCATCGATCGTCTCGGCATGCCCCACTCCCGTTTTTGCGCCCCACTTGCGGTTCGTGTCCGCAACCGCCCGCAGGAGGTCGCAATCGAAGCCCTCGTCGCCGCACTCCGCAGCGATATATTCCTCGACCGAGCCTTCCGGCAGACCCATCAGTCCACGAATCGCGGGTTCGATGCCATCGGCACGTCCGAGCGCGTCCATCGCCCCGGAGCGACGGGCGCAAGCCTGGAGATATTCGACCGCGCCGGTCTCACCCAGACGCCGGCTAAGGACCTGCACGTCGCGCATCAGCGCATGGTCGCCGCTTGCCTCGGAATCGGCCATGAGGTCGGCGAGCGTCCGCCGGACCAGCTCTTGCTCCGCGCGGCCCTCTATCGGCTTGAAGCCCGGCGTGATCCCGGCCTCAGATGGAAAAGCCGCGAGCAACGATTGCGCAAAGCTGTGGATGGTCTGGATCTTCAGCCCGCCGGGACAATCCAGCACTTTGGCGAACAGCTGCCTCGCTCGCTCGCGCGTACGCGGGTCGTTGGACTCGCCGACAGCCAGCAGGTCAGCGGCTAGCTCGCTATCCTTGAGCCGCACCCAGGCGGCTAGCCTCGCGCCGATGCGGTTCGCCATTTCCGCCGCAGCCGCTTTGGTGAAGGTGAGGCAGAGGATCGATTCCGGTCGTGCGCCCTTCAACAGAAGCCGCAGCACGCGCGCTGTGAGGACCTGCGTCTTGCCCGTGCCGGCCGACGCCGAAAGCGACGCGTGTACCGTCGGATCGGATGCCTGCGCTTGCTCGTCCTTGAGCTCGGGGAATGTCCTGAACCGCCCGCTCATGCGGCTTTCCATCGCGTGACGAACGCCATAGAGGAGCCGGAATGGAAGACAGCAACGACGATACCGACCGCGCCACGGACGAACGCCGCGCCAAGCTGGTGAAGGCGGGAGTGGCGGTAGGCATTGGCTCGGCCGCGATCGTCGCCGCTTTGCTCTACGCTTCGAAGGTCAAGAAGAAGCCGCGTCGCTAAGCTCATTTGCGGCCGTACCATTCCTCCAGCCGCATCAGCTGGTCATAATCACCGTAGGGCGCGAACGCCGGGTTGAGCTTCGCCGTGAACGGCTCGTTGCCAGTAAGCCAACGCTGAACTGCGTCCGCGAAATTGGCGTAGGCGTGGTCGAGAAACTCGCCTGGTTGCATGTCCTTGTCGGGCCGCATCAGCCTTCCGAATATGCCGCGATAGCGAGCGAGCGACCAATATTCGAACACCTCGGGATCGCCCCTGACGCCTTCGAAGCCGCCCGCGCGGCCAATCAATCCCAGGAGCCCTAGCTGTAGCGCGAAGCCCGCTTCGACGGACTTCTGCGACGGCGGCTGGCCGGTCTTGTAATCGATGATGGTCAGGCTTCCGTCAGGCATCCGATCGATGCGGTCGACGCGTCCGTGAGCCATGACTCCGGCGAGCATCGCTTCACCCGTCACTTCGGCTTTCAGCGGACGACGCCCGGACGCCTGGTTCTCCCCTTCCTTCTTCGCGATCCAGTCGATTGCCTCGAGAAGCCTCGGAGCCCAAAGCGCGCGCAACATGGGATGAATCGCTTCATTGGCGAGCAGGCGCTCCGCCCTGGGCCTTAGTCTGTTGGGGTCGCATTCGTCGTGCTGCAGCCAATCCTGAAGGGCCTTGTGGACCGCATCGCCCTTCCACCGAGCGGTATGCTCGGCATCGACGGGATCGATCGATCGAAGCCTAAGGATGGCTTGAGCGTAAAAGGCGAAGGGGTCGGCCTTCAGCCGATCGACCGCAGTCACGCTGATCTTGTCTGGACGCTGTTCCGCGGGAGGTGACGGCGCGGGGCGTTCCACGGGCCGCGGCGGACCCGGATCGTCGAGTAGTCGAGTCAGCCGCTCAAGCCGCAAGTCGCGCGGTAGGCCCCCGCTGATCGCATCCAGTCGCAGGAGGAAACGCGAGGCGACCGTCGGTGACTTCGAGTCACGCCGAGCGCGGGTGATCAGCACTTCGGGTGCCCCCAAAGCGCTCGCGAAATCGTGCGCCGCAAGCCCGATGCGATTGTCGAGTGTCGGCATGCCAAGCGTCGCCCGAACCTTGGGAGGCAGCCACGGATCGGGCGCAGGC
>JBKPKE010000186.1:0-13727 GCA_046730955.1 Pseudomonadota bacterium
TAGCTGGAAGCTGGGCACTTGAACGTGCTGCGGACAGTGCGTTCCGGCTGAACGCGCGCTGGCAGCCCAGCCGCTTTGACCTGACGCAGCGGAACCGGGTTACTCCTGAGGGCAGAGATCCTCGCGACGACAGTCTCTTTCAGGACTATTCCGATCCGGTCATCGAGCTCGGCGGCGACGTGACCCGGCCGCTCGCCGGCGGCGCGATCAAGCTTGTCGGTCTCGCAACCCGCCGCAAGCGCGACGACGTGGATACCTACCTCCAGCGTGACGGCTTGCTTGAAGATGGAGCTGACGTCGTCGGAGGGTTCGAGCAGACCGTGAAAGCGCATCGCAACGAGACGATCGGCCGCCTGAACTGGACGCGCGCCAATCTTGCCGGATTCTCCTTCGAAGCGGGTGCGGAGGCGGCGCTCAATACCCTCGATAGCACCGTGGAATTTTCCCAATTCGACGAGAATGGCGATAAGGTCAGGATCGACCTGCCGCTGGACGACGCAAGCGTGAAGGAAAAGCGCGGCGAAGTTTACGTGAGTATCGGCAAGAACCTGAACCCCGACCTGCGGATCGACGGCGGTCTCAACTATGAATTCTCGAACCTGAAGGTGCGTGACAACGCGACTGGGGACACACTTGCCGATCGGACGCTGAAGTTCTGGAAGCCCAACATCGCGCTCGACTGGAAACCGGGCGGCAATTGGCACACGCGGCTGTCCGTCCGCCGCGTCGTCGCGCAGCTCGATTTCTACGACTTTATCAGCGTCGCTGAGCTCTCCACAGATCGCGTGAATGCGGGTAACGAGAATTTGCAGCCCCAGCGGACTTGGGAGTTCCGCGCCACGGTCGAGCATCCGATCCTCTCCGAAGGATTGTTCAAGCTAGACCTGGGCCATGACCTGATCAGTAAGCTCCAGGATCGAATCCTGATCTGCGACCCCGATTTCCCGAACGATCCCAAGAAGTGTTTCGACGCTCCGGGCAACATTGGGACCGGCAAGAGATATTTCGCGTCTCTGACCCTGGATGCGCCGCTGACTCGTCTGTGGAAAGGCCTTCGGGTCAAGTTCGACGGGACGCTTCAAAGGACGCGGGTCGACGACCCCATCGACGGTGAGCCGCGCAAGTTCAGCGGCTTCTTCCCGGCATGGCAGTGGAGCGTGGACGTTCGGCGTGACATCGGCGACTGGTCCTACGGTGCAACCGTGAACGACAACCAGCGCTTTACTTTCTACCGAACCGACGAGTTCGATTCGAACTTCAACGGCGGCCCATATGGTACTGCTTTCATTGAATATCGTCCGACTTCCAGAACGTCTGTGAGCTTCAACGTGGACAATGCATTCGAAACTCCGGGAGAGCGCGAGCGCATTCTCTTCGACCCTAATCGCAGCGCGCCCAAAACCGTCATTCGCGAGTTCCGGGAGCGAAACCGGCACATCAGCGTAGGCCTTACCCTGAAGCACAGCTTCGGCGGAGCAGGCAGCAGTGGGGTGGCTAAGGCGGACTGACGGGGGTAAGGAACCGCCACCTCTTTCATCGCAGGGAATATCCCGTGGCCACTTCACTCAAGGCGGACGCTCACCACCCCGAGCCCGCCATCCTCCCGTTCGACTGGGCCGATCCGTTCGACCTCGAGCATCAGCTCACCGAGGAGGAGCGCCTGGTTCGCGACACGGCCGAAAATTATGCGCAGGAGAAGCTGCAGCCGCGGGTGACCAGCGCATACATGGACGAGCGCTTCGACCGCGAGATCATGAGTGAGATGGGCGAGCTCGGCTTGCTCGGCGCCACGGTGCCCGACGAATATGGCGGCGCCGGCCTGGGCTACGTCAGCTACGGGCTGATCGCTCGTGCCGTCGAACGCGTGGACAGCGGCTACCGCTCGGCCTGCTCGGTCCAGTCCAGCCTCGTGATGTACCCGATCTACGCCTACGGGTCCGAGGAGCAGCGGCGGAAGTATCTGCCGAAGCTCGCTCGCGGCGAATTTGTCGGCTGCTTCGGCCTGACCGAGCCGGATTCGGGGTCCGACCCCGGAAGCATGCGGACGCGCGCGGAGAAGACGGCGAATGGGTACCGTCTGACCGGAACCAAGATGTGGATCACGAACTCGCCGATAGCCGACGTGTTCGTCGTGTGGGCGAAGTCGGACGCCCATGGCGGCAAGATCCGCGGTTTCGTGCTCGAAAAGGGCATGGCGGGTCTCTCCGCGCCCAAGATCAAGGAGAAGCTGTCGCTTCGGGCCTCGATCACGGGCGAGATCGTCATGGACAATGTGGAAGTAGGCGAAGACGCGCTCCTCCCGAACGTGGAAGGCCTCAAGGGGCCGTTCGGCTGCCTTAACCGTGCGCGGTACGGCATCGGCTGGGGATCGATGGGTGCCGCCGAGGCCTGCTACGCGGCCGCGCGCCAGTACACGCTCGACCGCAAGCAGTTTGGAAGGCCCCTCGCCTCCAACCAGCTCGTCCAGCTGAAGCTCGCGAACATGGTGACCGAGATCACCCTGGGCCTGCAGGCGGCGCTTCGTATCGGTCGGCGTCTCGAGGAAGGTACGCTCATCCCCGAGACGATCAGTCTTCTGAAGCGCAACAATTGCGGCAAGGCGCTGGAGATCGCCCGCGTCGCCCGTGACATGCACGGCGGCAACGGGATCAGCGCCGAATTCCAGGTGATGCGCCATGCGGCCAACCTCGAGACGGTGAATACGTACGAAGGCACGCATGACGTACACGCGCTGATCCTCGGCCGCGCGATCACGGGTCTGTCCGCCTTCTAGCCGGAACTGCCGTTTCCCCCTATGTGTCCGCTGAAGGACAAGAGGGGGTACGTCCATGGGCATTATCGGCTGGGTTGTAATCGCGCTAATCGTCCTGCTGATCATTTTCGCGATCGGCATCTACAATCGCCTCGTCAGGCTGCGGGCTCTCGTGAAGGAAGGGTTCAGCGGGATCACCGTCCAGCTGCGGCGGCGTGCCGACCTTATCCCGAACCTCGTACAGACCGTGCAGGGCTATGCCACCCACGAGCGCGAGGTCTTCGATGAAGTTACCGCGCGTCGCGCGGAGGCGACCAGCGCAGGAAGCGTCGAGGCGACGGCTGCCGCCGATGCTCAGATGACAGGCCTGCTCAGCCGCCTTTTCGCCGTCGCCGAGGCCTATCCCGAGCTGAAGGCCAACACCAATTTCCTGCAGTTGCAAGATCAGCTCGCCAGCATCGAGGGCGAGCTGCAAAGCGCCCGGCGCTATTACAATGCGACGGTCCGCGACCTGAACTCGACGATCCAGAGCTTTCCCCCGGTGTTGATCGCTCGTCCGATGGGCTTCACTGAGGAGCCCTTCTACCAGGATGAGGATCCGGCCATCCAAAGCGCTCCGAAAGTGTCATTCGGCCGACCGGCGGCCTGAGCATGGCCGGCGCCTGGCGCGCATTCCTTGCGCTGATACTCGCTGTCGCGCCGGCTGCGGCGCGAGCCGATGAGCGGATTCTCCACTTCTCGAGCGACGTCGCGATCCAGCCGGACTCGTCGCTGCAGGTCGCAGAGACGATCGACGTCCAGGCAGAGGGCGATGCGATCAAGCATGGCATCTACCGCGACTTTCCGATGCGGTACCGCGGACGCAATGGCAGCCAGGTTCGCGCCGGCTTTACTTTCGATCACGCAACTCTGGACGGATCGCCGGTAAACGTTTCGACCGCGCCCTTTTCCAACGGCGTTCGTATCAAGATCGGCGACCCGGACACATTCCTGACGGTTGGGCAGCACCGATACGTTATCCATTATCGCACGACGCGGCAGATCGGCCGTTTCAACGATTATGACGAGCTGTACTGGAATGCGACCGGCAATGGCTGGATGTTCCCGATCGATGTCGCCGAGGCGCGCATTCGGCTGCCTCAATCGGCGAAGTTCGGGCAGAGATCGGCATATACCGGTCCCCAGGGTTCCACAGAGAGCTTTGCCGAGGTCGTCGACGAAAAGGCGGGCGAGATTGCCTTCAGAACGACGCAGCCGCTCGGGCCGTACGAAGGACTGACCGTCGCGGCCGCTTTTCCAAAGGGCGTCGTAGCGGGAGCTGACGCGAACACCCGTCTCGGCTGGTGGTTGTCCGACTATGGGCCGCCGGCAGTCGGACTGGCGGCGCTCCTCGGTCTTCTCGGCTATTATTTCATCGCTTGGAAGCGCGCCGGGCGCGATCCGCGCGCGGGCACTGTGGTGCCCCTCTTCTCTCCGCCCGACGACCTCTCACCGGCCGGAATGCGGTACATCGTGAAGATGGGTTCGGATAACCGCACCTTCGCGGCCGCTCTCGTCGACATGGGTGTGCGCGGGCACATCAAACTCAGTGAGGAAGAAGGCGGCTTCTTTTCCAAGGATAAGACACGGCTTGAGCGCCTCAATGGCGCTGATCCCCTTCCCGCGGAAGAGGAAGCTGCGCTCCGCAAGCTCGCCTTGCCCGGTGAGGCGATCATGATGGAGCAGAAGAATCATGAGAAATTCTCTTCTGCCCAGAGTAACTTGTCGGACGCTCTGAAGGAGCAGTACGAAGGAAAGCTATTCAACAAGAACTGGGGCTGGGCGATTGCGGGGGCAGTCTTGGTTGTAGCTGCGGTATGGGTCGTGGCGGCCGCAGTGGTCGCATCCTACGGGCTGAGCGACCTGATGATGGTCGGGACGTCCGTGGGCCTGTTTGCCCTGACAGCCGTGTTCATCCTGCTGCTTCAGCAGGTCCGCACGAAGGGAAAATGCCTGCTGTCCATCTTGGCGTTCCTTGCCGGCGCCGCTGCCCTGGTGCTCGGCGCGCCGATGATCCCCCTGGCTTTGGAATCGGGCTGGTGGCTGCCAGTCGTTCTGCCCCTGCTCTCCATCCCGCTCGTCGTTTCCGCATTCATGTGGATCGATGCCCCAACGAAAGAAGGCCGGGCGGTCCTGGACCGGATCGCGGGCTTCAAGCAGTATCTTTCCATCACGGAGCGTGAGCGGCTGGATCGGATGAATCCGCCGGAGGATACGCCCGAGCTCTTCGAGCGCTACTTGCCCTACGCGATAGCCCTGGGGGTCGAGAATCGCTGGGCCGACCGTTTTGCCGGAGTGCTCGCCGCCGCGGCTGCTCAAGGTCATCAGGGGTTCGGCTGGTATGCAGGCTCAAACAGTCCGTGGGACAGTCCCGGGCGCTTCGTCGATAGCGTCGGCTCGACGCTCACCAGCACGATCAGCTCCGCATCGACCGCACCGGGTTCGAGCAGCGGCTCAGGGGGAAGTGGTTCTTCCGGTGGAGGCGGCGGCGGAGGTGGTGGAGGCGGCTGGTAAGGGTCAGGCCGGACGCAGCCAGATAGTCTGCGGCTTGTCCCGGTACATTCCATCCGCCTGACGTTCGAAGCCGAGCTTGGAAGCGAGCTTCATCGACGGATCATTGCCAGGAGAAATAAGCGCCCAGATCGGCTGTCGTCCGAATTGCTGGTCGAACCATTTGAGGATCGCCTCGCACGCTTCGCGGGCATAGCCTTTGCCGTGCGCGGCTGAAGCGAAGATCCAGCCCATTTCAGCCTGCCCGGCGATCGAGGGTTCGGCCCCCCGCAGAAAGTCGAAGAAACCGATGTGCCCAATGGCCGGACCGTCGACACTCTCCGCCACGGCCCACATGCCAATACCCGTCAGCGGCCACAGGCCGGCGCCGGCAAGCATGCGGCGCCAAGTGTCCTCAGTACCGCTCGGACCCCCGACGTGCTCGCTCGCCTCCGGATCCGTGAAGAAATCAAGGAAATAGTCGAGGTCGCGTAACTCGAGGTCGCGAAGCAGCAGCCGCTCCGTCTCGATCCGCGGGGCGGACGGAAAGCGGCGTGCCGGGTCGTGAAACGGTAGCAGCTTGAGTGAGCCTGCTTACTTCTTGCCGAGCGTGAGGCCGCCGAAGCGCTTGTTGAAGCGCGCAACCTGGCCGCCCGCATCGAGCATGCGCTGCGAGCCGCCTGTCCAAGCTGGGTGCGACGTCGGGTCGATCTCAAGATGCAGCGTGTCGCCTTCCTTGCCCCAGGTGGAGCGGGTCTGGAAGGTCGTGCCATCCGTCATCTGGACGGTGATCGTGTGGTAATCGGGATGGGTACCGGATTTCATGGGTTTGTTCCTTGAAATGGCGCTGGTTTCCGACCAGCTGCCGGGAGCGTCGCGCGCACTTAGGGGACGAGGCGTTCCTTGACAAGGCCAACCGCCCGATCCTAGCCGGCGTGCAGGACCAAGGTCCGGCGGTCAAGGCCGTCGGCCAAGAAGGAAGCCGGTGAGAAGCCGGCGCTGTGCCCGCAACTGTATCCGTCCATAGGACGGGAGTCAGACACTTGCCTCGGTCCGTCGTCCGTTTCTCCGGCCGGGAACAGCCGTGGAGCGTGGGGCAGTTCCGATCGTCGGAACGCGCATCCCTCTGTGACGACAGTCATGGACTGGAGATGCACATGCCTGATTATCAACCTATCGACCCGCCGACAGAGCAAGCGATCGTCGTCACCGCCTCCCGCACCGAGCAGACGCAAAACGATAGCGCTGCCAGCAGCACGATCATCAATGACGCAACAATCGAACGGATCGGCGAGCCGCTGACGCTCGACTTCCTGCGACTGACACCATCGGCCGCAGTCTAGATCAGCGGATCCTCGGGATCCCAGGCCCAGCTACGTATCCGCGGAGCCGAGGCGAACCATACCCTGCTGTTCATCGACGGTATTCGGGCGAATGACCCGGCGGCAGCAAACGAGCCGCGCTTTGAGCTTCTCAATGCCGATGTGGCGTCCCGGATCGAGGTCGTCCGCGGACCGCAGTCGGCCCTTTGGGGTTCAGAGGCGATTGGGGGCGTAGTTGCCGTCGATGCCGATCCAAGCCCGGCACCGACGGCCATGGGCGAGCTTGGATCGCACGAATCCTATCGCGTCGCCGGCAATTACGGCCTCAACCAGCGTAACTTCACGCTCGCGCTGGGTGGGGGATTCCAAGGAACGGAGGGCATCGACGCATTCGACACGTCCGGGGCCGAAAAGGGCGATCGCGACGGTTATTGGAATGCATCGCTTCGTAGCCGGGCAGCTGTGGCGCTCGGCGATGGCAATGAAGTCGGAGCGAACGGGTTCTTCATCCGTGCCAACAACGACTTCGACGGCTTCAGCTCAGAAACGTTCAATCACGACGACACCTTGGACAACACCAAGAATCGGCTGGGCGCCGGACGGATATGGTTCACCCACAAGAACGATCGGTGGGATGCACGCCTCGCCGCGTCCCTGCTCGGCTCGACCAACCGCAATTATCTGGACGAAACCTTCCTCAACGAGACGAGCGCAAACCGCTGGACTGTAAGCGGCCAGTTGTCCCGCTCGTTCACGACTGGCTCCGTTGGCCACAGGCTGACAGGCGCGGTCGAAGGCGAATGGGAGCGTTTTCGCGCGAACGACGACGCGTTCGGCGGCATCACCAATCAGCATCAATCGCGTCAGCACTTCTCGCTTACTTGGGAATGGCTTGCCGATGTCGGCAAGCTGTTGGTCACTGACCTCGCCGTTCGACACGACAGCTTCAACCGCTTCAGAAACGCGACGACTGTACGCGGCTCGGCTCTGGTCCACATAAGCTCCCAGGTCTCAGCAACTGCCTCCTGGGGCGAAGGCATAGCCCAGCCCAGCTTCACCGATCTCTTTGGATTTTCTCCGAGCGGTTACGTCGGTAACCCGGACGTGAAGCCGGAACGTAGCCGCGGCTATGAATTCTCCGCCCGCTACGGCCATGGTCCACTCAATGCCTCACTTACCTATTTCAATCAGCGGCTGAAGGACGAGATCGTCAACGATGCCTTCTTCACAACGGTCCTCAACGCGGACGGCACGAGCAAGCGCCAGGGCGTGGAAGCGGAGATCCACTGGTCGGTTGGAGAATGGCTGAACCTCTCGGCGGGATTTGCCTGGCTCGATGCGAAACAGCAGGTCGATGCCACCCAGCCTGCACAGAGAGAGTTCCGACGCCCGAAGCACAGCGGGTTCGCGTCCCTGGATGGTGCCAAGGGGCGTCTTAGCTATGGCCTTTCGCTGGCTTACACCGGCGATCATCTCGACCGCCGTGACAGCTTGCCGTTCGACCTGGTGAATCTCGACGCCTACTGGCTTGCCAGCGCTCGGCTGGGTTGGCGCATCAACAAGACCCTCGAGCTGTTCGGCCGCATCCACAATGCGTTCGATGCCGATTACGAGGATGTCGTGGGCTACCGGACTGAAGGGAGAAGCGCCTTTGCCGGCATTCGCGTCGCTCTTGGCGGCTAGCGCGGCCCTCAGGGTCGCCTCGCTGAACCTCTGCACTGACGAGCTTCTCCTTGCCCTCGCGGACGACAACCAGATCGAGTCCGTCACGCATCTGTCTCAGCAGGCTTCGGAGACGCCCTATTGGCAAAGGGCGCAACGCTACCGAGCGAACGACGGCAGCCTGCTATCGATTGCGCCACGCAAGCCGGACCTCGTCCTGACGATGGGAGGCGGCGCTCGCGACCGTGCGAGGATCGCTCGTCGGCTCGGGATTCGTATCGTAGACCTGCCCTATCCACTCTCGCTCTCCGACATCGAAGCCAGCGTGGCGAAAGTAGCGTCAGAACTCGGTCAGCAAGCTCGTGGACGGTCCGTCATCGGCCAACTCGAGCAACTCAGGCATGACACACCGACGACTGCCGCGGATACGATCTGGCTCGGGGGCGGAGGACGGAGCGTTCCGGCCGTCGGACTCGCCGCCGAGTGGATGCGACTGGCGGGCCTTAGGCAACGCACCCTTCGCGGCGATCGAGTCTCTCTCGAGCAGCTGCTGGTTTCTCCTCCACGTGTGCTGCTGCGGAGCGATTATCGAGCGAATGAATATTCGGGCGAGCAGCGGTGGCTTTCACACCCGCTCGCAAGGCGGACGCGAGCCGGCAAGACTCTGACCACGGATGGCCGTCGCTGGACCTGCATGGGGCCAAGTCTGATTCCGGAGATACGCCGGTTACGAAGAGCATTGGGATCATGAGTCCGCGCGCGACCGCGATACTCCTCACGATGACGACGGCGGCGTTCCTGCTGTCGGTCATGCTCCCGTGGAGCGCGATTGCCGGTCTCCTCCAGCAAGATCCGTCGCTGGCCACGGCAGTGTTCGTGGAGCTGCGCCTCCCGCGGGCGTTGCTGGCACTGATTTATGGCGCGACCCTTGGGGCAAGCGGCGCCGGGATCCAGGCGCTTTTTGCGAACCCCCTCGCCTCCCCGGACCTGACGGGCACGACGAGCGGAGCAGCCTTGGGCGCAGTCGTGACAGCCTATCTTCTTCAGTTTTCGGCCCCTTTGGCCTTGTCCGCCGGCGCCGTGGTGGGTGCGATCGGTGCGCTTGGACTGTTGCTGGCTCTGGCCGGGCCGAAAGCCGAGACCTCGACATTGCTGCTCGCAGGGCTGGCCATCAGTGCACTTGCAGGAGCCTTGACCACCCTCGCGCTCGCACTCGCGCCCTCTCCTTTCGCGTTTTACGATGCATACGAATGGCTGATGGGTTCGCTCGTCGATCGCAGCCTGGCGCAAGCCCTGTTTGCGTTCGTGCCGGCAATTGCCTCCATCGCGCTGCTGCTGCGGCAGATACCTGCGCTGGATAGCCTGGCGCTTGGCGAAGAGTCGGCGCAGGCCATGGGCTACGACATTCGCCGGACACGGCTCTGGGTCGTTGCGCTCAGCGCCCTGGGCGTCGGCGCATGTGTGGCGATCTGCGGCGCCATCGGCTTTGTTGGACTGGTTGCGCCGATCTTCGCCCGGCGCCTCACGCGCGGCCATCCCGGAAGAGCGATCATCCCAGCCGCCCTGCTCGGGGGAATTCTCCTCCTTGCGGCTGACCTCGCCGTCCGGGCCGCACCGCTCGGGCGAACCCTTCCGATAGGGGTCGTCACGGCCATGTTGGGAGCGCCATTCTTCCTTTTCCTGGTCTTGCGCATGCGGCGGAGCGTGGCGCCATGACGTCGTTCCTGGGCGCACGGGGCATTTCCATCGCTGGCCGGCTAGAGCCGGTGGACCTGCAATGCACCGGCGGCGAGATGATCGCGGTCATCGGCCCGAACGGCGCCGGCAAGACGAGTCTGCTTCGAGCTCTCGCGGGAATTGAGCTCGGCTCTGGCTGCGTGACCATCAATGGCGAGGACGTTGCGGCCGCGCCGCCTGCAAGGCGCATGCGGCTCCTTTCGTTCCTACCGGCGACCCGCTCCCTCGTTTGGCCGATCAGCGGGCGAGACGTGATCGCTGTCGGCCTGCCGCTTCCGGAGCCTGAAAGGGTGGATGAGCTGATCGAGTTGCTCGAGCTGCAGTCCTTCTTGGATCGCCCGGTAAATTCCCTGTCCACCGGCGAGAGATCGCGCGTTCTGATCGCTCGGGCGCTGGCTGCGCGGCCCCGGCTGCTGCTTCTGGACGAGCCGCTTTCTAATCTCGACCCTTATTGGGTCCTGGCTACGCTAGCGATCCTCAGGAACGCGGTTTCGATGGACGAATGCTCAGCCCTCGCATCGCTCCACAACCTTGAGCAGGTCAGCGCGTTCGACCGCGTCCTTTTGGTCAATGACGGAAGGATCGTTGCCGATGGCCGGCCCGCGGATGTGCTGGCTAGCGAAACTCTTAGCCAGGCGTTTCGAGTCGAGCGGGAGGGATCCGTCTGGAAGGTTCGAGAGGGAACCTAGGCCGACGGAGGATCGGCGATCATCGCCGTGAATTCGCACTCGGTGGCGATTTCGCCGTCGAGCAGCGCACGACCAGCGAATTTGCAGACGCGCGAGCGCTTCTGGAGGAATTCGACTTCGAGGCGGAGCAACACGCCCGGCTCGACCGGCTTCCTGAACTTCACGCCATCGATCGACATGAAATAGACGAGCTTGCCGGAGCCGGCGAGGCCAAGGCTTTCGACCGCAAGCACGCCTGCAGCCTGCGCCAGGGCTTCGACCTGGAGCACTCCGGGCATAATGGGTCGTCCCGGGAAATGCCCCTGAAAGAATTCCTCGTTCATCGACACCGCCTTGATAGCGACGATGCCTTTCTCCGGATCGAGGCTTTCGACCCGGTCCACGAGGAGCATTGGATATCGATGCGGCAGCGCCGCCATCACCCGCTTCACGTCGAGCGGACCAATGGCGGCGCTTTCCGTCATGTTCTTAGCGGCCCTGCGGCTGCTGCTGTTGCTGTTGCTGGCCCTGGGCCTGCGGAAGCGGAGTCACGCTGACAGAAGGAAGGGCGCTGTTCAGCGCTGCGAGCACTTCGCTGGTGACGTCGATCGCATTGTCATTGGCAAGGGTTGCGTCCTTGGCAACGGCGAGCTGAGCACCGCGGCGAGCGCGGACCTGCTCGACGATCTGCACGAGGCGGACGCCGACCTGCTGCTGCACGTGCGTGGCCGTCGACTGAAGCTCGCGCTCCGAGCGCTGCAGCTCCTGCTGCGCATTCTTTTCCTTCGTCTGGTAAGCCGTAATCTTCTGCTGAAGAGCGGCATCGGGCTGCTTGCCGTTCAGCGCCTGGACCTGATCCGACAGCGGCTTGCCTTCCGTCTGCAACTGCTGGCTCAGTGTCTGGGCGCGCGAGCGCAGGGTTGCCTGCTTCTGCTGAAGCTGGGTAGCGGCAGCCTTGCAAGCGGTACAGGTGCTCATCACCTGGTCCGTATCAACGATGAGAACGCCTCCGCGAGCGGCCTGAGCGTTGACTGCCGCCGGAACGGCGGTTGCTGCGATCGCAGCGAGAAGAAGAATTTTGCGCATTAGAATTGAGTTCCTACGTTGAAGCTGAAGAGTTTTGTGTCGTCGCCTTCTTCCTTGAGGATCGCCTTCGCGAGGTCGATCCGCAGCGGTCCGAAAGGCGAAACCCAGTTGACGCCAATACCGACAGAGAGACGAGGCCTCGCGGAATTGCCGACGAAGCGTTCGCGGAAGCCTGGGGTAGAATGCAGTTCGTCGTCTGCGTAACCGGTCCTGCCGGCGGCCGGATCATTGAATTGGGTGCAGCTTGTGTTCGTCGCATCGCCCGCGATGGACAAGGTGGGCTGGCTCGTCGCGGAGCAGAACTTGAGAATATCCGCGGTCAACGGCTTCGTCAGGCCCCAGACCGACCCCACGTCGACAAATGCCGACGGTCTCAGGCCGAAGCTCTTGAGCGTCGAACTTGTCGGGAATTCAAGTTCCAGCCGCCCCATGTAGTAGGCGCGGCCGCCCAGAGCATCGCTGACGAGATTCTTCTTGCTCGTGTCGATATTGCCCTCGGCATCGTAGTTCTCGCGGAGAATCCGAGGCCCGATGCCGCGAATGTCGAAACCGCGCAGCTGCGTGCCGAAGAAGCGATCCGTGATCCGAATGGCGTCCCGGCCAGGCCCCGGGGCCTTTTCGAGCGGGTAGATGTATCCGCCCTCGGCATGAGCCGACAGCACCCAGCTTCCCCCGAGCACGCCCCACCATTTCGTTCCCGTACCACGCGAGCGAATGTAACGGACGTCGCCACCAAGACCGGCGAAGTCCTGTGAAACGACCAGCGACTGGCCCCTTGTCGGGTGGATGCCGTTAGTGTCGTTGTAGACGACCGAATAGCCGACGGAGGATGTGAGCCTTTTACCGAGTTCGTCACAAAGATACTGACCGGCCTTGCGCGGATCGCACACAGGCGGCTTCGGTCCATTCGATCCCGTCAGAGGACCGTTTCCGTCAGGATCGGGAAGCAGGTCGGGATCGGTAAAGAAGGTGCTCTCGTCGAGCGTGATATCGTCCTGAACCAGCGAGTAGCGAGTGCCGAGCGACACATATTCCGTCATCGGGAAACCAAGGCTCAGTCCACCGCCCGTACTCGTCTGCGAATAGGTCGTGTTGCGAGCGTTACCGACATAATTGAAGCTGTTGTAATCGCGACGGAAAATGTTTCCGCCGAGGAGAATGTTCTTATCCAGGAAGTAGGGCTCGTTGAAGCCGAGCTGGATACCCTTGGAATATTGCGACCAATTGATGCCCGCGTTGAGTTCCTGACCTTTGCCCATGAAGTTCCGCTGGGCGATCGAGAAGGACAGAATGAAGCGTTCGAGGCTAGAATAGCCGGCAGACAGCTGAAGCTCGCCAGTAGATTTCTCTTCCACATTGACGCCAAGGACCACGCGATCCGGTCCGGATCCCTCGGTCTGCTTGATCTCCAGGTTCTCCTGGAAGAACCCTAGGGATTGCAACCGGTCCTGTGAGCGTTTGACCTTGAGAGCGTTGAAGGCGTCGCCTTCGTTGATGCGGAATTCGCGGCGAATGACCTTGTCTCGGGTGGCAGTGTTACCCTGGATGTCGATCCGTTCGACGTAAACACGCGGGGTCTCACCAACCTGGAACGTGACGTTCATCACGTGATTGACTGCGTCGCGGTCGTAATTCGGATTGATGTCCGCGAACGCGTAACCGAGGTTCCCCGCCACCTCGTTCAATCCGGTTACCGTGTCCTCGATGGCTTTGGCGTTGAACCAATCGCCCTGATGCAGGTTCACCATCGAGGTGATCTTCTCGGGTGGAAGGTCGCGCAAAAGGCTCTCGGCCTGGACCTTTCCGAGTTTATAGCGAGGCCCCTCCTCGATCACGTAGGTGATCACGAAGTCGCGGCGATCGGGAGTCAGGTCGGCAAGCGCGGAAACGACGCGGAAATCGGCATAGCCCTGCGTCAAGTAGAATGCGCGAAGCTTCTGCTGGTCGGCCGCAAGCCGATCGGGGTCGTAG
>JBKPKE010000187.1:0-19835 GCA_046730955.1 Pseudomonadota bacterium
TAACTTGCTCATCCTAAGGTCGCCGCACTGTGCATGGACCGTGGACTACTGCGGTAGCTTCGCGCTGAAACATCCCGATGGACGAGAAGTCGGTCCCCGTGGGCGCAAGGCGAAGGCGATCGTTGCCTACCTCGTCATGCATGTCGATGAGCATGTCGGCCGCGACCGCCTCATCGAACTTCTTTGGCCCGAACGGGCTGAATCTCAGGCGCGGGGCAGCCTCCGCCAGTCGCTTCATGAAATCAGGCGGGCCGCGCCGAACCTGATCCACGCCGATAAGCAGCACGTCTGGGTTGAGAACCGAGATGTTAGGGTAGCCTCTCCGGAGCATGTGTCGGGTGACGAGGCTCTTTTCGGCGACCTCGATGGAATCACCGCGGAATTCGACGAGTGGCTACGCCGCGAACGATTTCAGGAGGGTAGCAAGGAGTGGCTGGATCTCTTCCGTAAAGTGGAAGCCAAACTGAAACATGGCGATGGCCTGGGCGCGCTCCCATTGACCGAGCGGATGAAGCTCATCGATCCTTACAATGAGGATTGGCTGCGGTTAGCAATGCGGGCGGAGTTCCTGGCGGGCCATCCCGCCGGTGTTCAGACGCGCTTTCAAGAATTGAAGGACGTTCTGAAGCGAGAACTGGACGTGAATGTTTCGTCACAGACCTGCGCGCTTCACGACGAATTGCTGATGAAGCTCTCGGCATAACATGGGACGCCGGGTCCGTGGGCAACGGACCCGGCGCCTTCCGTGGCTCAAGCGTCAGCTGTTGTCGCTCGATCCCTCGGTGTCACTGTCGGTTTCGTTCGACGCGCCGCGGCCCTGCTCGGCGAAGCCTGACTGAGGGTTTCCGCCCTGCTGCAGATATTCGCCCGAATCCTTACCCTGGCTGCCGACAAAGCCGCTCTGGTTCGACTGTCCGCCACTGTCGCCGAGCCCGGTTTCGCCACCGCCCAGATCGGAGCCGCCGCTTTCGGGCGAGTAACCGCCCTGACCGACGTTCTCGCCCTGGCTCAGCGTTGACGTATCGCCGTCCTGCGCCTGGCCGGTCGCAGGCTGTCCGCCGCTGGAAGCGAATTTCTGATCCGTCTGATTGCCGAGACCCGGCTCCTGGGTTCCAAAATTGCCCTGCTGATCGAGCGGCTGTTGACCTTGCTGTTGGCCCTGGGGCTGCTGCCCCGACTGGCCGGCCGGCTGGTTTTCGCTTTGCTGCCCAAGAGGCTGCTGCTGTCCGCTGCCCTCGGTCTGATCGCGGGTCTCTTCGCGTTCACCTTCCATGCTCTGAACTCCTTACTCGTCGCCCCGCGTGCGCTCGAGAGTCAGAACAAGGATCGAGCCGCCGCCGTTCCCCGCGCTCCTGCGCTATTGCGACGAGCCGATGCGGCGCAGTCCGTTTCCGCGACGAATTGATTGCCTTCAAAAGAAAAGGGCCGCCGGATCGCTCCGACGGCCCCAATTCCCTTTGAGCAACGAGGAGAGCTTATTGCTCTTCCTCAGCCGTTTCGGTCGGTTCCGAAGGAGCGACTGCCGTTTCCTCAGCCGGAGTCTCGACTTCCGCGGCGAGCTCCTCAGCAACGACCGGCGCCGCCTCTTCCTCGAACATCTGGGCGAGGACGTCGACGCCCTGAGCCTGCAGATCCGCCTCTTCGGGTGAGCGAGCGACGTTGACCTTCACGGTGACAGCGACCTCAGGGTGAAGGGCGACCTTCACCTCATGCACGCCGATGGCCTTGATCGGACGGTCGAGAACGATCTGACTCTTGGTGACCTTCGCGTCCTCGGCTTCCAGCGCCTCGACGATGTCGCGGGCCGAAACCGAACCGTAGAGCTGGCCCGTGTTCGAGGCCTGGCGGATGAGCTGAACGGTCTTGCCGTCGACGCCCTTGGCCGCCTTCTCCGCATCCGTGCGGCGCTCGGCATTGTCGGACTCGATCTTCGCGCGGTTCGCTTCGAAGACCTTGCGGTTCGACTCGTTGGCGCGAAGCGCCTTCTTGTTCGGCAGCAGGTAGTTGCGCGCAAAGCCGTTCTTGACCTTCACGACATCGCCGATGCCGCCAAGCTTCTCAACGCGCTCGAGCAGGATAACTTCCATGGGTCCTGCCTCCTACTTCACGACATAGGGAAGCAGGCCGATGTGGCGGGCGCGCTTGATCGCCTTCGCCAGCTCGCGCTGCTTCTTGGATGAAACCGCGGTGATGCGGCTGGGGACGATCTTGCCCCGCTCGGACATGAAGCCCTGCAGAAGGCGGATGTCCTTGTAATCGATCTTGGGAGCGTCCTTCCCGGAGAAGGGGCAGCTCTTGCGGCGGCGGAAGAATGCACGTGCCATCGTTTAGGCCTCCATCTCTTCGCCACGCGGAGCGCGGTCGCCACGGTCGCGGCCGAAACCGCCACGATCGCCACGATCGCCGTCGCCACGCGGAGCGCGGTCGCGCTCGCCACGGCGCATCATCGCGGACGGACCGCTCTCATGCTCGTCGACCCGGATGGTGAGGAACCGGATCACGTCCTCGTTGATGCTCGTCTGGCGCTCGAGCTCGGCAACTGCCGGCGCGGGAGCGTCGATGTCGAGAGCGACGTAGTGGGCCTTGCGGTTCTTCGCGATGCGATAGGCGATGTTGCGCAGACCCCAGGTCTCCGTCTTGACCACCTTCCCGCCGTTGTCGGTAACGATCTTGGTCGCGTTTTCCGCGAGCGCATCCACCTGAGCTTGAGCCAGGTCCTGGCGCGCGAGGAAAACATGCTCGTAGAGCGGCATGTTTCTTCGTCTCACTGTTGGCCGATCGCTGACGCCGCCCGATGCGACGCCCCTCCGGCTGTCTTCCAAAAGCAACTGGGGCACAGGCCAAGCCTGCACCCCATCGAGGCGCGCTATGAAGAAATGCGTGGTGAAAGGCAAGTCTGGCGACTCGGCGGATACAGAGCATCCCTGATTGCCAGCAAACCAACACTGGCTGCAACGACGCCTTCACGTGGAAGGAGCAAAGATGATGGCGCTATCGATCAGAATCGCGGCCACATCGCTGTTCGTCTTAGCGGCCGGCTGCACAACCCCCTCGGGCGTTGGATCAGGCCAGTCGGAGTCGGGCACGGTGGGCGCCACTTTCACTTGGAGCGGATCGAGCAACAGCGGCACGATGGTCGCCAACCTTACAGACGGTCGTGTCTTCCAGGGCCCGTTCTTCCAAATCACTCAGCAGAGCCAAGTTGATTACGGCCCCCTCTGGAACGGCTGGGGACCGACTGCGACTTGGGGTCGAGGCTGGAGCGGCCGCGGCTGGGGTGTAGGGTGGCGCGGATGGGGTCCGTGGGGCCCAAGTACCGAGACCATTACTCGGTACACCGGCGAGGTCCTCGCCAATCTAGAGGGCCCCGGAGGCTTCATGCGCTGCCACTTCATTCTCGCGAACCCGACGTCAGGTATGACGGGAGGCGGCTCGGGCGAGTGCCAGGTTCCGTCGGGAACAGTCATCAACGCGCAGTTTCCGCGGAGCTGACCGGACGGATGGATCGATTGCCGTGAAGGCCCTTGTCATGGCAATGGCCAATCATGGCGACGCAGCTCAAATCGGTCGGAGCGACCAAGGATCCGCTGGAGGACATGAGCCTCCCCGGCTGGCTTTACTTCGACTCTGAATTTTTTGAGGCGGAGAAGCTGGCATTCCTGCGCGCGGCGCCACAGGTGGTCTGCCACGAAAGTGAAATTCCGACGCCCGGCGAATGGCGTACGCTGGAATATCTTGGAGAGAGCGTGATCGTCATCCGTGGCGATGACGGCAAGGTCCGCGCTTTCTCCAACGTATGCCGCCACCGCGGCTCTCGGTTGGTCGACGGTGAAGGTGGCTGCACGAAGGTCCTGACCTGCCCGTATCACGCGTGGAGCTATTCGCGGGAGGGAAGGCTCGTCGGAGTTCCCCACCGGAGCGAATATCCCGGCCTCCAGATCGAGAAGCTCAGCCTCTTTCCCGTCGCCCTGGAAACTTGGCGCGGGTTCCTGTTCGTGACCCTCGAGCCCGGCGCTCCTTCTGTCGCCGAGATGATGGCACCCTACGAGCACGAGGTTGCGCCCTACCGCCTCGAGGAATTGCGCGCGATCGGCCGGGTCACGCTCCGCCAGCGTCCGCTCAACTGGAAGACCATCGCGGACAATTACTCCGATCATCTGCACATCCCGGTAGGCCATCCGGGCCTGACGCGTCTGTTCGCCCGCAACTACAAAATCGAAGCGCAAGCGCACGTCGATCGGATGGAAGGCGACCTGGTCGACAAGACCTCCGAGAATCCCTCAGAACGTACGTACCAGCACTATTTGCCTAAGGTAGATCACCTGCCGGAGAGCCATCAGCGCAAGTGGCTCTATTACAAGCTGTTCCCGAACGTAGCGTTCGACATCTACCCGGACCAGGTCGATTTCATGCAATTCCTGCCTGTGAGCGCGACCGAGACGGTGATCCGCGAGATCAGCTACGCGTTACCGGATGACCGCCGGGAGATGAGGGCGGTTCGCTATCTCAACTGGCGGATCAACCGGAAGGTGAATGCCGAGGACACGGAGCTGATTACGCGCGTCCAGCTCGGCATGCAGTCGCCGAACTACATCGCCGGACCGCTGGGAACGAGCGAAGTGTGTCTGCGCAGCTTCGCGACGAAGCTCAGGCGGATGATCCCGGAGGCGCGGCTGGACTCGCCTCCACCGCCGGGCTGGAGCCGCCTCGCGAACGCCGGTTGAGCCACCAGAACGGAAGGCCGGTGAGGAGCAGGCCCAAGCCCCATAGCGTTGCCTCGAGACCCGAACCCCAAAGCAGGAAAAAGCTGAAGAATAGACCGGTGATGGCCGCCGGCACGGCAAGTCGCATCTTCAACGCCACAAGCGCCGAAGCTCCGTAGAGCACCAACGCCGAGATCGTCGACAATAGCACGACGAAAGTGAACGCCTCGGCCATCGATCCATTGTAGTTGGACCAAATCAACATGCTTGAGACGCCTGAGGAAAAAATTTGCGCCCGGACGGGTGTCCCAACGGACGTCGTCTTGCCGAACCAGTCAGGGAACACACCTGCCCGCGCCATGGCGAGCGGGACTTCTCCTGAACAAAGCACCCATCCATTGAGCGCACCCAATGCGCTGATCATTGCGAAGACTGCGATCGTGGTTCCTGCCGCGCTGCCGAGAACTGGAGCAATCGCATCCGCGAACGGAGCATGGCTATTCGCCGCGACGTCGGCCGGCAGGAGAAACAGCACTGCGAAGCATGCGGCGAGTGTGATCAGTCCCGCTATCAGTGTTCCTGCGATGGTCGACCTCGGTATCGTCCGAGCCTCGTCCACGACTTTGCCGGAGGGCAATGTGGCAGACTCGAAACCCAGCATTGCGAACATGGCAAGGGCGGCCACGCTTGCGATGCCGCCGACGCTCGGCCGAACTGCGGCCGGCGCGGCAGCGTGAGAACCGTTCGACAAGGCCCAAAGCGCGACGCCGCAAACGGCGACGAGAGGAACCAATTTCAGGATCGTCGTGAGAATTTGCACTCCGCCGGCGGCGGCTGCCCCCCGCGCGTTTATCAAAGTGAAGAACCAGACGACCCCGATGGCCAGGAAGGGCGGCATAGGATCGACTCCAAATGCCGGAACCAAGCTGCTCGCATAACTTACGGCAGCAATCGCCAACGTGGCGTTCGCGGTCCAGACGGAGATCCAGTAGCTCCACATGACAAGGAAGCCGGCCTCCGCCCCGAAAGCCGACCTGACATATTCGTAAGGCCCGCCGGATATCTTCCCGGCGAGCCGCGCAAGTACAAAGGCGAGGCAGAGGGATCCTCCAATCGCAACAGGCCAGCCCCAGACGTTGTTCGCGCCATAAGGCGCCATGCTTGCCGGCAGTAGGAAGACGCCCGCACCGATGATGTTGCCGATAACAAGCGCGAGCGCGATCCAAAATCCGATCTGCCGTTCGTCGCGATCTTCGCTCATGCCTTTCCCCACCTTGGCAAGCGGGGCGCGTCGTCCTAGTCGCCCCGGCAATCCATAGCAGGGGTTCCAATGCGCGCATTCCTTTTTCCGGGACAGGGCAGCCAGGCGGTCGGCATGGGCACTGCGCTGGCCGAGGCGAGCCGCGCCGCGCGCGACACGTTCGACGAGGTGGACGAGGCACTCGGCCAGAACCTGTTCCGCCTCATGCGCGAGGGACCTGAGGACCAACTCAAGCTCACCGAGAATGCCCAGCCGGCGATCATGGCGCATTCGCTAGCCGTGTTCCGCGCACTGACCCGGGAAGGCGGCGTCGATCTGGCCAAGGCAGCGAACTTCGTCGCTGGTCACAGCCTTGGAGAATATTCGGCGCTCTGCGCGGCCGGTTCGTTCGATCTGGCCACGACTGCCAAACTGCTGAAGCTACGTGGACAAGCCATGCAGCAAGCTGTCCCGGTTGGCGTAGGCGCCATGGCTGCTCTGCTCGGCGCCGATCTCGCCCTTGCGCGGCGCATCGCTGAGGCTGCAGCTCAAGGCGAAGTCTGCACCGTCGCCAACGACAATGACCCCAGCCAGGTCGTTCTGTCCGGTCACAAGGGCGCGATCGACCGAGCGATCGAGTTGGCGAAGGAGATGGGAGCGAAGCGAGCAATTCCGCTCCCAGTATCTGCCCCGTTCCACTGCCCGCTGATGCAACCCGCCGCCGAAGCGATGCAGGACGCGATGAGCTACGTCGTCCTCGACGATCCGCAGGTGCCGGTTTTCGCCAACGTCACCGCCCAGCCGGAAAACGATCCGGACGCGATCCGTAACCTTCTCGTGGAACAGGTCACGGGAATGGTCCGCTGGCGCGAGAGCGTTGGCAACATGTTCGACGCGGGGGTGGAGGAATTCGCCGAGATCGGCGGCAAAGTGCTCGGCCCGATGGTCAAGCGCATCGCGCCGGACGCCAAAGTCACCAGTGTCGTCTCCATAGAGGATGTCGAGGCGCTCGCGAAGGAGATCGCATGATGTTCGATTTGACCGGCATGACGGCGTTGGTGACAGGCGCGTCGGGCGGCCTTGGAAGCGCCATTGCCAACTCACTTGCAGCGCAGGGCGCTCGGCTGGCCGTTTCCGGCAGCAATGTCGAGAGGCTGGAGGCGTTTCGCGGAAGTCTCGGCGGCGACCACGTCGCCCTGCCCTGCAACCTGTCGGACGGCTCGGCCGTGGACCATCTCGTCCCGCAGGCGGTCGAGGCGCTCGGGGGCAAGCTCGACATCCTCGTCAACAATGCCGGCGTCACCAAGGATAACCTCCTCATGCGCATGAAGGATGAGGAGTTCGAGGACGTCATCCGCATCAACCTCGAGGCCGCGTTTCGCCTCATTCGCGCCGCAGCGAAGCCCATGATGAAGGCACGCTTCGGCCGCATCATCTCGATCACGTCGGTCGTCGGGGTGACCGGCAATCCGGGCCAGGCGAACTATGTTGCCTCAAAGGCAGGGCTCATCGGCCTGACCAAGTCTGTCGCTCAGGAGCTTGCGAGCCGCGGGATCACGGCGAACGCCATCGCTCCGGGTTTCATGACGTCCGCGATGACCGATGCGCTCAATGAGCAGCAGCGCGCCGGCATCCTTTCACGCATTCCGCTCGGATCGATGGGGAGCGGCGAGGATATCGGTGCGGCGGTCGTCTATCTCGCCAGCCGCGAAGCCGGATACGTTACGGGGCAGACACTGCACGTAAACGGCGGGATGGCAATGCTCTAAGCCAGGGCCAATCGGGCTTCCAGCAGACTGCGCGCCGGGCAATCGCGATACAGCACGCCGCTATGGCGATGCCGGCGATCACGTCGACCAGGTAATGCCCGCCATCGACCGGAGTGGAGACGATCGTCAGCGCGGCAAGGATCATGCCGGCCACTCGAAGCGGGAGCCAGCGGGCGGCCCAGAAGCCGTAGAAGGTGATTGCGGACAGGCCGGCGTGGTAGCTTGGAAACGTGATGATGCCCTGCATCTTCACGAAATCAAGCTCGGGAATGGTGCCGCCGCGTAAGGAGTTGAAGTCCGCCATCTTAATGAAGCCGGCGTAGGGGAAGACATGCTCGAAATCGCCCGGCTTGATGCCTAGGTACACGCCGTAGGCGACGCCCGGCATGAAGGCCGAGATGAAGATTGAAACGCACCCGCACAGCATTGCGGCGAGCATTACCGTGCGGAGCTCAAACAGGCGCCGCTGGAATCCCAATGCGCACACGACCACGATAATCTGAGGGATGAGCGAACCGTAAGCGAAGTGCAGGATGGCGACCGCGAGAGGACTGCGATCCACGAGCCGCATCATCGCTAACCAGTCGAAACCGAGCGACCTGTCCCACTTCGCAAGCGTGGGATCCCATAAGGGATTGTCCGCCCTTGCCGCTAAATAGGAAAGGGTGGCGCCGATGGCGCTATACAGCAGCACCTGGCTCAGCGAGACGCACATCACGGCGAATTCCTCGCTGGTCCGCACCGTACGGTAATAATAAGCGACGGCCCACAGCGTGATGCAGGCTATGGTCAAAGGAACCGCGCCGCGCAGAGTGATCGGAACGGGCTGTATCCATTCCAGTACGGCAAGGCAGACCGTCATCACCGCGATGGTCGCCCATGACGAGGCGTTGCTGGTCTCGGCAGCCTGGGAACTTGCGGTCATGCAGCGCTGCTAAGGGAAAGTTGGTTAAATTTGCGTCAGCGACTTCATTCCTTCTCCCAACCTTGTCGCTCGCCTCGGCGCACCTATATCGCCACCGAAACCAACACTTCGGCTGCCTTCACGGGGCCGAGAGGGGCTTTGAAGAGAGGGATTTAGAGAATGGCCAAGGTCATCGGCATCGACTTGGGCACGACCAACAGCTGCGTTGCCGTTATGGAAGGCGGCAAGCCCAAGGTCATCGAGAACAGCGAGGGCGCGCGCACGACGCCATCCGTCGTCGCTTTCACAAAGGACGGCGAGAGGCTCGTCGGACAGCCGGCAAAGCGCCAGGCCGTAACCAATCCCGACAACACCATTTTCGCGGTGAAGCGCCTCATCGGACGCCGCTACGACGATCCGATCACCAAGAAGGACACGGAGCTCGTCCCCTACAAGATCGTGAAGGGATCGAACGGCGACGCCTGGGTCAATGCGGGCGACAAGGATTATTCGCCCTCGCAGATTTCGGCTTTCATCCTGCAGAAGATGAAGGAAACCGCCGAGGCCTATCTCGGCGAGACCGTCACTCAGGCGGTCATCACCGTTCCCGCTTACTTCAACGACGCGCAGCGCCAGGCGACCAAGGATGCCGGCCAGATCGCGGGTCTTGAAGTGCTGCGCATCATCAATGAGCCGACCGCGGCTGCGCTTGCTTACGGTCTTGAGAAGGAAGACGGCAAGACCATCGCGGTTTACGACCTCGGCGGCGGCACGTTCGACATTTCCGTCCTCGAGATCGGCGACGGCGTGTTCGAGGTGAAGTCGACCAACGGCGATACCTTCCTCGGCGGTGAGGACTTCGACGCTCGCATCGTCAATTTCCTGGCCGACAAGTTCAAGGCGAAGGAGAATATCGACCTTCGTACCGACCGCCTCGCGCTGCAGCGCCTGAAGGAAGCTGCCGAGAAAGCGAAGATCGAGCTGTCGTCGGCACAGACGACCGAGATCAACCAGCCCTTCATCACGGCCCGCATGGAAGGCGGCGCCACGACGCCGCTTCATCTGGTGGAAACCATCACGCGCGCCGACCTGGAAAAGCTGGTCGACGACCTTATTCAGCGCACCATCGAGCCATGCAAGAAGGCGCTGAAGGATGCCGGCCTCGACGCCAAGGACATCGCGGACGTCGTTCTCGTCGGCGGCATGACCCGCATGCCGCGTGTACGCGAGAAGGTAAAAGAGTTTTTCGGCCGTGAGCCGCACACCGGCGTGAACCCGGATGAGGTCGTGGCGATGGGCGCTGCGATCCAGGCCGGCGTTCTGCAGGGTGACGTTAAGGACGTTCTCCTGCTCGACGTCACTCCGCTGTCGCTCGGCATCGAGACGCTCGGCGGCGTATTCACGCGCATGATCGACCGCAACACGACTATCCCGACCAAGAAGGGCCAGGTCTTCTCGACTGCCGAGGACAATCAGAACGCGGTGACGATCCGCGTCTTCCAGGGCGAGCGCGAGATGGCTTCCGACAACAAGATGCTCGGCCAGTTCGACCTGGTCGGCATTCCCCCTGCCCCACGCGGCGTGCCGCAGATTGAGGTCACGTTTGACATCGATGC
This sequence comes from Pseudomonadota bacterium, assembly GCA_046730955.1. Lineage (GTDB taxonomy): Bacteria > Pseudomonadota > Alphaproteobacteria > Sphingomonadales > Sphingomonadaceae > Sphingomicrobium. The sequence goes on from JBKPKE010000187.1 coordinate 10,233, forward strand.
GAACGGCATCGTGCACGTGACGGCGAAGGACAAGGGCACGGGCAAGGAGCAGCAGATCCGCATCCAGGCGTCTGGCGGCCTCTCCGATTCCGACATCGAAAACATGGTGAAGGAAGCCGAGCAGTTCGCCGACGACGACAAGAAGCGTCGTGGTGCAGCCGAAGCCAAGAACCAGGCCGAAAGCCTCATCCACACGACCGAGAAGCAGCTCGCCGAACATGGCGACAAGGTCGACGCGTCGGTGAAGTCGGAGATTGAAACTGCACTCGCCGAGGCGAAGACAGCGGTCGAGAGCAACGATCCCGAGCAGATGACCGAGAAGACCAATGCGCTTGCGCAGGCGGCGATGAAGCTCGGCGAGGCCATGTATAAGGCTCAGCAGGAACAAGCTGCTCCTGCAGGTGAAGCTGGCGCGGACGCTTCTTCCGCTCAGCCCGATGAAGAAGTCGTCGACGCGGAATTCTCCGAGGTCGATGACGAGAACAAGGGCTAAAGGTGTGACGTCGGCTGCGAACCAGCCGGCGTCAGCCGCGCGTACCGGGGGCGTGTAAGTGGCGGAACAGGATTATTACGACGTTCTCGGCGTGCAGCGCACGGCGGATCCTGAGACGATCAAGGCCGCCTATCGGAAGCTCGCCAAGGAGCATCATCCCGACCGCCACAACGGGTGCAGCGAGCGCGAGGCCCAGTTCAAGGCGATCAACGAGGCCTATGACTGCCTGAAGGACCCGCAGAAGCGGGCCGCGTACGACCGTTTCGGCAAGGCGGCTTTCCAGAATGGCGGCGGGGGCGATCCGTTCGGCGGCGGAGCCGGCTTCGAAAGCTTCTCCGATATCTTCTCGTCGATCTTCGGTGAGTTCGCGGAGCGGCAGCACGGCCGCGTCAACCCGGCACGCGGAGCGGACCTTCGCTACGACCTGGAGCTGAGCCTGGAAGAAGCCTTCTCAGGCGAAGAGGCCAACATCTCCGTCGAGGCACTCTCCCAGTGCGAAGCATGTCACGGTCGCGGATGCACGAGCACCGCCGATTGCGCGCGCACGTGCGGCACATGTGGCGGCGCCGGACGAGTTCGCGCCCAACAAGGCTTCTTCGTTGTCGAGCGTGGCTGCGGCACCTGCAGGGGAAGCGGCGAAGTCATCGCCGATCCCTGCCGTTCCTGCGAAGGCGAAGGCCGCGCGCTCAAGCGGCGCAAGCTTTCCGTGAAGATTCCGGCCGGCGTCGACGAGGGCACTCGCATCCGCGTCGCCGGCGAGGGCGAAGCGGGCGTGCGTAACGGCCCGAGCGGCGACCTCTATATCTTCGTCCATATGAAGCGCCACCCGGTCTATTCGCGCGATGGCACGACTCTTGTCGCAGAGTGCCCGGTAAGCTTCACGACGGCCGCGCTCGGCGGGGCGATCGATCTCCCGGGCATAGACGGCGAGCAGGTCGAGCTGAAGATCCCGGCAGGCATACAGTCGGGCGAGCAGCTTCGCCAGCGCGGCGCCGGAATGAGCGTGCTCAACGGCCGCGGCCGCGGTGATCTGGTCGCTCGCGTCCTGGTCGAAACGCCCACCCGGCTGAGTTCGAAGCAGAAGAAGATTTTGGAAGAATTCCGCGAAACCGAAACGGGTGACGAATGTCCGGCGGCGAAGAGCTTCTTCGGTCGCGTGAAGGACATGCTCGGCGGCTAGGCCGCTCCAAACACCCGGTCGAAGATCGTGTCCACTTCCTTGAAATGATAATCGAGGTCGAACAAAGCCTCGAGCTCCTTCGAGTCCAAGCGGCTCGTCACGTCCGGGTCGCCCTGCAGTAGGTTCAGCAGCGACAGCTGGCCGTCGGACTCCCACACCTTCATCGCGTTACGCTGGACGAGCGCATAAGCGTCCTCACGGCTTAGCCCCGCTTGCGTGAGCGCAAGCAGCACGCGCTGCGAGTGAACCAATCCACCCATCCGATCGAGGTTCTTCATCATACGCTCGGGATAGACGAGCAGTTTGTCGACGACGCCCGTCAGCCTTGCGAGCGCGAAGTCGAGCGTGATCGTTGCGTCGGGACCGATGAAACGCTCGACCGACGAGTGGGAAATATCCCGCTCATGCCAAAGCGCGACATTCTCCATCGCAGGCACGGCGGCACTTCGGATCATCCGCGCGAGGCCCGTCAGATTTTCAGTCAGCACCGGATTGCGCTTGTGGGGCATCGCTGAGCTGCCCTTCTGTCCGGGCGAGAAATATTCCTCTGCCTCGAGCACTTCAGTGCGTTGCAAATGCCGGATCTCAACCGCCAGGCGCTCGATCGATGAAGCAATCACACCGAGCGTTGCGAAGAACATCGCGTGGCGGTCTCGCGGAATCACCTGCGATGATATCGGCTCCGGCTTCAGACCCAACTCTTTTGCAACATGGGCTTCGACTTCAGGCCGAATGTTGGCGAACGTCCCGACGGCGCCGGAGATCGCGCACGTTGCGATCTCGTCGCGCGCCGCAACAAGGCGGGCACGGTTGCGGTCGAACTCCGCATAGGCGTGCGCGAGCTTCAGACCGAACGTCACGGGCTCGGCATGGATGCCATGGCTTCGGCCGATCGTCGGCGTAAGCTTGTGTTCGAACGCCCGCTTCCTGATCGCCGCGAGCAGCGCATCGAGGTCCTCGATCAATATGTCCGCCGCCTGCTTCAGCTGCACCGCAAGCGCCGTGTCGAGGACGTCTGAACTGGTCATGCCCTGATGCAACCAGCGCCGCTCCGGTCCCAGCTTCTCACCTGCCCAGGTGAGGAAGGCGATCACGTCGTGCTTCGTGACCGCCTCGATCTCGTCGATCGCAGCGACGTCGATCTCGCAGAGGACATCATCGTCATAGGCCTTGCGGATCGTCACGGCATCTTCGGCCGGGATCATCCCGACCTTCCCCATCGCTTCCGCCGCGAACACCTCGATCGCCCACCAGATGCGATAGCGGTTTTCGGGCGACCAGATGGCCGTCATCTCGGAGCGGGAATAGCGGGGAACCATGGGCCGCGCGGCTAGCAGAGCCAGCTGCATCCATCAAATCGATCGAACCACGGCTGCGAGCCTGATCCTCGATCGCTGAGATTGCAGAGATTTAATGTCCGTTCCAGCATGAGTTTACTCGAGGCCGCGCACGTCAGCACTCCCTATCGAGGGAGAGGTAATATGCGCACCTTGATTCTCGCTCTGTCCGGGCTCGGCTTGCTAGCCGCCTCCACTCCAACCGTCGCCGCGACACACTGCCGCGATTCCAAGGGCAAATATGTAAAGTGCTCTGCGTCGACGAACGTGAGCCATTGCCGCGATTCCAAGGGTCATTACGTGAAGTGCGGCACCCTAGGCTCAAAGCCGGCATAACCACCTCGGCCGGCGAGCTCGTGCAAATCGGTTGAGGGCTCGCCGGACAATTACATCAGGCCCATCGTGCGCAGGCTCGTCTGGCCCTCCGTGCCGACGATCACATGGTCGTGCACCGTCACCTTCACGTGCCGACCGGCCTCGACGAGATCGCGCGTGAGTCTCACGTCCGCCTGACTTGGCGACGGGTCTCCGCTCGGATGATTGTGAACGACGATGATCGCCGTCGCACCGTGCGCCATCGCTCGCTTCATCACCTCGCGCACGTGCATCGAAGCTTCGTCGACCGAGCCCCGCCACATCGCCTCATTCGCTATCAGCATATTCTTGGCGTTGAGGAACAGGACGCGGACTTCCTCGACGGGCGAGTGGGCCATGGCTGCGCGAAGATAATCCTGAAGAGCGTCCCAACTCGATAGGACCGGCCGCCCTTCGACCTTCGTTTCGAGCAATCTTAGGGCTGTTGCTTGGGCAATCTTGAGCGCGGCGACCACGCCTTCGCTCAGCCCTTCCCGAGCGAGCGTCTCCGCATCCGCGGAAAGCAACGGTCCGATGCCTCCGAACTGAGCTATCAGCCGCTTCGCCTGGTCCTTCGTATCCCGCCGCGGAATGGCAAGCGCGAGCAGATATTCGACGAGCTCATGGTCAAGCAGCGCCTTTGCACCACCCTCGAATAGGGGGCGGCGGAGACGGGCCCTGTGCCCTGACGCATTACCCGGACCATCTGGCATCCAGGGTGACTGCTAGGCGACCACTCTGCCCTGATGCAACGCTTCGTTCGTGCCGCTAACGGAACGGCTCTGTATCGGGAGGGTTATCAAAGGCCGATGGCCGAGAGGTGGAGCGAAGAGGGGGGCGGTGAGACGATTGTCATCCGCAAACGCGGATGGCAGCGAATCCTTGCGATCGCCTTGCTTTCGCTTTTGCTCCTGTCGCTGCTGCTGATCGCGGGCCTCTGGATCGCCCGCAAGCCACTCGCGAGCGAAATCCTGCAACGCCAGTTTGAGGAGCGTGGCGTCCGTGCCACCTATCATCTCGAACGCGTCGGATTGCGTACGGAAGTCGTCCGCGATCTCGTCATCGGCGATCCGAAGAGCCCGGACCTCAGTGCGCGATACGCACTGATCCAGCTGCGCTGGGGTTTGACCGGGAGCGTAAGCGTCTATCGCATCGTTGCTCGCGGCGTCCGACTAAGGGGCAAGGTCGTGAACGGCCGCGTTATTTGGGGCGATGTCAGCAAGTTGATGCCGCCACCGTCGAACAAGCCGTTTGCATTGCCCAACATAGTGGCCGACGTCGCCGACACGAGCATCAGCATTGCGACGCCCTTCGGACCTCTCGGCTTTGCAGTCGCGGGTTCCGGCAACCTTAGCGGCGGTTTCAAAGGGAGGCTGGCCGCTTCCAGCCCCGGACTCGATCTTGGCCGCTGTCGCGTGTTGACTTTGCGCGCCTTCACCAACGTTCGTGTCGTAGCCCGGCGCCCGAAGGTCGAGGGGCCGCTCGCTGCCCGAAGCTTTGCCTGTCCGAGCAGCAACATCCTGCTGGATGCCCCGCGGTTCGACCTCGATAGCTCGTTCAACGAAAGCTTCACCAGCTTCGACGGTAAGGCACGGGTTGCCACTCAACGCGTCATTGCCGGAGCGAATGGGCTCGGCGGAATGACCGGGAACGTCCGTTTCACGGGAACAACCGAAACAGTCTACGGCCAGATCGACGCGGCCGCCCAGCGCTCGCGGCTCGGTCCGATTTATGCCGATAGGACGCGGATCGAGGGCCGCTATCTGCTGGGCGCAAAAGCCGGAACGCTGGCCCTCACGGCGAGATATGGCGCGCAAGACGCGACCCTCGCTCCATCGATGCTCGCGGGCGTAACAGACCCGCTGGCTGCAGCGAAGGGCACTCCAATCGGGCCGATTGCAAGTGCGATGGGCAATGCAATCACCGGCTTTGCGCGGAAGTTCGACGCAACGGGCGACATCACGATGGTCAATTTCCCCGGCGGCGGAGCGGCGCGCATCGAATCTACCGACGTGCGCGCGGGCACCGGCGCTCGCGTGCGCGTTTCGGGCGGAGACGGCGTAACCTATTATTGGCCGGCATCTCGCCTTCGGATCGATGGACTCATCGAGACGTCGGGCGGCGGCCTGCCCACGGGCAGAATTCTCCTTCGCCAGCCGCGCGGTGGAGGCGCCATGAGCGGCGAAGCGCGCTTTGCTCCGTACCAGGTCGGCGCGTCACGCCTCGCGCTAGATCCGATACGCTTCCAGGCGGGGACGGATGGCGCTACGAATTTCAGTACGGCGGCAACGCTTGATGGGCCATTCCCCGACGGGCGAGTTCAGGCGCTTCGCTTGCCGCTCGATGGCCGTCTTGGGCCTGGTGGAAGCTTTGCCGCCGGGCGCGGCTGCCTCGTCGCGAGCTGGCGCTTCTTCCAATACAGCGACTTAAAGCTGGGACCGACGCGACTTCCCGTCTGTCCAATCGGCCCGGCAATCGTTACTCAAAGTCCCGGCGGCCCGATGCGCATCGCCGCATCGCTCAACAACCCTCGTCTGGCCGGCAGGATCGGAAGCGCACCGCTTACGCTGCAGGCCAGCGGCGGACGGCTCGTCGACCGGCAATTCTCTTTCGCGAATCTCGGAGCGCGCATCGGCAAGCCGCGGGCGCCAGTGGCGCTCGATGCCGCCAGGCTTCAGGGCACCTTCAGCGGGAGCGGTATCAGCGGGACCTTCGAGGGCGGGCGATCGACGATCGGAGACGTGAAGCTGCTGTTCGGTGACGCCGACGGCCGTTGGCGCTTCTACAATGGAGGCCTTTCGGTGAATGGCGGACTGTCCGTGTCCGACCTCACACCCGAGCCGCGCTTCTATCCGCTCCGGAGCAACGACTTCCAACTGACGCTCAAGGACGACGACATTCGGGCCGGCGGAACGCTCGTACACCCAGACAGTGGCACCCGCGTCACGGACGTGACCATCCAGCACAAGCTGTCGAGCGGAAACGGCCAGGCCGTGCTCGATGTCCCGGGCATCACCTTCGGCGAAGGCCTCCAGCCGGAGGAGCTGACCCGCCTGACCCAAGGGGTGATAGCCCTGGTCCAGGGAACGATCCGCGGTCGCGGCCAGATCAACTGGAAAGGGGACGGCACGGTCGGCTCTACCGGCGACTTCTCGACCGCCAATATGAACCTCGCAGCGCCGTTCGGCCCTGTGACCGGCCTCACGACAAGCATCCACTTTACCGATCTGCTGAACCTCGAGACCTCGCCGAACCAGACGGCGAGAGTTGCAGCGATCAATCCCGGCATTCTCGTCGAGAATGGAGTCATTCGTTACCAGCTGCTCGCCAACCAGCTGGTGAAAGTCGAGCGCGGGGAGTGGCCGTTTATGGGCGGCAAGCTCATCCTGCACGAAACGGTTCTCAACCTCGGCCGGCCGACCGCGAAGCGTCTGACGTTCGAAGTGCAGGGTTTCGATGCGAAGATGTTCATCGACAGCCTGGGCTTCCAGGGAATCCAGATCACCGGGACGTTCGACGGCGTCCTTCCGATGATCTTCGACGAGAATGGCGGTCGAATCGTGGGCGGCCGGCTGGACTCGCGACCGCCGGGCGGCGAGTTCAACTACACCGGCACGGCGCCGAAGGCCGGGATGGCCGTCGGTCTCACGTTCGATCTACTCAGCAACATCCGCTACCAGTCGATGATCATCCGCCTGGACGGTGATCTCGCAGGCGAATTCGCGACGCGCTTCACGATCAACGACGTCTCCCTCGGCAACAAAGGCGGCTTCATCGCCGGAATTGTGCGCGGCGCGTTCAAGAAGGTGCCAATGCGGGTGAACTTGAACATCCATGGTCCCTTCCGCGCCCTCATCCAGATGGCGAAGGGCATGAAGGATCCGACTGCCGTCATCGCCCCTGTGATGCCCTTCCCGCTCGACACGCCTGGGATCGTCACCGAGACGCGCACCCTCAGAAAGGACGAAGACCAGACGACCCTCACGCCCACCGATCATGTGGACGTCTCCACAACCCCACAGCCAGCGAGTAAACCATGACCAAGAGACGAATACCGGACTTGCGGCTCATCGCCGGCGCCGCGTTGGCCGTTCCGCTGACAGGCTGCGTGACGGTGAGGCCGCCGGACAAGCCGATCGAGATCAATCTCAACGTCGACATCCGGCAGGAAGTTCTCGTGAGGCTGCAGCAGGACGCACAGCAGCTGATCCAGCAGAACCCGGATGCTTTCCCGCAGCCCCAGCCGCCAAAGCAGTGATGCGTCTTCGGCTGGCCCTTGCTGCCGCACTCCTCGTGCCCGGCCCGGTCTCCGCGCAGAGCTATCCCGAGCTCGCCGCAGCGCGCCGCGCGGGCCAGGTCGGCGAACGGTACGACGGCTTCCTCGGCTTTGCCTCGACGCCATCTACGACCGTGCAACGGCAAGTTGCAGCCACGAACATTCGCAGGCGATCGCTGTACGCCGGGCTGGCACAGCGCCGGCGGGTCACACCGGAAGTGGCCGGCATGGCGACGGGCTGCGAACTCCTGAGCATGGTTGCTGTGGGTGAAATCTACATGCTTCAGGATGGAATATGGCGGCGCCGGGCGCCGGGCGAGACGATACCCCGCCCAAGCTATTGCGGCTGAGGCGGCCGACCGGCGGCTCAGGCTGGAGAGAGGCTCGGGATCGCAGCTCTGCCGAATGAACCTGATGCCTCGATTGCGGCCAGCCAAGCGAGGCTCGCAGCGGTTGACTATCCCCCCTCCCCTTCATAAAGGAGCGGCGCCTTGGCGGCCTCGGTCGCCGCCATGTTCCTCGCCCTCTGCACACCCAATTCTGGCTGGGCGACGCATAGGGGAAGATCATGGCGACGGACGAGACCGGGCAGGACCCAAAGCTACCACCAGACGCGCGGCTCGAATCGCTGGAACAGCGGCTCGAGCGATTGCAGCAGGCGGAAGCCAAGCGGACTCACAAGGCAGCGCCCAATCCGTCAACCCGGATTTGGCAATTGATGTTCAGCCACCTGATCGGTGCACCGGCGGGCGGCGGGATTATCGGATGGGGACTCGATACCTTGTTCGGGACCTTTCCGGTCTTCTTCCTGGTGATGCTGTTCCTGGGGTTCGGCGTCGGCGTGGTGAACGTCCTTCGAATTTCAAAGACGTCGTAGAAGGTAAGAGCAAGCGTGGCCGAAGCAGGTAAAATCGACCCGATGCACCAGTTCACGGTGGAACCGCTCGTTCCGCTGCACATCGGTCCTTACGACATCAGCTTCACCAACAGCTCGTTGTGGCTCTTCATCGCGCTCGGCCTGATCGCCGCCTTCATGGCGCAGGGAATGAAGCGTCAGCTCGTTCCGGGGCGCTGGCAGGTAGCGGTCGAAGGATTGACCGGCTTCGTCGACGACATGGTCAAGGTGAACATCGGGCCCGAGGGCAAGAAGTTCATGCCCTACATCTTCTCGCTGTTCGTCTTCATCCTGACGGCGAACCTGTTGGGCCTCTTCCCGCTCGCGATCGTTCCCGGCTTCCACCAGTTCACCACGACCAGCCATTTCAGCATCACGGGCGTGCTTGCGGTGATGAGCTTCTCGATCGTCCTGATCGTCGGCTTCGCTCGTCACGGCCTTCATTTCTTCAGCCTGTTCGTCCCGCACGGAACGCCAAAGGTGATGGTGCCCCTGATCGCCGCGATCGAGTTCATCTCGTTCATGGTGCGTCCGTTCAGCCTTGGGCTTCGACTTTTCGTCGCGATGATCGCGGGTCACATCCTAATGGAAGTGTTCGGAAGCTTCATCGTGAACGGCTTCAACGGCGGCCCCATGGGCTGGGGCGTCGGCATCCTCAGCATGCTGTTCATCATCTTCGTCAGCGCGTTGGAACTGCTGGTTTGTGCCATCCAGGCGTACGTGTTTGCCCTATTGACGACGCTGTACCTCAACGACGCAATCAACCTTCACTAGAGTTTACGAGAAAAAGGAGTTTCCCATGGATCTTAGTTCCGCACAGGTCATCGGTGCCGGTCTTGCCGCCATCGGCGTTGGCGCTGCCGCAATCGGCGTCGGCAACGTGTTCGGCTCGTTCCTCGAGAGCGCGCTGCGCAACCCGGCCGCCGCTGACGGTCAGCAGGGCCGTCTCTTCATCGGCTTCGCCGCCGCAGAGCTTCTGGGCCTCATCGCGTTCGCAGTCGCGATGATCATCCTTTACGCTCCGCCAGCCGCCTAAGACGCGCGCTGGAGCGCATAATGCCTCAGATC
>JBKPKE010000188.1:0-12223 GCA_046730955.1 Pseudomonadota bacterium
GTTCTAATGCATCATCTCGGTCCGCCGGAGACCATGCAGCAAGACCCGCGCTACGACGACGTGCTGGTGGAAGTGTATCTGTGGCTGGAGGAGCGCATCGCCGCGGCTGAAGCCGCAGGTATCGCTCGGTCGAACATCCTCATCGACCCGGGGTTCGGTTTCGGCAAGACGGTCGCGCACAATCTCGAGTTGATGAATGGCCTGGCTCTATTCCACTCCCTCGGATGTCCCCTCGTTCTCGGCGCGAGCCGGAAGCGCACGATCGGCGCACTTTCCGGGGAAGCGCCGGCGGACCAGCGGCTCGGCGGGAGCATCGCCTTCGCGCTTAAGGCCGCCGAACAGGGGGCGCAGATCCTACGAGTCCACGATGTCCCGGAAACGGTTCAGGCGCTGCGGGTGTGGCGCGGCCTTCGAGACCAGGCGCTGACTCCGAGGATCGGCTAGAGCGTGTAGCCGCCATCGCTGAGTAGAACAGAGCCGGTGACTGTCGCTGCGACGTCGGAAAGCAGGAAGGCGATCTGCTCGGCAATCTCTTCGGTCGTCGCATAACGCCCTAACGGCGTCGCCATCGCGGCAAGCTCGGCGAACGCGGCGTTCCGGCCGATTTCACGGGCGCGATCGGCAAACATCGGCACGGCATCCCAGACTGGCGTCTCTACGCCACCCGGCGCGATCGCATTTACCCGGACACCACGGCTGGCGACTTCCTTCGCCGCGACTTTCGTCAATTGGATAAGGGCTGCCTTCGAAGCCCCGTACGCCGCAACGCCCGGTTCCGGCTTGAGGCCCGCCGCGGAGGCGACGGTGACAATCGATCCGCCTTCACGGATAACCCGCAGTCCGGCCTTCAACGACAGGAATGCACCGTCGAGATTGACCGAAAGGATGCGCCGCCATTCGGCGAAATCGAGCTCGGTGATCAGTCCGGCCCCAGCGACGCCGGCATTGATGACGGCATGGTCGATGTCTCCAAGCTGCGCACCATCCAAAAGGTGCGGGTCCGCAACATCGCCGACGACCAGCCGAGCGTCGCACTCGACGTCTAGTTGGCGAAGCGCCACTTCATCCCGGTCGACAAGAATCAGCCGCGCGCAGCCTTCGCGGGCCAGCAATTCTGCGGTCGCCCGGCCAATGCCTGAGGCCGCCCCCGTGATGAGAGCGGATCTACCCGAGAAACGCATGTGTCTTCACTTCCCCGGTTTGAACGCCACGACCATCGGCCCCAACGGCTTGGTGATGTCGCGGCGGCCATTCGCCGGATCCCATAGCGCGCTGACGGCGCCGTCGAAGAAGAGCGCATTACGTGCCTTCAACCCGTCGCGAAAGAAGCGCGCGAACTTGCCGAAAGAGACAGGTCCCTCGCTGATGACGAACATCGGCCGGCCATTCGGACCAATACCGACGCCGTTGCGGACATGGCGAGACGAGCCGTCAGGTTCGAACGCGGGATGCAGCTTTCCGTCGATGACGAGCATGGGCCCAGACTGTCTTGCGAAGCGGATCGCGGAGGAGGGGCGCCACGCCTCGCTGGGGACGATCTGAGCGCGTCCGTCCTGTATGACCTCGAAAACTCCGTTCGGCATCAGGTGGAAGTTGCCTCCACCCTTGTTCCGGTTGATCGGATGCTTCTGCTTGCCGGCGACGATCGCCAGGCCGATGGGACGCCCATCCTCGTCGTACATCCCGGCATTCATGGCGAAGGTCACCTTTTCCGCGCGCGAGCCAAGCCTCGTCTCGAGTTCGGCGAACTGGCGGACAGGCGTTTCAGCTGGTCCAGCCGCAATCAACTCCACACGGCCTTTTCCGGGATCGCAGACCGTGAAGCGGCTGCCTTCGAACAGTTGCTGCCGGCACGCGGATATCGGTGGTTCGGCGTCGGACGGCGCGTTGCTGCAGGCCGCCACCGACAGGACGAGGAATGAAAGCGCTCGCACAGGGCGAGGCTAGCGCCTTAGGCGGCGGTGTCGATGCCGATGTCGCTAAGCTTGCGGTAAAGCGTCGAGCGGCCGATGCCGAGCCGCCGTGCGACTTCCGTCATCCGCCCGCGGTAGTGGCCGATCGCAAGCCGGATGATGTCCGCTTCGATCTCTTCGAGCGTGCGCAGGTTTCCATCGTTCGTGAAAAGCGTCACCCCGGGCGCTCCGCCCAGTGCCGCGTCGCTGGATTGCTTGCTGATCTGAGGCGCGAAATCGCTCTTCCGGTTGGTGAAGCGCGACTGGCTGGCGATATGCGGGAAGTCCTCAGCCGTGAGGACGCCTCGGTCGCACTGCAGACCGGCGCGGAAGAGCACGCTTGCCAGCTGCCGCACGTTTCCGGGCCAGCCGTAGCGCATGAGCACCGCAAGAGCGTCATTTCCGATCGACAAAGCCGGCATGAGCTCCTGCTCCGCGAACCGCGAAAGGAGGTGACGGGCAAGAGCGGGGATGTCGGCGCTGCGCTCGCGAAGCGGCGGGAGGTTCACCACCGTGGCGCTGATCCGATCGCCCAGCATTGGGTTGAAGCTCTCGGAAAGAGGCGAGTTGCTGGTCGCAATCAGACGGAGGTCGACAGAGGAGCTGCCATTGCAGCCGACTGGGCGCACCTCACCCGTGGCGAGCACTCGATCGAGCGTCTCCTGGGTCGACTTCGGGAGGGCGGCAATCTCGTCGAGAATGAGCGTGCCCGTATCGGCTTCGACCATTCTGCCGATCTTCTCGCCAAATGCGCCCGGGAAGGCGCCCTTAATATGACCGAACAGCTCGCTGTCGACGGTGTTCGCCGGAACGGCCTTGCAATCAATAATGATCTGAGGGCCCTTCGCGCGGAGGCTTGCTGCATGGATCGCCCGCGCGACCGTTTCCTTGCCCGTCCCCGGCTCGCCGATGATCAGGATCGGCAGTCGATTGCGCGCCGCCTTGGCTGCGACTGCCAGGGCACTCCTGAATTCAGGCGCAGCACCGACGAGCTGCTCCAGGGCAAGCGGCGGCGCGAGCTTCTCGGAAACCGGGAGGAGCTCGCCGCCCGGCCGACGACGATCTGCGTTTGCAGCGAGAGCCTCGACGAGCCTTTCTGAAGCGACCGGCCTTGCAAGGAAGTCTGTTGCGCCGGCGCGCATTGCATCGACGGCGACCGAGACGGTGCTGCCTTCCGCAAGCACGATGACCGGCAGCCCGGGCCGACCGGATCGAAGCGAGGAAATTGCGGCAGGACCGCCTTCTTCGTCCCAATTCGCAAGCAGCGCGGCTTTGACCTCACGTCCATGAGGCCCCTGGAGAAGTGCTACGGCTGTGTCGATGCAGTCGGCGCCTACCGTGCTCCATCCCGCGCGAGCGGCAACAGCCGACACGAGCCGCCGCTCGGCTGGATCTGCTTCAATGAGCAGGAGGCACCGGGTTTCATCGTCACGCATTGGTCCGGCGCCGAGTCGTAACGGGAAATAGTGAAGGCGTGCTTAAGGCTTAGCGGAAGGGCTTGGGGCCGGACGGCCGCCTTGTTATGGACCGGGTAAACAGATTTGGAGGAAACATATGGCGCATGACGAAGAACCGCTTTTGGCCGATCCGCCTTCCGCGGAGGCTGCATACCATGTTCGTGATTATGAGCGGTTCACCAAGTTATTGAAATATGGCGCTATTGTGTGCCTCGCAATTGCTTTCATCGTCGTCATGCTGATCAGCTAGCGTGAAGATCGCGGTCGTTAGGGAACGCGCGCAGGGCGAAACACGCGTCGCGGTAACTCCCGAAACAGTTAAGAAGTTTACGGCGCTCGGTGCTGAACTTGCGGTGGAGGCGGGAGCCGGCGAAGCGGCTTCCATCGCCGATACTGACTTCGAGGCCGCGGGAGCGAGCGTCGGTGCCCGTGAGAAGGTGCTTGCTGGCGCGGACGCCATTCTCTGTATAAACGCTCCAGCTCCTGCGTCTCTAAAGGGCGCGAAGAAGGGCGCTCTTCTTGTCGGCGCTCTCGATCCACTGCGGCAGTCGGACGCTGTCGATGCCTATGCAAAAGCAGGGCTCGAAGGGCTGGCGATGGAGTGGATGCCTCGCATCACTCGCGCGCAGTCCATGGACATATTGTCGTCGCAGTCGAACCTCTCCGGCTACAAGGCGGTGATCGACGGGGCTGCCGCTTACGGCCGTGCTTTCCCGATGATGATGACCGCGGGCGGCACAATCAGCGCCGCCCGCGTATTCGTGATGGGTGTCGGCGTCGCCGGTCTTCAGGCAATCGCAACCGCCCGGCGTCTCGGCGCGCAGGTCAGCGCGACAGATGTTCGCTCCGCAACCAAGGAGCAGATCCAGTCGCTCGGAGCCAAGCCTATCTTCGTCGAGAACGTCGCTGGAATCGAAGGCGAGGGCAGTGGCGGTTATGCGACAGAAATGTCGGAGGAATATCAGAAGGCTCAGGCGGAGCTCGTCTCCAGCCACATTGCGAAGCAGGATATTGTCATCACCACGGCGCTCATTCCTGGGCGGCCTGCGCCGCGTCTTGTCAGCGATGCGCAGCTTGCCACCATGCGTCAGGGCAGTGTGATCGTCGATCTGGCTGCGGACGCCGGCGGCAACGTCGAGGGCTGCAAGCCCGGCGCGAATGTCATGAAGCACGGCGTGACGATCATCGGTGCGTCGAACCTCGCGCGCAGCCTTGCGGCGGATTCGTCGGCGCTGTTCGCCCGTAACCTATTCAATTTTCTCTCAGCCTTCTGGGACAATGACCAAGGGCGCCCAATCCTGCCGGACGATGACGAGATCGTCAAAGCCATCCGTCTGACCCAAGGCGGCAAGATCGTCAGCGAAAGGCTCGCTGGCTCGGCAGCTTGAGCTCCTCCGACATCCTGGTGATTGGTGGCGGCATCGCCGGCCTTTCCGCGGCCTCCGCGCTTGCCACTCACGCCAAGGTCATCGTCCTCGAGGCTGAGGAAGCGGTGGGCTATCATTCGTCCGGCCGCAGCGCCACGATGCTGCATTATGCGCTCGGCGATCCTCAGGTCCGGGCGCTGACGCAGGCGAGCCGCCCCTTCTTCGAGCGACCGCCCAACGGCTTCACGGATGTTACGCTAGGCCACCGTCAGCCCGTTCTAGTCCACGCGCGAGAGGACGAAGTGTCAGCGCTCGACGCGCTTGCCTTGGCGATCGCGCCCTATGCTGCGCTGGAGCGCGTGGGCGAAGCAGGCATCCTCGACCTTTGCCCCGTGATTCGCACGGGGGGTGGCGGAACAGTCGCCGCCCTCGTCGATCGCAACGGCATCCACCTCGATCCTCATGCCTTGCTGCAGGGCCATGTGCGCGCCTTGCGAAGCAAAGGCGGCGAACTGGTCACCAATGCACGGGCGAAAGTCATCGCGCGAAACGGAAACGACTGGCGGGTCGAGACCGAGAATGGACAGAGCTTCGCCGCACCGGTCCTCATCAACGCGGCGGGCGCCTGGGCCGATGCGGTCGCTGGCATTGCCGGCCTCGCTGCGATCGGGTTCCTCCCGCTCAGGCGGACGATCATCACCTTCGATGCTCCGGCGGGCACGGACGTCTCGCATTGGCCTTTCGCTAAGACTATTGGCGACGAGCTCTATTTCGCGCCGGAAAGCGGGCGCCTGTTCGCCTCCCCCATGGACGAGGTGCCTTCAGGGCCATCCGACGCCCAGCCTGACGAATATGAAGTCGCGCTCGCCGCTCACCGCGTAGAGCAGCGAACTACCCTCAAGGTGGAACGAATCCACAGCCGCTGGGCCGGCCTGCGTACCTTCGCTCCCGACCGGCACCTCGTGGCCGGCTTTGAAGAGGGCGCCGACGGTTTCTTCTGGCTCGCGGGGCAGGGCGGCTTCGGTCTCCAGACCTCGCCAATGATGGCGGCCATCGCAGAATCGCTGGTCGCCGGCACACCTTGGCCCGTCGAGGCACTGAGGCCCGAAGCGTTAAGCCCCGCTCGTTTCCGGTAGGCGCATGACGTCTACCCAGCCGTCACCGACCAGTTCGAATAACCGTTCGGGCGTAACGCGCACCGATGTGTTGAGTGACCCGCCCGCGGGATAGACGATGTCGAACGGCTTTAACGAGACGTCGAGGTAGACGGGAAGGGCTGTCGCAAGCCCAAAGGGGCAGACTCCGCCAACTTGGTGGCCGGTCAGCGTGAAAGTCTCGTCGGGCCCAAGCATCCGCGGTCGCGCTCCGAATTCCGCCTTGCTCTTTTGATTGTCGAGACGCGCATCGCCGCGCGCTACGACCAGAACCACCTTCTCGCCCACGCGGACCGCCAGAGTTTTCGCGATCCGGCCGGGTTCAACGCCGAGGGCCGAGGCGGCTGTGTCTACGGTCGCCGTGCTCAATTCGGTTTCAATGATGGGCAGGTCGGGGGCGCGCTTGGAGATCCATGCCTGCACGGATTCGGCGCTCATTCCCCCACCAGGTGCAGCGCGATTTCGCGGACCCAAGGCTCGCGCCTGTGTTCGAACAGATAAATGCCCTGCCACGTCCCGAGGAGCATGCGGCCATCGGCGACTGGGATCGACAATTGTGTCTGCGTGAGCGCCGCGCGAAGATGCGCCGGCATGTCGTCGGGACCTTCGTCATTGTGGCCGTAGAGCGACGGGTCTTCGGGCGCGATGCGGCCGAAATAGGCTTCCAGGTCGCTCCGGGCAGCGGGCGCGGCATTCTCCTGGATCAGCAATGATGCCGACGTGTGCCGGCAGAAGAGGGTGAGCAGGCCCGAGGAGACATCCCCACTTGCAAGCCAGCCGGCAACTTCGCCCGTGATGTCATGAAGCCCTTGGCGAGGCGCCGCGACGTGCAGGCGCCCACTCGATTGTCGAAGCATTTTTCTGCCCTAGGCGAGCATGGAATGCTGCGCCAGCAGCAGAAATCGTTAAGATTCGCGAATCGGAGTCGGGACCTCGGCGGACCAGATCGGACCGATGGATTCTGGCTTGAGCGGGCACACAAAGGCGAGGCGTCGAAGCGCCCGAGCAGAGCGTTCTCCAGACGCACAAAAGCGCCCGTGGTTAGCGGGCGCTGTGCCAAGTTATTATAATCTAGTGGAAAACGGCCGTCAGAAGACGGCCGCCATAGTTAGCCGTGACCGCCAGCGCCGTCCGTGCCACCGCCGATGAGCCAAGTCCAGAAGCTCCACTTCGTTTGCGCCACCTTCTTCATATTTCCCCCTGTCGTTCGATTCGGCAGATATGAAGATATTAGCCTAACGAATTTGGTTAGCAACGCGTTAGCCAAAATTAGCAATCCCGGACCAGGACGACCCGGCCGCATGACCGAGCATTGAGCCGCATCGGCAAGGACAAAGTGCCACGGACGGCCCCCTGTCGTTCGTCAGGCTGGCTACGCGACTCGCAAGGCCGTCTCGCGCCGAGGTAGGCCGAAGGGGAGATGCGGCGGCCGATCATCCTTGGCGCTTAGCACCGGCAAGGGCCTGGATTAATGTCGGCGATCGCGGACGCATAAAAGCACCCGATGTCTCACGGGTGCTTTACAACATATTGGTTTCAATCTGGAATTCGGCCGCTCAGCGAACGACCGCCCGGGTTAGCCGTGGCCGCCGGCGCCGTCCGTGCCACAGCCGAGGAGCCAACTCCAGAAGCTCCACTTCGTTTGCGCGACCTTTTTCATAACGATCCCCTGTCTCCGAAAAAATCGATTCGGCGGTGAGGAGATATTAACCCTAACAAATGTGGTTAGCAACGAATTAACCATTTCACGGGTGCACCGGTTAATGCGATGCCGCAATGGACGTCGAAGGGTTTCTTCAGATCAGGTTCGAAGTGGGGATAAGCGACGCTAGAACGGCGCGAGCCGGTCAGGCGCTTGAGCAGGCTTTCGAGGCTCATGGGGCGCCCGATGATATAGCCTTGGGCGACGTCGCAATTCATGTCGATCAGCGCCTCCAGGACGGCCTGATGCTCCACCCCTTCCGCGACCACCTTGCGCTCCAGGGAGTGCGCAAGGGCAATCGTCGACTGGACCATCACGAGGTCGCTGCGATTGTCGAGCATGCCTTTGACGAAGCTTTGGTCGATCTTGATCTCGCCGGCCGGGATTTTCTTCAGATAATCCAGGGTCGAGAGGCCGGTGCCATAATCGTCGATAGAAATATTGACACCGAGATCCCGGAGGGCTGCGAGCATGTCGAAGCCGGCACCGCTTCCCGCAAGCTCGGCAGTCTCGGTGAGTTCCAGCGTCAGCATGCCCGCCGGCAGGCCGTTGCGCGCCAGCATTGCCCGGAGGCGAAGAACGAATCCCTTATCGCCGAGCAGGCGCGCGGAGAGATTTACGGCGATTCCGAAAGGGCTCTGCTTTCGATTCACGGTGGCAGCAGCGGAAATCGCCTGCTCGAGAACGAAATCGGTCAGCTTGCCGATACGGTCGTTCTGTTCGGCCGCGGCGATGAACTCGGTCGCGGCGATCGGACCCTTTTCGGGATGCGTCCAGCGCGCAAGGGCTTCGGCGCCAACGATCTGCCTTGTCTTCAGGTCGAGCTTCGGCTGGTAGGCGACCCAGATTTCGCCCTTGTCCACAGCGCTGTCGAGCTGGCTGAGCATCGACAGCTTCCAGGATGCGTCTTCCAGCGATTCGGGATCGTAATATTTCCATTTGAGCCCATCGTGAGCCGCTTCCTCGGCCGCGACGAGGGCGCTGGCGAGACGGTTCGTCAGGGTTCGGCCGCTCCCGATCTCGACGCCGAAGCTGATCGAGAGGTCGATCGGAAGGCCGTCCACCCGCGCCGGGTTACGGAACAATGTGTACAGTGCCTCGACATGGTTCCCGAGCGGCTGGTTGGAATCCTCGAACCAAGCGAAGATGCCGCCATCGCCTTCGTAAAGCGTGCGATCCGGCGCTCCGACCCGCAGACGAGAGACGATCTGCTCGACCAACTGACGCTCCTGATCCGGCGGAAGCGCCGCGGAGATCTCCGCGTAATTCAGGATGCGAGCCGCGATCAGCGCCTGGTTTCGACCTGCCTTGTTCGCACGGAGGGCGCTCAGATTCGGCAGGCCGGAAACGGTGTTCACGAGCCCGCGCTGCCGCCACCTTCGCCAGCCGAGCACGGCGGAGACAATCATCGTCGCAAAGAGCGCCGGCGTAATGTCCGCGTAGATATGGTTCGCCTCAAGACCAACGGGGCCGAGAAGAAGGAGCGCGGCCGATGCCGCAAGGATCAGGCCACCTCGCGTCGCGGATTTGCGTTTCGTCGCCACCCAGCAGGCTCCCACTGCCAGGAGGAGCGCGGGAAGCCAGCCAAGGTAGACGGGCTTTCCGGCTTTCAGCGTCTCCGCACCGATGATGTGGACATAGGCCCCCGCCATCTTGCCGCTGCCGGGAATGAAGAATCGGTCGATGCCGATTGTGTCGATCCCCACGACGACGTCCTTGCCTTCGAACATGTTAGGATCAAAGCGACCCGCCATTACGTCCGAGGCCGCGATCACGGGAACGGAGGCGGGATCGACCGAATAATCGATGATGAAACCTTTGCCTGGTTTCGCTTCTGCGTTCGCGAGGCTCGCTGCGAAAGACGCGACTTGTCGGCCTAGAACCGTCTTGGAATAGTCCAGCCGCCACACGGCGTTCTGATAATTATATTCGACGTCGATCCGGCCGAGTTTGGCATGCTTGCTTCGGATGGACGGCGGCAGCAGCTCGGCATCGCCGAAGCCCGTCGAACCGCGAGGAGCCACCGCGAGCGTGACGTTGTTCGCCTTTTCTATTGATCGAACGAGAGCTTGGTCATCGGCTGCGGAACTCTGGCCGTTGTAGATGAGGTCGACGAACGTGCGTTTCGCGCCAGCGTCGCTCAACCTGTCGATTATCTTCGCCTGATCGCGCCTCGGCCAGGGCCACCGGCCTACTTCGCTCAGCGATTTCTCGTCGATCGCTACAAAGAGGATGTCACCGCTGGCTTTATGAACGTGGATACGATTGCGCGCGACGCGCAGCATGTCTTCCGGAACTTCGCCCAGTCCGGCCAGGCCGAAAATCAGGGCAGCCACCGCCGTCCATAGCAGCAGCTTCCAACCTGGTTGTTCACCCTTCTGTGCCTTGCGCCAGGCCACCGAGCGGATTTCCTCCAAAATCACTCATCCGCGTGTGCCGAAGAAAGGTTATCAAATCGGAAACCGTGTTGGGTTTAACGGGCCCGTCGCGCCACCGTCGTTTGCCTCTGTCCTATCGCCAGTGAATTGTGCATGCTCCGGCCCGGATGACCCTTTGCTCTGGCCTTCCAGTCGTTCTGCAATTTCCTTCTATCAATGACTCGCGCTCGTGTACGCGCGCGCATGTCACTGTGACCTTTGGGACCTTTCGCGAGCTGAAGAGGCGCTAATGGACTTCATTTCGATCCTGTCGATCTTCGTACTGGCCTGCTTCGTCGGCTATTTCGTCGTCTGGTCGGTTACGCCGGCTCTGCACACGCCGCTGATGAGTGTGACCAATGCCATCTCCTCCGTCATCGTGGTCGGCGCACTTATCGCGGCCGCCTCGGGAGGCAGTCCATCGTCGAAATGGCTGGGTCTCGTTGCCGTGGCCCTCGCGAGCGTGAACATCTTCGGCGGCTTCGCCGTCACTCAGCGAATGCTCGCAATGTACAAGAAGAAGGAGCGCTAGAGCGTGGAGGCTGCGCACGACACGCCCGCCTGGGTGCTTCTCGCTTATCTCATTTCCGGCATCTGCTTCATCCTCGCGCTCAGAGGCTTGTCGAGCCCGGAGAGCAGTCGCCGCGGCAACATGGCCGGAATGATCGGCATGACAATCGCCGTCGTGACGACCTTGGCCATCCACGAAATCGCGTCTCTCCCGGAAATAATCGCGGCGATGGCGATCGGTGGCGGCATCGGCATGGTCACCGCGCGAAAGATCCAGATGACGGCAATGCCGCAACTCGTCGCGGCGTTTCACAGCCTTGTCGGCATGGCTGCAGTGCTCGTCGGTGCGGCGGCCTACCTCAATCCGGAAGCATTCGGCATCGCCGTCCGCCTCACTCCCATCGCCAGTCCGTCGATTATCAGCATCCTGCCGGGGAGCCGGGTAGAGATGGGCCTCGGCGTGGCCATCGGCGCGATCACCTTCTCGGGATCGGTGATCGCCTTCCTCAAGCTCAACGGGAACATGTCGGGCAAGCCCATCCTTCTTCCGGGCCGCCACGTCATTAATCTTGGTACATTGGTCGCGATCCTCGGTTTGATCGCTTACTTTACCCAGGACCAGGATCCGTGGGTGTTCTTCACGGTCATGGCGCTCAGCTTCGCCATCGGCTTCCTGCTGATCATCCCGATCGGCGGCGCTGACATGCCGGTCGTGATCTCGATGCTGAACAGCTATTCCGGATGGGCCGCGGCAGCGATGGGCTTCACGCTGCACAACAGCGCGATGATCATTACCGGCGCCCTGGTTGGCAGCTCGGGCGCGATCCTCAGCTACATCATGTGCAAGGCGATGAACCGCAGCTTCATCTCCGTCATCGCGGGCGGATTTGGCGGAGACGCAGTCGCTGGCGGCGGAGGCGAAGTCATCGACCGGCCTTACAAGCGGGGCTCAGCCGAAGATGCGGCGTTCCTAATGAGCCAGGCGGACCAGGTCATCATCGTGCCCGGCTACGGCATGGCCGTCAGCCAGGCGCAGCACGCGCTTCGTGAGATGGCCGACCTGCTCAAGGAACATGGCGTTCGCGTGAAATATGCCATCCATCCGGTCGCTGGCCGCATGCCCGGCCACATGAACGTGCTCCTGGCCGAAGCGAACGTGCCATACGATGAGGTCTTCGAACTGGAAGACATCAACAGCGAATTCGCCCAGACCGACGTCGCTTTCGTCATCGGCGCGAACGACGTGACCAATCCGGCGGCGAAGACTGACAAGAGCTCGCCGATCTACGGCATGCCCGTCCTTGACGTGGAGAAGGCACGGACGGTGCTGTTCGTGAAACGCTCGATGGGTGGCGTCGGCTACGCCGGCGTCGACAACGAGCTCTTCTATCGCGACAATACCATGATGCTTCTCGCCGATGCGAAGAAGATGGTCGAAGAGATTGTGAAGAACATCGGCTGATGCTTGCGATAAACGGCTCGGCGCAAACTTGATTCAATTCGCATAAAATCAGTCGTTTACGACTTGCCAACAGGGCAGTCACGAAGACAAGTTTAGCGAAGGAGCCAGGTGTCGCGTCTGCTCCGTTCACGACAGTGCGATAGCGGGGAAGGGGCAGGCGGATTGCGCAAGCTGGGCATCATTGGCGGAGCGACCTGGTCGT
>JBKPKE010000189.1:0-4580 GCA_046730955.1 Pseudomonadota bacterium
GGTTGGCTGCAGTCGCCGTACTGTCAGATCCCAGGGCGACCGAGCCGGCGAAGCCGCCGTCGGAAGCACCGGAACCGATAGCGATGGAATTTTCTCCGGTCGCAGATGCATAATTGCCGACGGCTACGGAATAATCGCCGAGGGCTGAGGCATAGTTGCCGAGCGCCGTCGAGTAGGCGCCGCTTGCAAGGCCCCCATTGCCAAGCGCGGTCGAGTAATCGCCGGTCGCAGCGGTATTGTTGCCGACCGCCGTCGAAGAGTAGCCGGAGGCATCGGTCGCGGCGCCGATCGCAGTGCCCCAGTCGCCCGAGGCGCTGGCACCTTCGCCGATCGCAGTGGCCTGATCCCCGGTGGCGCTTGAATAAGCGCCGACCGAGGTCGAAAACAGTCCGCTGGCCTCTGATGCCTCGCCGCAGGCGAGGGAGTGGCCGCCGGTTGCCGTCCCCAAGGGCGCGGTCGTCGTGCCGTCACTGGTCACGCATACTTCCTGTGCTGCCGCGGGAGTCGCACTCAGTGACGTCGCGAGCGCGATGGCAGAGCCCGCGACGAGATATTTCTTCATCGTCATTTAGATTTACCCCTTCGAACGCCCTGTCGGGCCTCACTCGGGCGCACCGTTTGGAGCAGCGCATTCCAAAGTCTGCACGGCTTCAACCCAGCGGACGGCAGCGCCCGGTGGGATTCGCTAAACACGAAGAATTCCTGCTTCAATCCGGGCGAATGGCAGGTATTTGATAACCTGCTCAAAGTCGTAGGCAATTAAGTTTTTGTAATTCTGCAAACAAATCGGAGAATTCCGCCTGGGCTGACAATCGATTTTGACGTGCTTAAGAGGCGCCACATTCAAGAATAGAGGAATTATCTTGTGAAAATGATCGGTGTCGTATCTGTTGCCGTGATATCCGCACTGGTCGCCGTTCCTGCCTGGGGCCAAGCAGTGAAGCCAGCGTCTTCTCAGGCGCGGCCCGCCGTCTCACAACCAGAAATCGGCGCCCCCCAGCCTGCTGCGCGGCAGGCCGGTGCCCAGGCGATCTCCCGCTCTGTCTTTCTTGCGAACATGGACACCGAGTTCCGCAAGATGGACGCCGACAAGAACGGGACCATCACCAAGTCCGAGATCGAAGGTTTCGAACGCGCCGTATCGGTGGTGAAAGCACAAGCCCAGAATCGGCAGCTGTTCGCTCGGCTCGACGCGGACCGTAACGGCCAGCTGAGTGCTGCTGAATTCGCCCGTCTGGCTTCGCCGTCACCGGTGAATGCAGCGCCCCTTCTCGCGCACGCCGATTTGAATCGCGACCAATCCATAACGCTCGTCGAGTATCGCACGTCGACTCTCGCGAATTTCGACCGCATGGACACGGACAAGGATGGCGTCGTCACTCCGGCGGAGATGAAGGCCGGCGGCGTCGGCCGCTAGACGAGCGGACATTCATGGTCTTGCGTAACCCGGCGGCCGCACGGCCGCTTCCGAACGCTTCCGCCCTCGCGTTGGAGCGGGCGGTCGCAGCTCTTCGCTCCGGCGAGCCGGCTGAGGCGGAGCGAGCACTTCGCGCCCACCTCCTGGTGTGCCCGCACGATGCGCTTGCGCTTGCAAAGCTAGGTGACCTGGTTCGCGACCAGGGCAAAGCGCGTGAGGCGGTTCTGCTATACATGCGGGCAATCGGCGCGGACCCATCCAGGCACTTGATCCGCATAGCGTTGGCTCGCTTGCTGAACGCCCGCGGTGAACCGAAATCCGCGCTCGACCAGATCGAGCAATTGCCCGATCGAATTCGGACAGAGTTCGACGTTCAAGCGCTGGAAGCGGCACTGCTCGGACAGCTTGGCCGACACGAACCGGAGATCGCAATCTACGAAAGAATGGTCGCCTCTCGCCCCGATGAGCCGCCACTCTGGAACAGCCTTGGCAATGCGTTGAAATATGCCGGCAGTACCGAGCGGGCCGTTCGAGCGCTCCGGAGGGCCGTTGCCGTTAGGTCAGGTTATGGTGAGGGGTGGTGGAGCCTTGCCAACGTGAAGACGGCCCGGTTCAACGGCCGTGATCTTTCGGCGATGCGAAAGGCCCTTTCCGCGAAGCCTTCCAACGTAGATGCGCTGCATCTGCACTTCGCACTCGGGAAGGCTCTCGAGGACCGCAACGAGTACGAGCAGTCCTTCTGTCATTATGCCGAAGGCAACCGCCTCCGCGCAGCGAGCTTCCCGCCTGAGCAGATGCGCGCGACGACGTTCGTCGACCGCGCCATTGCGGCGTTCGATGCTCGCTTGTTCGCTCGGCTCGGGGGTTCCGGGAATCCGAGCCGGGATCCGATCTTCATCGTCGGGCTTCAACGGTCCGGATCGACCCTCGTTGAGCAGATCCTTTCCAGCCATCCTCTTGTCGAGGGTACATCCGAGCTGCTGGTCATGCAGCAGCTCTGGAGCGATCTTGCCAGCGATTGCGACCGGACGGGCCGCTCCCTATGGCAAGGCCTTGAGCGCCTGCCCCCGAAGCGGCTTCGTGACCTCGGCTCCGAATATATCGAGCGCACGCGGCAATTCCGGCGAACCGATCGGCCCTATTTCATCGACAAGCTTCCCGCCAATTGGATGAATGTTGGCCTGATTCGGCTCGCGCTTCCGAACGCTAAGATTATTGACGCCCGGCGCCATCCCATGGCGTGCGGCTTCTCCAACTTCAAACAGCATTACGCGACCGGCGTGGCCTTCTCCTACAGCCAGGCCTCGATCGGCCGATTTTACTCGGATTACCTGCGTTTTATGGACCATTTCGACCAGGTGCAGCCGGGCGCAATCCATCGTCTTCTCAACGAGCGGTTGATCGACGATCCGGAAGGCGAGGTTCGCCGCCTCCTCGAGTTCGTTGGTGTTCCGTTCCACCCCGCATGCCTCGAATTCCATCGCAACAACCGCTCGGTGAACACGCCGAGTGCGGAGCAGGTCCGGCGGCCGATCAATCGAGACGGCGTTGACTATTGGCGGCGATACGAATCCTGGCTCGGCCCGCTGAAGGAGGCGCTGGGTTCGGCGATCCATGAATGGGACAAGCCCTCGCCATAGCCGCCAACAGGTTGTAATTCATCGTGGAGCAAGGCCCGCGGGACGACATGCGGCGCACGAATTTTACGGAGGATAGAATGTCCAAGCTCCTGACCATGGCGGCTGCCCCGCTGATTGCCGCGGTTGCGGTTCCGGCGCTCGCCCAGGCCCAGGCTCCTGCAGCGCAGCAGCAACTTCCGACCCGATCGGAGTTGAACGCCAAGCTCGACGAGGGCTTCAACCGCGTCGACTCGAACCATGACGGCTTCCTCAGCCGCCAGGAGGTCACCTCCGCCGGAGCAAAGGCCGTCGCACAGGCCCAGGAAAGCGTCGACGAGAAGGTCAAAGAGGAATTCAACAAGCTCGACACCGACAAGAACGGTTCCTTGAGCCTCGCCGAGTTCAAGGCCGCCGCTAAGGTCACGACCAAGGCCTCGCCGGACGAGGCCCTGGCGCGCCTCGACACGAACAAGGATGGGCGGATCAGCGCTGCCGAGTTCAAGGCGAACACGCTTGCCAGTTACGACAAGGTGGACGCCAACCACGACGGCAAGCTGACGCAGGAGGAAGCCGCGAAGGCGGCCCAAAGCCGCTAAGCCCGCCCCTAACGGCTGGCGCCGCGCGCGCCACGCGCCTAGAGACGATTCTTCCCTGGGGGAGCGGTGAGGCTCCCATCAAAGTGGTACTTTGATGGGCACCCTCGACGCCGCTTGAGAGGCCCGCACGAGCGGGCGACCCATCGAACCTGATCCGGCTGACACCGGCGTAGGGAGAAGGAGAGTTCACATGGGCGACGCGCCCGCACGCACCGAATTGAAAGTCACTACCGGCCCGATCCGCGGCAGCCGCAAGATCCACGTCGGTCCTCTCGGCGTCGCCATGCGCGCCGTGGACCTTGAGCCGTCATCCGGCGAGCCGCCCGTCGTCCTCTACGACACCAGCGGCCCCTATACCGACCCGGCCCAGCGCATCGACATCATGGCGGGCCTCCCCGAGCTTCGCCGCGACTGGATCCGCGCCCGCGGGGATGTCGAGGAAGTCGCCCAGCGCGAGGTCCGCCCCGAGGACAATGGACAGCTAGGCCCCGACCGCAGCGGCGGCGTCCAGCCCTTCCCCAACGTCCGCAAGCGCGTCCTCCGCGCCCGTCCCGGCGCCAACGTCACGCAGATGCACTATGCGAGGCGCGGCATCGTCACGCCCGAGATGGAATATGTCGCCATCCGCGAGAACCTCGGCCGCGAAGCCGCGCTAGCCGCCCCCCGCGACGGCCAGGACTTCGGCGCCGCCATACCCGACTTCGTCACCCCCGAGTTCGTCCGCGACGAGATCGCCCGCGGCCGCGCCATCATTCCCAACAACATCAACCACCCTGAAAGCGAGCCGATGGCGATCGGCCGCAACTTCCTGGTCAAGATCAACGCCAATATCGGCAACAGCGCCGTCGCCTCCGACGTCGCGGCGGAGGTCGACAAGATGGTGTGGGCGATCCGCTGGGGCGCCGACACGGTCATGGACCTGTCGACCGGCCGCAACATCCACGACAC
>JBKPKE010000190.1:0-16349 GCA_046730955.1 Pseudomonadota bacterium
ACACCGCCGAAATCGACGAAATCCGCGACCTCGCCGCTACCGGCCTGCTCGACGGCGTGACCACCAATCCCAGCCTGATCCACAAGGCGGGCCGCGACTTCCTTGAGGTCGTTCGCGAGATCACCCAGGTCGTCGAGGGCCCGGTATCCGCCGAGGTCGTCGCGCTCGACTATGCGGAGATGATGCGCGAGGCCGAGATCCTTCGGAAGATCGCCCCGAACATCGCCGTGAAGGTGCCGCTGACCCGTGACGGTCTGAAAGCCTGCAAGGCGCTGACCAGCGAAGGCACGATGGTCAACGTCACGCTCTGCTTCTCTGCTGCGCAGGCGCTGCTGGCAGCGAAAGCTGGAGCGACTTTTATCTCGCCCTTCGTCGGCCGGCACGACGACGTGAGCTTCGATGGCATGGCGTTGATCGCCGACATCCGCCTCATCTACGACAATTACGACTTCGGAACGCAGATCCTGGTTGCGAGCGTACGCCATCCGATGCACGTCGTTGAAGCGGCCAAGATCGGCGCCGACGTCATGACGGCGCCGCCGAAGATCATTCACCAGCTTTTCAAGCACCCGCTGACCGATGCCGGCATCGCGAGCTTCCTCAAGGATTGGCAGGCGACCGGCCAGTCGATCGGCTAACTCGCGCCGGGACTCCCTAGCGCCGCTATGGTATTGGCGGCGCGGGAGGATTTCCGATGAACGCGCTTCTCCTCGTGGCCGCCGTCGCTCTTGCCGACCCCGGTCACCACGATCATTCGGATCATCTCGAAAAACTTGGCAGCGTCACCTTTCCGACGACGTGCAGCTCGCAGGCCCAGGCGATCTTCATCAAGGGGCTGACCCTGCTGCACTCGTTCGAATATCCGCAAGCCGAGAGCGCGTTCAACGAGGCCGCGGACGCCGATCCGACCTGTTCGATCGCGCACTGGGGCGCGGCGATGAGCCTCTATCACCCACTATGGGCGCCGCCGACCAAAGCGGAGATGGAGCGGGCGCATGCGGCAGTTGCGAAGGCAGAGGCATCACCGGCGAAAAGCCAGCGGGAGCGGGACTATGTCGCCGCGATCGCGACCTTCTTCCGCCATTCCGACAAGCTCGACCAGAAGACGCGCGCGCTCGCCTACAACTCGGCCATGGCGGAGCTGCACAAGCGCTATCCCGCCGACCATGAGGCCGCCATTTTCTATGCTCTTTCGGAGATTGCTGCCGGGACCCTGGACAACGACCCCAACTTTTCTCGCGAGAAGAACGCAGGCGCGATCCTGAACGCCGTCCTCAAGCAGGAACCGGACCATCCAGGGGTTGCGCATTATCTGATCCACGACTTTGATTATCCGCCTTTGGCAGACCTCGCTCTTCCTGCGGCCCGCCGCTACGCGACCATCGCACCGGACTCGCCCCATGCGCAGCACATGCCCTCTCACATCTTCACGAGGCTCGGCATGTGGGACGAGTCAATCACGTCGAACGTGCGATCAGAAGCTGCCGCCCGGAAACTGGCGCGCGCCAGTGGCTTCGACGCCGGCCGCGAGCAGCTCCACGCGATGGACTACCTCGTTTACGCCTATCTACAGGAGGGGCGGACCTCGAACGCGGAGGCTGTGCTCGCCGAGCTGAACAAGATGCAGAAGGTCGACGAGCCGGTTTTCACAGTCGCTTACGCCGCAACTGCTATTCCAGCGCGTATCCTCCTCGAAAATCGCCGCTGGAAGGACGCGGCGGCGCTGCAACTGCAGGACAACGTCGCGAAGCTCGTTCCGCTACAGGATTTCCAGTGGGCGGAGGCGCACCTGCACTTCGCTCGCGCAGTCGGAGCCGCTCGAAGCGGTAATTCGACGGAGGCGCGCGAGGAGACAGCGAAGCTGAAGGCGATCGAGGACGGTCTCGTGGTCCCGCCCGGCACTTACGACTGGCGCAAGCAGGTCTCCATCGAGCGTCAGGTCGCGGATGCGTGGGCTACCTTCGCCGAAGGCAAGAACGAGGATGCGCTGCGGATCATGCAAAGTGCCGCAGACCTCGACGACGCGACGGAGAAGCATCCAGTGGCACCCGGAGCGGTTCTTCCGGCACGCGAACAGCTTGGCGACCTTCTGCTTGAGCTGAATCAGCCGATGGCGGCACTCGCGCAGTACGAAGCATCGCTCAAGCGCGCGCCCAAGCGCCTGGCCGGGCTCTACGGAGCGGCCCATTCTGCGAAGCTTGCAGGCGACCCGGCGAAAGCCAGCCGCCACTTCGCTGAACTCGCGGAGGTGACGAAAGCCAGCGACGGCTCGCGCGCCGAGGTAAAGGAAGCGCGAACCGCAACTGCTCAGATCGCAGGTCGATAGGCACGTGTTGTAGGAAATTAACCGAGGCACGCGTAGAACCCTGCGTCATGGCTCGAGTGATCCCGTTTCAGGACCACGCCTTGGCGCAGCTGCGTGAGCGGCTGGGCGAAGCGCAGGAAGCGAACGAAGACCTGATCGCGTTCGCGCGCGGCCACTCGGGAGCGGTTGCGGCAATCCACGCTGCGGTTCTTGCTGCCATCGAGGCCGACAGCATCGACGACCTCCTCCATGTCGTGACGCAGGAATGGCCGCTGATACTCGGTATCGACGCCGTCGCCCTGGCATTGATCGTCAGTGACAAGGCCTTTCGCGCCGACTGCAACGGTGTCCAGAACGTCGAACCGCAGCTGCTCATGCGCTCAATCGAGCAGGTGAACGGCGTTGCAATGCGTGGAGTGCCACGGGGCCATCCCCTGTTCGGTCCCGCCTGCGACCTCATTCGTGCCGAGGCGGTCATTAGAATCGAATGCGAGCCGCCGTTTCCGGTCGGCCTGCTGGCCTTGGGGCAGCGTTCGGAGCAGACGCTGGACGCCCGTCACGGCTCCGAATTGCTGATGTTCCTCGGACGCAGCCTTGCCGCTATCATCCGGCGGTGGCTGGTGGACCCTCGGACCTGACGGATCATCCTGCGCGTGCCCTGGTCGCGCGCTGGTCGGATCATCTGCTGCATGACCGTAGGCGTTCCGTGCACACCGCCCGGGCTTATGTCGCCACGGCGCATCGGCTGATCGAGTTTCTTGGCTCCTATCGCGGTGAGGCGGTCGGGCCAGCAAACCTACTGGGTGTGGGCGCTGCCGACCTTCGGGCATTCCTTGCCCAGCGACGCGGTGAGGGACTTGGCGCATCCTCCGCCGGGCGCGAGCTTTCGGCAGTCCGCGCTTTCCTAACCTATGCGGCCGATTCGCAGGGCCAGACGCCGCAGCTTCCTAGAACCAAGGCGCCGCGCCGTCCGCGGACGCTTCCGCGCGCAGTGGCTGCAGAAGAAGCAATCGCGCTCGCCGAGGACGCCGGAGGCTCTGCCGAGGGATGGGTGGGGGCGCGAGACCTCGCCATCCTACTGCTGCTCTACGGGGCGGGTCTGCGCGTTGCGGAAGCCATGTCGCTGACCGGGGCCGTTCGGCCGATAGGCGAGACACTGCGCGTAACCGGCAAACGGTCGAAGACGCGGATCGTCCCGATCATGCCGGCTGTTCGAGAGGCGATCGAGGATTATGTCCGCCAGTGCCCCTGGCCGATCGAGCACGATGGGCAGTTGTTCCTTGGCGCCCGAGGAGGTCCTTTGAACCCTGACCTTGTTCGGCGTGCGGTCGCGGCTGCGCGGAGGCGTTTGGGCCTGCCTGACAGCCTGACGCCACATGCGCTCCGACACAGCTTCGCTACCCACTTGCTAGCGCGAGGAGTGGACCTGCGGGCGCTGCAGGAGCTTCTCGGCCATGCGAGCCTTTCGTCGACCCAGATCTACACTGCCGTAGACGCCGCACGCCTTCTCGACGTCTACCGACACGCGCACCCGCGCGCCTGAAGTCAGTCTTCCTGGCGTGGGCGGCGGTGGGTCCACAGCCGCCAGACATATCCGGCCGCAAGCACGACCAGGACGGCATTCGATGCTGTGCCGACCCAATGCTCCATCTCACCATAGTTCTGGCGCATCTTGTAACCGGCGCTGGCCAGAAGGGCCGTCCAACCCAAAGTGCCTAGCGTCGAAGCAATGAAGAACGTCTTGAATCGCATCTTCAGCAGACCCGCGGGGACCGAGACCAGCGACCGGACCGTCGGGACGAGCCGGCCCAGGAAGACGAAGAAGATGCCGTTCTCGCGGAACCAGTTCTGGGCGCGTTCGACCTCCGGCCAGGTCATGGTGACCCAGCGGCCGTGGCGTCTGATCAGCGGCTCAAGGCGATCGACGCCCATTGCACGTGCGGCGAGGTACCAGACCATGTTGCCAAGCATCGCCCATGACGTGCCGCTCGCCACCACGAAGCCAAACTGCATTTTGCCTTCAGCAGCGGCCATGCCTGCGATCGGCATGATGACCTCCGAAGGAATTGGCGGGAACACCGTTTCCAGGAACATGAGGAAACCCACGCCGAGGTAGCCCGACTGCTCGATCAGGCGGATGACCCAGTCATTCATAGCTTTAAGCGGTCCGCCCTCTGCCTCAAGTCGCTCTCTCGAGCCGTGCCTCGATGGCGTCCCATATCCGCCCAGGCGTGTCTGTCCCGTTAAATTTGTCGATCGCTACGATACCGGTGGGGGAGGTGACGTTGATCTCGGTGAGCCATTTGCCGCCGATTACGTCGATCCCGACGAACAAGAGCCCACGCCGCTTCAGCTCCGGACCTAGCGCGGCGCAGATCTCGCGTTCGGTTTCCGTAAGCTCGCTGGCTTCAGCCGTTCCTCCCGCAGCGAGGTTTGACCGGATATCGCCTTTAGCCGGGCGGCGATTGATCGCGCCTGTAACTTCGCCGTCGATCAGCACGATGCGCTTGTCGCCCTCTGCGACTTCGGGAAGGAAGGCCTGAAGTACGTGAGGTTCGCGATAGGTCGCGTTGAACAGCTCCATGAGCGGTGCGAGGTTTCCACCGTCACGGCCGATCTTGAAGACTGCCTTGCCCGCGTTTCCATGCAGTGGCTTGATGACGATCTCACCATGCTCGGCGAGAAAATGGCGTGCCGCGCCGAGCGAACGCGTGACCATCGTCGGCGGCATATATTGGGCGAAATCGAGCACCCAGACCTTCTCGGGCGCGTTGCGGACGGCTTCGGGGTCGTTGACCACGAGCGTTTCGCTCTGGATTCGCTCCAGCAGATGTGTTGCCGTGATATAGCCGAGGTCGAAAGGTGGATCCTGGCGCATCAGCACGACGTCTGCGTCCTTGCCGAGATCGAGGATCGAGAATTCGCCGAGCCGGAAGTGATCGCCCGGGACCGGCTGAACCGTGACCTCGCGCACTCCCGCGTAAAGTCGGCCGTCCTGCCAGGTCAGGTCCTCGGCGAGGTAGTGGTAAAGCTTATGCCCCCGCGCTTGCGCTCCAAGCATGATCGCGAAGGTGGAATCGCCTGAGATGTTGATCCTCTCGATCGGGTCCATCTGCACTGCGACGCGTAGGCTCATGCCGCGCGGGTAGGCGAGGGCCGGGGCTTTGTCACCCTTGCCAGACGTTGGGCAGGTGGTGAGGCAAACGGCCGGGAACGATGAAAATCGCGTCAATACGCAAGTCGTCGCCGGGCTTCAGGTAACGCGGGGCGAGCCGTTCAGCGGCGGTGACCACGCGACGCAGCTGCCAAGCGTCCAGCGACATGGCCGCAGCGGCATCCGTGGCACGCGCTTTGACCTCGACGAAAGCAAGCGTCCGTCGGCGGCGAGCGACGATGTCTACCTCACCGCCGGGAACACGAGCGCGCCGCGCGAGTATTCTCCAGCCATGCAAGCGCAACCACCAACAGGCCAGAGTCTCCGCTCCGCGGCCACGCTTTTCCGCTGCTTCCCTGTTCATTTGGAGCGATCGAGAGCCATTGCGTAGGCGCGCTTGCGGGGCACGTTCAGGCGGGCTGCAACATCCGCTGCGGCTCGCGAGGGCGACAATGTCCTGAGCGCTTCGTCGAGGGCGGTACCGAGGTCCTCGTCGCTCGCTTCGAGGGCCTCAGTTGGGGGACCCACGACGATTACGATCTCGCCCTTTGGCTGCAGGTCCGAATAGCGTCGGGCAAGTTCCGGCAGAGTCCCGGTGACACTTTCCTCGTGCAGCTTCGTGATCTCCCGCACGACCGCAGCCTCACGCGTGCCGAGCGTACCGGCGAGTGCCGCAAGCGCCTCTCCCAGCCGAGGCCCGCTTTCGTAGAAAACCAGCGTCGATCGAATGCCGGCCATCTCCGCAATGGCGTCTGCCCTCGCCTTGGCCTTCGCGGGAAGAAAGCCCGCGAACAGGAAGCGATCGGTCGGCAAGCCCGCCAGCGTGAGCGCGGCCACGACCGCTGAAGGTCCGGGAATGGTGAAAACGGCGTGCCCAGCCTCGCGCGCAGCGCGGACGAGTTTGTACCCGGGATCAGAGATCAGCGGCGTTCCCGCATCGCTGACCAGTGCGACCGCCTCGGCGGTAAGCCGCGCAACGATCTTCCCGCGATCAGATTCGCTCGTGTGATCGTTATAGTTGGCCATCGGAACCTTGGCGGCGGCATGCGCGAGGAGCTTTGCCGTGACCCTTTTGTCCTCTGCCAGGACGAGATCCGCCCGCCGCAGGGTTTCGGCCGCGCGCGGGCTTAGATCGCCCAGATTCCCGATGGGCGTCGCAACAATATAGAGGCCGGGGGAAAGGGGCGGGAGGTCCATGTACCTCCGCTTGATGGCATCGAAGGCCGTCATCCTGCAACAAGCGCCTGATCTGGCTCAATAAATCCCCTACTTCCAATGACCTGCAAATGGAGTCATGCTGCGAACTTGTTCGACTCTTGGGGAGAGGGTCATGGTGAAACTGTTGGTTGCCTCGGCAATCCTTGCGATGAGCTGGCAGACCGCCGCTGCGGACGGTGCTCGTACGGCGCTGCGAACGTGCATCAAGCAAGCGACGACGGATGCAGTGGGTCAAAAGGTGGCGAGCGCCGCTTTCCCGGATTTCGTCCGTCAAAAGTGCAACGCTCAGGAAACGAGTTTCAAGTCGGCTGTTTGGGCGTTTGATTCCAAGAACAAGGTATCGAAAAAGCAGTCGGAGTCCGACGCTGACCTCCAGATCGACGATTTCGTCGCTTCCGCGGCTGATCGCTACGCGATGGAGACCACACCACAGTAGCTACTCAGGCTGCAATCGCCGCCAGCAAGCTGTCGAGGACCAGGCGTCCCTGGGGCGTCGTGCGGATTCGGCCATCATTCCGCTCAAGCAGCCCCATATTCGAGTGACGCTCCACGGCCGACCAGTCGACGGCAGGAACGCCGAAGCGCTGTTTCAACGCAATTGCGTCAATGCCCTCTGACAGCCGTAATCCCATGACGAGAGCCTCGTCAGCCGCCTCTCGAGCAGTCAGCGGCTCCTCCTCCACGATGCCGTGGCCGTTGCGATGCAAGCCCGACAGGAAATTCTCGGGCTTTCGGTGCCGGACGGTGCGCATTCCGATGCGCCGCCCATGCGCTCCCGGACCGACGCCCGCATAATCACCATAGCGCCAGTAGGTCAGGTTATGGCGACTCTCCTGGCCGGGGCGCGCATAATTGCTGATCTCGTACGCAGGCATACCGCTGGAAGCAGTCCTATCGGACGTCAGCTCATAGAGTTCGGCGGCAGTGTCACTATCCAGCGGCTCGAACTCATGCCTGGCGACCATCGATGCAAAGCGTGTCCCGGGCTCGATTGTCAGCTGATAGAGCGAGAGGTGCGACGTCCCGAGCGAGAGCGCATGATCGAGGGTAGCCGACCAGCTTGCCTCGGTGTCCCCCGGCAATGCGTAGATCAGATCGAAGCTGACGCGCCGAAAATGCTTTTGCGCGATCTCCAGCGCCTGCCGACCTTCCGATGCGGAATGCGCCCGTCCGAGGAAGGCGAGGGCGCTGTCGTCGAAGCTCTGCAGGCCGAGCGACAGCCGGTTCACACCGGCCGCGGCGAGATCGGCGAAGCGGGCTGCCTCGACGGAATTCGGATTAGCCTCCAGAGTGATTTCGAGATCATCCGCGGCGGTCCAGTGTGAGCGCGCCGCATCGATGACCGCGGCTGCTGTAGAGGGCTCCATCAGCGACGGTGTCCCGCCGCCGAAGAAGATGGACGTCAGCCTGCGACCGGGAAGTAGGTTTGCCTCGTGTGCAAGATCCGCCAGCAATGCGTTGCGCCATTCGTCCTGGTCGATGCTTGACCGGACGTGGCTGTTGAAGTCGCAATAGGGGCATTTGCTGACGCAAAACGGCCAATGGACATAAAGCGCGATATCAGCTTCGGGCGCGGACCGCCGTTCGTCCTGAGCGACGTCGAAGGGCGACTGCTCGACGGCTGTGCCAATCGCCCTTCGACTACGCGCCATGGCGCTTCGCTCAGGACGAACGAGAACCATTGAATGCAGCCACTAGCTTCCGGAACGCATCCGCGCGGTGACTCATCTGATGCTTCTCAGCCGGGTCCATCTCGCCGAACGTGATGTCGCGCCCCACCGGGACGAAGATCGGGTCGTAACCGAAACCCTGGTCGCCGCGCGGAGGCCATGTGAGCGTGCCGTCGACCCGACCTTCGAAGTTCTCGGCTTGGCCGTCATTGGGCCAGGCAATTGCGAGGGCGCACACGAAATGGGCTGCGGGGGCCGCATCCGGGTCGGTGGCCTCCGTTTCGCGCCACACGCGCTCCATCGCGCGCATCCAGTCGCGGTTGCCGCCAGCATCTTCGGCCCAACGTGCGGAGAAGATGCCGGGCGAGCCGTGAAGCGCGTCGACGCAGAGGCCGCTGTCATCGGCAAGCGCAGGCAGGCCCGACAGGTCCGCTGCCTCGCGCGCCTTCAGGTCAGCATTGTCGACGAAAGTGTTGCCGATCTCCTCGGGCTCAGGCAGATCCAGCTCCTTGGCGCCAACGCATTTGATGCCCAGGGGCTCGATCAGAGCGGCGATCTCGCGCAGCTTGCCCGGATTGTGGGTCGCGATGACGAGCCGGTCGCCGATCGGTCTCATTGCCCGACCACCTTGAGCTGAGCCTCGAAGATTTCTCCGCAGCCGATGCGCGCCAGTCGAAGCAGCCTCAAAAGACCCTCCTCGTCATAGCATTCGCCTTCCGCCGTAACCTGCGCCTCGACGATCGAACCGTCGGCGGTGAGAACGAAGTTCCCGTCGCAACCGGCCTGACTGTCCTCGTCGTAATCGAGATCGAGGACCGCAGTTCCCTGATGAATGCCGCAGCTCACCGCGGCGACCTGCGTGCGGATCGGGTCCACGGCGATCGCCTTCGCTTCGAGCAGCTTGTTCACCGCGATGCGAAGAGCAACCCAGGCGCCGGAGATGGAGGCTGTGCGAGTGCCGCCATCCGCCTGGATCACATCGCAATCGACGATGATCTGACGCTCTCCCAGCTTCGTCAGATCGACGACCGCCCGCAGCGAGCGCCCGATGAGTCGCTGGATCTCCTGGGTGCGGCCCGATTGCTTGCCCTTGGCGGCTTCACGATTGCCGCGCGTGTGCGTGGCGCGCGGGAGCATTCCATATTCAGCCGTGACCCAGCCCTGGCCCTTACCGCGGAGGAAAGGTGGTACCTTTTCGTCGACCGAAGCCGTGACGAGGACGCGCGTATCGCCGAACGAGACCAGGCACGAACCCTCGGCATGACGAGTGAAGCCGGGTTCGAAGGTCAACTGTCGCATCTGGTCGGGTGTGCGGCCACTCGGACGCATTCATGATCTCCTGATACTGGTGTGGGCGCTCCCCTAGACCGGGCGTGACCGCAATCCTAGATGCTGGCGGTTATGGCTGAACATATCGCTGAACTGTCCGGACGGATGCGCGACATCTTCGGCCGTGTTGTCGAAGCCTATCTCGATCATGGGCTGCCAGTGGGTTCGAAGGCGCTGACGTCCGCCATCAATCTTTCGCCGGCCTCGATCCGAGGTGTGATGCAGGAGCTGGAGGAGAGGGGGCTCTTGACGCACCCTCATACCTCGGCCGGGCGCATTCCGACCGAGACCGGGCTGAGGCTTTTTGTTGACGGCATCATGCAGGTCGCTGCTCCCGACCCGCGGGAACGGGCGGCGATCGAACGCCAGATCGCCAGGGACCAACCGATCGAGGACGCGCTCGCGGCGGCTTCGGCGGCGCTCTCCGGCCTTTCGCAGGCTGCAGGCGTGGTCCTGGCCCCGAAGCAGGAAATGCGGCTCAAGCAGCTGAATTTCGTTCCCCTGAGCGATACGCGCGCGCTCGCCGTACTGGTCGGCGCCGATGGGGGCGTCGAGAACCGCGTATTGTCGCTCGACGGTACGACAACATCGCAGGCACTCATGGAGGTCGCCAACTTCGTCAACGCACGTTTGTCGGGTCTTACCCTGGCCGACGCGCAGGCGAGGCTCATCGCCGAGATCCGCGACCACCGTGAGGCGCTCGATCGAGCGGCGGCGCAGCTGGTCGCTTCGGGGCTGGCGGCCTGGACCGAAGACCATGCGCATCGGCCAGTCCTTATCGTACGCGGCCAGGCGAACCTCATCGACGAAAGCGCAGCTGCCGACCTCGAGCGCGTGCGCAGCCTCCTTGAAGAGCTTGAGCACCGGCAGGAGATCGCGCGGCTGCTAGGCGAGGCTCGGGACGCTCCGGGATGCCGCATCTTCATCGGCAGCGAGAACCGCATGTTCGCTTTGTCGGGTTCGTCCGTGATCGCCGCGCCCTATCGCGGGAGCCAGGGCGACGTCGTCGGCGTTGTGGGCGTCATCGGACCGACGCGGTTGAACTACGCGCGCGTAATCCCAATGGTAGACTTCACTGCGAAGGCCCTTACGAGACTGATGGCATGATCGAGAACGAAGACAGACTGGGAGAAGAGGCGGAGGAAATCCGCCGAGAGACCGCTGAAGGTTCACCCGAGGTTGCGGAACATGACCGCGTCTCGGAGCTGGAACGGCAGCTGGAGGAAGCAAACAGCAAGGCGCTTTATGCTGCGGCGGAGATCCAGAACGTCCGGCGCCGGCTTGAGACCGAGAAGAGCCAGGCGGCGAACTACGCGACGACTCAGTTCGCGCGCGACATGCTGGCAATCAAGGATCATCTCGAGCGGGCCTTGAACGCGGTCAACGAAGAGCTCCGCGCCGACAAGGTCGCAAGCAACTTCCTCGCCGGAATTGAATCAACCGCTCGCGAGCTGGAGCAGGTGTTCACGCGCCACGGCATCACTCGCGTCGATGCGATGGGAGCGGCCCTCGACCCGCATAAGCACCAGGCGATGATGGAAATCCCGACCGGCGACGCCGAGCCCGGGACCATCGTCCAGGAAATGCAGCCCGGCTATATGCTGAAGGACAGGCTTCTCAGGCCCGCCCTCGTCGGCGTTGCGAGGAAGCCCGACTAGGCCGCCTTTTCCTGTCCGGTCTTCACCCAGGCGAGCGCCTTCTCGCGCTCTGAGGGGTCGAAGACTCGATAGGTGATGAACGGCAGCACGGCGCTTTCGATACGCGTCCCGACGCGGATCCAGGCCTGATCCGCGACGACCGCCACGCGGCCGAAGCGGTTGAGCTTCCTGAAGAGCGGCATCGCACGCGTCGCGTAGTGAGGCAGGGCGCTGATCTCGATGCTGCCGATCGCCTGGGTCTCGACGAAGACGTGGATCACGTCATGCTTGGCCATTGCCGCGCTGAGCCGGTCCATGATTGGATCCAAGTCGGCGCCGGTGAGCTTTCCGCTGACCTTCAGAGCGATCACATCGTCGGGTGCTTCGATGAATTCATGCATGTCGGCCTCCCAGGAGGCTTAATGCACTTCGCGGTGTTGCGTTTCACCTTTGGTCGCGAGGCTGAAGCGCGGCTCTTCCTTCACTGCTCCGAACAACCGTCCGGCGGCGTAGCGACCGACCTCCGGCCCATGCTTGAAGCCATGCCCCGAACCACCGCCTACAAGCAGCGCGTTCGAAATCTGCGGATGCATGTCGATCAGGAAATCGCCGTTGGAGCTGTTTTCGTACTGGCAGACCTCGGCGCCAGTTAGCTGGGACCCTTTAAGCGCCGGAAAACGCCGATCGCAAAACGCGATGATCTCGTCGAGGGCCGCCTGCGTAGGGCGGCGGTCTTGCGTGTCGGGATCCACCAGCACGCCATGCTTGTCGTGGGCGAACTTCACGCCGCGGTTCTCAAGGTCAGGGAAGCCGTAAAAAATGTCGCCGGCATTGAAGTCGGCCCAGCCGGGCATGCTGTCGGGCAAGAAGCGGCGGTCGCCCGGCGGCGTCGCGAAGTAGAAGACTTCCTGCCGCGTCGCGAAGATCTTCTTGCCGAGCACGTCAGGGAAGATCTTGGGCAGCCACGGACCGAGAGCGAAGACGAATCGGTCCGCGGTCAGGCTCTCGCCGGACTGAAGCTTCACGGCATCGAGCTTGCCTGTTCCCTGAACCGCGAGGGCGGCTCCACGCCGATACTCTCCGCCCGCGCGGACAAAGCGATCGACAAGCATCTGCACGGACCGCCGAGCCATCAGCGCGCCGAATTTCGCCTCGAATAATCCGACCTGGACCCCCGAGAAATCGATCATTGGAAATCGTCGCTGCAGCTCGGGGCCGCTCAGCTTCTCGATGGGAAGGCCAAGCTCCTTGTGTACTTCAATGCTGCCGCGGAAGTAATCGTCCTCAACGGCGCTGAAGAAGACGACCCCGCACGGGATGAGGATGGGCAGTCCGGACAGGGCACTAAGCGCCTGCCACTGCGGCAGGCTGTCGGAGGCGAAGCGCGTGTAGATCGCGTCCCTGCCGTAGCCGGCCCGCGTGAGGCGAGACTCGCCGCCCGACGAGGCGCGACTATGAGATGCTCCCCAGGCATCGATCAGAGTCACTCGGTGGCCGGCATTCTGGAGGTGATGGGCCGTCCAGGAGCCGAATACGCCCGCTCCCACGACAACGATCCGTTCCTTCGAGCCTTGTGCTGCCACGCCGCTGCTTCCTGCCAAGACGGCTGCGCCGCCCGCTCCACGAAGGAGCGAGCGGCGCGTAACGTCAAGGTTCATGCCTCAGCCGCGTTCCGGCGCAGGCGGTGGCGGTGGCGGAGGCGGTGGAGGCGGCGGGCATACCGCGTCCGCAGCGATTACAGATCCATCCGAACAGGTCTGTGTCGCAGGTGGCGGCGGAGGCGGTGGCGGAGGCAGCGGTGCAGCTATGGCCGGAGCCGACCGGAACGCCTGACGGATGGTCAGCCCGATCGTCCGCGGAGTCCCGATGTTGTAGCCGAGCCGCGCGCGTCCACCGCGCTCACGGTCGAACGACAGTTTCGGGTTCGCGTCAAAGGCGTTGTTGAGATAGCCCACAATCTCAAGACCGCTGTCCCACTTCACCCCGAGCGAGAAGTTGACGAGGTTGTAGGCCGGCAAGTCCAGCCTGTCGTGGAAGTTCGTGTCCTCGCCCGATGGACCGGACGACAAACCCGTGATGGGGTCGAACCAGAGCGAACCGTTGACGCCGGGAGTGAAAATGCCGGCGCCCGGCTCCTGATCGCCAGGCTGGGTAATGCGGTCTCCGACATGCTGGAACGTGGTGTTGACGTACCAATCCGCATTATCGCTTAACCGATTGCCGTAGGTCGCCGCGGCCGCGATCTGGAACTTCGGCACGGTCGGCAGGCGATTGCCCTCGCGGATGCCGGTACGGCCTGCGAGCACGGGATTGTCGATGGTCGAATCGAACTCGGCGCTGACGTAGCTACCAGCCAGCGACAGATCGAGACCGGCCAGCGGACTGGCCGCGAGCTCGGCTTCGAGCCCGGTCGTATGGGCCTTCGGAACGTTGAAGACCAAGCGCGATGAGCAGCTGCCCGCATCAACGGTGACCTGGAGGTCCTTGATATTCGTGTGGAAGAGGGCGGCGTTGAACGTCAGGCCATGCTGCTGATACTTCATGCCCGCTTCGTAATTCCACAGCGTCTCGTCGTCGTACGTTGCCGACGTGAACGGGCCGTAGATGACGCGGTCGTCAGTGCTGCAGATCGGCAGGTTCAACGGATCGTTGATGCCGCCGACGCGGAAGCCCTTGGCCGCCTGAACGTTGAAGCTGAGATTGTCGTTAGGCTCGTATGTGGCGATCACGCGGGGATTGAAGCCGCTCGAATCGGTCTTGTCCCCGATCCGGGTGTCGCCGTTGGCGAAAACGCCGCCTGAGATGAAGTCGCGCTTTTCCTTGAAGTTGTAATAGCGTCCGCCCGCCGTCAGCTTGAACTGGCCGAAGTCGTAGCTTGCTTCGCCGAACAGCGCGCTCTGCTTGATGATGTACGGCAGGTCGGCGTTGTACGGAGAGTCCAATGGGAACCCGTTGGCGACATCGGCCGCAGTAAGAGGCGTCCCAGCGACCGAGTCTGCGCACGAAGAGCCTTCGTTCTCGGGTGTCAGTGGATCGTCGGGCACGCAGATTGCCGCGAGAAACGGGTTGGTGACGTTGACGTCGTAGCCCGGAGTGGGAAGCCGCTGCTCATACTTGCGGTCGGCATGCGTGTAGAATCCGCCGACGACCCATTGGAACGGACCGGAGCCCGTCGACGCGAGCCGCACTTCCTGCGTC
Organism: Pseudomonadota bacterium; assembly: GCA_046730955.1. Taxonomy (GTDB): domain Bacteria; phylum Pseudomonadota; class Alphaproteobacteria; order Sphingomonadales; family Sphingomonadaceae; genus Sphingomicrobium. Next base: position 14,512 of record JBKPKE010000190.1, read on the forward strand.
CATTGCTTGAGGTCGGTCGTGTCTCGAAGGTTCGACGGCAGGTCCGCGAACTGATCCAGAGTCGGATCCGCACCCGAGAAGGATACGGTAACCGATCCGGTCAGCGCTGACGCGTCGCGGCTGACGAGAATGTCGCGATTGGTGTAGGTCGTGATCGAGGTCAGCTCGACGCCGCCGAAATCGACGCTGCCTGTGAGGTCGCCGATGAGGGTCTTGTCTTTGAACTTCTCGCGCAGCAGCAGATATTGCTTGCGCTTGCCGATCAGCTCTCCGCCGGTCGTCGTGAACTGATTGTCGAAGAGATTATAGAATTCCTCACGGTTGAAGCCGTCGGCCGTGATCTTCTGGAACACGATGCGTGGCGTCAGGCGGATGTTGGGGGCAGGCTCAATAAGCAGCGAGACGCGGCCGCCCGATCGCGATCCGTCATTGACGTTCTTGCCTCCGGCGGGGCCTTCCGCGTCAATGAAGCCTCCATAGCTGGTGTGATAACCTACAATTCGGGCGGCCATCACATCTGCGATCGGCAGATTCACCGCGCCTTTGACGTGGTAACCGAGCTCGCCGTCCTTGACGAAGTTGACGTTCGCCTCGGCGAGACCCTCCATCACGCCAATCTGCGGCTGATTGGTGATGTAACGGATTGTGCCTCCGACGGAGCCCGAGCCGAACAGAGTGCCCTGAGGTCCGCGCAGCGTCTCGACGCGGTTCAGGTCGAAAAGGTCGAGATCAGGGGTGAAGAGCGAAAGCGAGATGACGCTTTCGTCGAGGTAGATGCCGACCTGTTCCTTCACGCCCGGCTGGTCGCGAACGATCTGTCCGGCGGACACGCCACGCACGGATACTTGGCTCTGTCCCGGACCGAGGTTCTGAACCGTCAAGCCAGCGACGTTACGGCTGATGTCCTCGATCGTGTTTGCGTTGGCGCGCTGAATGTCCTCCTGGGTCTGAGCGTTGACCGAGAAAGGGACATCCTGGATCGAGGATGCGCGCTTGGTGGCTGTGACGATGATCTCGTCGCCCGCCGTCTGCGCCTGTCCTTGATTTCCGGTCTGAGCGACCTGCTCCTGCGTGGATTGAGCCTGGGCCGGAGTTGCGAGTGCGATTGCTGCAGTGCCGAGCAGCAGGAAAGCCGAGCTGCGCATGAATGCCCCCTTATGTTTCAGCGCGTGAGACAATGGAGATATTCTGAACGGCAGGCCTTGCGAAGGCATGTGATCGATCTCATGCAGCTTTCTGGCCGCTATGTTGCACCGCGGTGACGGGTAAGTTGCCTAGAAAAACGGAAGTAAGTCACTCGGAGGACACACTGCCGGTGCTCGGCCATGGTCCGCGAGGAATCGGTGACGGACGATTTCGGCTTGCTGCTCAATGCCGTAGTCTTCGAACGGTCGTCCCTCCTGCAAGTCATAGGAATAGCGGCAGAACGGATGTCGCATCAGAGGAAGGTAGAAGCGGCCGCGAGTCTGCGACTGCCAGACGTGGGTCAGCTCATGGATGAAGAGACCCTGCAGGTGCAGCGGCTCATTCGCAAAATCCTCCGACCAGAGATCGGAATGTGGATGGAAATGGATACTGCCCGTGGGGGCCATTGCAACGCTGCGCGGCTGGAAAGGCCACCACTTTCGCCGAACCATGCGAACCTTCGAATAGTCTATCGCGTTACCGAAGACCGATCGTGCGAGTTCAATCTCGCCGAGGGTCAGCGGGCGCGAGACGCTGTTCCGATCCATGGCTCCCCGATTGCTTTGCTGCGATGGCGATGACAAGGCGGGGCTACTTGCCGGGCGACGGCTGCGGAGCTAGGGCAGGCCAAAATTAGACAAAACGGAGGAAAC